>DASUDN010000054.1:0-4976 GCA_036275595.1 Moraxellaceae bacterium
GCTGAAGAAGTACTGCATCGACCTGACCGAGCGCGCCACCAGCGGCAAGCTCGACCCCGTGATCGGCCGCGACGACGAGATCCGCCGCACCATCCAGGTGCTGTCGCGCCGCACCAAGAACAACCCCGTGCTGATCGGCGAACCCGGCGTCGGCAAGACCGCCATCGTCGAGGGCCTGGCCCAGCGCATCGTCAACGGCGAGGTGCCCGAGGGCCTGCGCAACAAGAAGGTGCTGTCGCTGGACATGGGCGCCCTCATCGCCGGCGCCAAGTTCCGCGGCGAGTTCGAGGAGCGCCTCAAGGCCGTGCTCAACGAGCTCGCCAAGCAGGAAGGCTCCGTCATCCTCTTCATTGACGAGCTGCACACCATGGTAGGCGCCGGCAAGGCCGAGGGCGCCATGGACGCCGGCAACATGCTGAAGCCGGCGCTGGCCCGCGGCGAGCTGCACTGCGTCGGCGCCACCACCCTGGACGACTACCGCCAGTACATCGAGAAGGACGCCGCCCTGGAGCGCCGCTTCCAGAAGGTGCTGGTGGACGAACCCAGCGTCGAGGACACCATCGCCATCCTGCGTGGCCTCAAGGAGCGCTACGAGGTGCACCATGGCGTCGACATCACCGACCCGGCCATCATCGCCGCCGCCAAGCTGTCGCACCGCTACGTCACCGACCGCAAGCTGCCGGACAAGGCCATCGACCTCATCGACGAGGCTGCCTCGCGAATCCGCATGGAGATGGACTCCAAGCCGGAGGAGATGGACCGCCTGGAGCGCCGCCTCATCCAGCTCAAGATGGAGCGCGAGGCCGTCAAGAAGGAGGAGGACGCCGCGAGCAGGCAGCGCTTCGCCAAGCTCGAGGAGGACATCGGCAGGCTCGAGCGCGAATACGCCGACCTCGAGGAGATCTGGAAGGCCGAGAAGGCCACCCTCAAGGGCGAGCAGCAGGTGAAGGAGGAGCTGGAGAAGGCGCGCATCGACTTCGAGGCGGCGCGCCGCGCCAACGACCTCGAGAAGATGGCCCAGCTCCAGTACGCCACCATTCCGGAGCTCGAGAAGCAGCTTGCCTCCGCCCAGCAGAAGGACGGCAAGGAAACCACGCTGCTGCGCAACCGCGTCACCGACGAGGAGATCGCCGAGGTGGTCTCCAAGGCCACCGGCATTCCCGTGTCCAAGATGCTGGAGGGCGAGCGCGAGAAGCTCTTGCGCATGGAGGACGAGCTGCACCGGCGCGTGGTGGGCCAGGACGAGGCGGTGGTCGCCGTGTCCAACGCCGTGCGCCGCTCCCGCGCCGGCCTCTCGGACCCCAACCGCCCCAACGGCAGCTTCCTGTTCCTGGGCCCCACGGGCGTCGGCAAGACCGAGCTCTGCAAGGCGCTGGCGCGCTTCCTGTTCGACTCCGACGACGCCATGGTGCGCATCGACATGTCCGAGTTCATGGAGAAGCATTCCGTCTCCCGCCTGATCGGCGCCCCCCCGGGCTACGTCGGCTACGAGGAGGGCGGCTACCTGACCGAGGCCGTGCGCCGCCGCCCCTACAGCGTGGTGCTGATGGACGAGGTCGAGAAGGCGCATCCGGACGTGTTCAACATCCTCCTGCAGGTGCTGGAGGACGGCCGCCTCACCGATGGCCAGGGCCGCACCGTGGACTTCCGCAACACGGTGATCGTGATGACCTCCAACCTGGGTTCGGACATCATCCAGACCATGGCCGGCGAGGCGCAGTACGACGCCATGAAGGCGGCCGTGCTGGAGGTCGTGGGCCGGCATTTCCGCCCGGAGTTCATCAACCGCATCGACGAGGTGGTGGTGTTCCACCCGCTGGGCGAGGGGCAGATCCGCGGCATCGCCGAAATCCAGCTCGAGCGCCTGCGCGGACGCCTGGCCGAGCGCGAACTGGGTCTCGAAATCTCCGACAACGCCATGCAGCGGCTGGTTGCCGCCGGCTATGATCCGGTCTATGGCGCCCGTCCCCTGAAGCGGGCCATACAGACCCTGCTGGAGAACCCGCTGGCGCAGAAGCTGCTGCAGGGCGAGTTCGGGACCGGCGACACCATCCTCGTCGACGACGAGCATGACCGGTTCGTGTTCCACAAGAAGCTGTTCCACTGAGGCCGCGCCAGCGCGGGACCCGGCGGCGCGCCGGGTCCCGCACGGGGCGGCACCGCGACCACAAGAAGGACCCCGCATGAGCATCCGCCTGCACAAGGCCCCGGTGGGCCGCATGGCCCAGACCATCGAGATCGATCCCCACACCCTGTTGACCGACGTCGGGGAGGCTGATGGCGGCGACAACCTGGCCCCCGATCCGCATGCCCTGCTCGACAGCGCCCTGGGCGCCTGCACCGCCCTGACCGTCAAGATGTACGCCGCGCGCAAGGGCTGGCCCCTGGAGAACGCCGACGTCGTCATCACCCACGAGGAGTCGCCCGGACACTACCGCCTGCGCCGCGAGGTGACCCTGCGCGGCGACCTGAGCGCGGAGCAGCGCGAGCGCCTGCTGGAGATCGCCAACAAGTGCCCCATCCACCGCGTACTCACCGGTGAGATCACCATCACGACCGAGCTGGCCTGAGCCCCATGCCGGGCCGGGCCGGCCCTGCTATGATGCGGGCCTTTGCCGGCCCCGGGCCGGCGTCCGGCATGGCCGACCCGGCCCAAGGTTGATGTGACCCCGTGAACAAGGCTGTCCCCCTTCCGCTCGGCGAACTGGCGCGCAACCTGTGGGCAGCCTGCCACCTGCTGGCCTTCCGGCGCAGCGCGCTGCGCTGGCTGGCGCCGACGCCGGGCAACTTCCTCATCCTCCTCCTGCTCAGCCTGGCGGTCAGCTTCCTGTTCGACTTCATCAGCGAGGGCTGGCCGGGCGAGTGGTCGCCCTCCGGCGTCGCGGTCTACGCCCTGCCGGCGTTCGTGCTGCTGGTGTTCGGCCAGTTCCTGGCCACCCGCCACGGCCTCTGGCGCCTGGGGCTGGCCCCGGCCAGCATCTGGCTGGCCGCCGACATCCTGCTCGGCCTGGCCCAGTGCCTGCTGCTGCTGGCCCAGCAGCACAACTGGGTGGGTCCGGGCATCTCCGGTTACCTGCCCGGCCTCTACACCTTCCTTTACGCCTGGCCCATCCTGGCCGTGGTGTTCGTCTTCACCCGCGGCCTGGCCTGGCCCTGGTGGGAGCGGGCCATGGCCTTCGCCATCCTGCTCAGCGTGTTCAGTGCCTGGAGCCTGACCTTCAGCGACGAGCGCCTGTGGTACTCCACCGAGCCGGCCGAGGAGGACATCCCGACCTCGTCGCGCCTGGTCGAGGAGGACGTGTGGTACGCCCAGCCGCAGCTGCTGGAGCGCGCCCTGGCCGGCCTGCAGCCGCAGCGGCCCGACCGCGCCGACTGGTACTTCCTGGGCGTGGGCGGGGTCTACTACCAGGGGGTCTTCCGCCAGGAGACCGAGACCGTCCGCTCCCTCTTCGACACCCGCTTCAGCACCTCGGGCCGCTCGCTGGTGCTCATCAACAGCGACGACAGCGCGCTGAGCCAGCCCATCGCCACCCGCACCAGCATCGAGCGCGCCCTCAAGGCCATCGCCGCGCGCATGGACCGCGAGCAGGACGTGCTGTTCCTGTTCATCACCTCGCACGGCAGCGAGGACCACGAGATCGAGCTGGCCTACTGGCCGCTGGAGCTGACCGGCATCACCCCCGAGTGGCTGCGCACCGCCCTCGACGACAGCGGCATCCGGCGCCGCGTGATCGTGCTGTCGGCCTGCTATTCCGGCGGCTTCATCCCGGTGCTGGAGACGTCCGATACCCTGGTCATCACCGCCGCCGACGAACGCCGCACCTCCTTTGGGTGCACCGACGACGCCGAGCTCACCTATTTCGGCCGCGCCTTCTTCGACGAGGCCCTGCGCCGCGAGAAGAGCCTGCGCGCCGCCTTCGACACCGCCGCGGAGACCATCCGCCAGCGCGAGCAGGAGCAGGGCTTCGAGCCGTCCCACCCGCAATGGGCCGCGGGCGGCGCCATGACCGCCGCGCTGCCGGAACTGGAGCAGACCCTGTTCCCGGGCCGTGCCCCGGCCCCCGCCGCCCGGTCCGCCCCGGTCCCCGTCCCCCGGAAATGAAAAAGGGCCGCATCGTGCGGCCCTTTTCCCTGCGGTCGGCGTTATTCGCAGTACGCCCTGATCTCGCGCTGGGTGGCGTCCAGGCGGGCATTCTTCTCGTCGTCGCTCAGCACCTTGACCTCGCCGTTGGCGTCGCGGGTCTTGATGCGCTCGTGCTCCTGGATGGTCTGCAGGTCCTGGCGCAGCTGCTTGCACTTCTCGGCGTACTGGGCCGGCTCCTTGCCGGTGGCCTTGGTGGCCTCGTCCTTCTTCTTGTCCTTGCCCGCATCCGCCTTGTCCTTGCCGGTCGAGGCGGCGGCGCCCCCGGCGGCGGCACCGGCGGCGGGGGTGGCCGCGGCCGGGGTGTTGTCGGTGGCGGGGCGGCTCTTCACGCGGATCTCGCTGGCCTTGCCAGCGCCCTCGGCGGGGGGATCGGCGGAGTAGTGGGTGACGCCGTCGGCATCGGTCCACTTGTAGAACTTGGCGGCCTCGGCGGTCGACGCGGCCAGGGCCAGGGTGAGCAGGGCCAGGCAGTAGGGGGCTTTTTTCATTCTGTTGGGCACCGGAGCTGGGTGAGTGCCGCCACTATAACCACCCTTGCCCGGCTTGGTAAGGGCGGGTCTCCCGGAGCGTGTCCGGCTTGACAATTCCGGCCTCTGCCGAAAAAATCGTCAGCTTCGATGCGGGTGTCGGCGAGGGGGTCACCCTCCACCCTCCCGACGCCAGGGCGTGAGCCCTGCCCGGAACGGCCAAACGCCGCTCCCGTCCCCGCCTGTAAAGCACCGTCCCTGGCAAGCGGCGGCGGTGTCCGCGCCACCGAACCCGGTCGGCACGGCAGGCACTGGCAAGCCCCATCAATGCGCCTTCCGGCGCACTTCCTCGTGCTAGAATGCCG
>DASUDN010000055.1:0-10581 GCA_036275595.1 Moraxellaceae bacterium
GCCGGTATTGATGAAGGCATTGGTGGAGGCTGCATAGATGCGGCCGGCGCCACCGGTGGCGAACAGGGTGCACTTGGCCTGGAACACGGCGATGTCGCCGGTGGCCAGGTCGATGGCGGTCACGCCCAGCACGTCGCCGTCCTGGTCGCGGATCAGGTCAAGGGCGATCCACTCCACGTAGAACTGGGTGCCCACCTTCAGGTTGTTCTGGTAGAGGGTGTGCAGCAGCGCGTGGCCGGTACGGTCGGCGGCGGCGCAGGCACGCTGCACCGGCTTGTCGCCGTAGTTGGAGGTGTGGCCGCCGAAGGGGCGCTGGTAGATGGTGCCGTCGGCGTTACGGTCGAAGGGCATGCCCATGTGCTCGAGCTCGTACACGACCTTGGGCGCCTCGCGGCACATGAACTCGATGGCGTCCTGGTCACCCAGCCAGTCGGACCCCTTCACGGTGTCGTAGAAGTGGTAGTGCCAGTTGTCCTCGGACATGTTGCCCAGGGAGGCGCCGATGCCGCCCTGCGCCGCCACGGTGTGGGAGCGGGTCGGGAAGACCTTGGTCAGCACCGCCACCTTGAGGCCGGCCTGGGCCAGCTGCAGGGACGCGCGCATGCCGGAGCCGCCGCCGCCGACGATCACGGCGTCGAAGGTAAGGGTGGGAATGTTGCTCGCCTTGATGTTGCTGGCCATTTACTCAGTTCCCCCACAGGATCTGGATGCCCCAGATCAGGAATACGATGTTGGCGACCACCATGCCGGCAAGCAGCACGAGACGCAGGAAATTGGCACGCTCGCCCATCTGGCGCTCGGTGACGTAGTCGGTGAACACCGTCCACATGCCGACCCAGGCATGGGCGACCAGGCCGATCAGTGCGACCAGGGTGAAGATGCGCATCGGCAGGTAGGTCATGAAGGCATGCCACTTGTCGAAAGTGACCTCGGGCGTGCAGACCAGGAAGCCCAGCACGATGACGAAGTAGAGGCCGAGGACATAGGCGCTGACGCGCTGGACCAGCCAGTCGCCCACGCCGGACTTGGTCAGGCTCGTTGCACTGTTTCTCATTTACATCACCATCCAGACAAAGGCAGCGAGAATGGACACGCCGGCCAGGACCAGGGCCACCGTCGCGAAGAGGCGACCACCCTGCAGGGTCTCGCCGATGCCGAAGTCCTGGACCAGGTGCTTGGCGCCGACGATGAAGTGGAAGAGCAGCGCGGCCAGGGCGATGAAGAGCAGGCCGCCGCCCACGAAGCCGCCCAGGAAATCCTTCTTCAGGACGTCGAAGGCCTCGGCCGAGTCCAGGGACTGCTGCAGGGCGTACAGCAGGACCGGAATGAGAAGGAAGACCACCACGCCGGAAACGCGGTGCAGGATGGAGGCGATGGCGACAGGGGACTTGAGGTTGACGGCCAGGACCGTCGCCAGGCTGAGATTGACAGGTCGATTGCTTTTCACAGCGTGATTCCTGTGAGGAGCCCGGGACCAGGGGTCCGGGCGGATACCAGGGGAAAGTGACGAGTGTTGCGGCAAGCCATTGAAATGCCTCAGGAATTACAGACATTTCCGGCCGGCTGAAAACCGGGCGCAAAGTATAATGCCGCGTGTTTTCAATTACAAACAGGTAACGCCGCTGGGACATGCGACCAAAGTCTAGGGAGTTTTGCGCCAAAATCGCGCCTGTTGGCCACTTTTTGCGCAAGCCCCTGTATTTCCTGCACCGAAAGGGTGCCCTACCCCCTTCTTCGCCCCCAAGCCCGTGTTTTTTCGACCAAAATCCCTGTCAAACCACTCATCCATTTGATTGACAAAATATCCCTACAAATTAAGCTAGCGCGCCTTCCTACTGCTTCACATTTTTACCCCCGGCGGTGCCGCCGCCACGCGTCCCGTGCGCCGCGGCCAGGTCCTGAACCTCTGCTCCAGGAGATTGCCATGTCCGGCAAAAAAGCCACCCTCACGATCGATGGCAAGTCGATTGATCTGCCGGTTTCCTCGGGAACCATGGGCCCTGACGTCATCGACGTGAAGGACGTGCTCGCCCAGGGCTACTTCACCTATGACCCCGGCTTCATGGCCACCGCCGCCTGCGAGTCCAAGATCACCTTCATCGACGGCGACAAGGGCATCCTGCTGCACCGCGGCTACCCCATCGACCAGCTCGCCGAGAAGTCCGACTACCTCGAGACCTGCTACCTGCTGCTGAACGGCGAGCTGCCGAACCCGGCGCAGAAGGCCGACTTCGTCAGCCGCGTGACCAACCACACCATGGTCCACGAGCAGCTGCAGTTCTTCTACCGCGGCTTCCGCCGCGACGCCCACCCCATGGCCGTGATGTGCGGCGTGGTCGGCGCCCTGTCCGCGTTCTACCACGACAACCTGGACATCAATAACCCGGAACACCGCCGCATCGCCGCCATCCGCCTCATCGCCAAGATGCCGACCATTGCCGCGATGAGCTACAAGTACAACGCCGGCCAGCCCTTCGTGTACCCGCGCAACGACCTGGGCTATGCCGAGAACTTCCTGCACATGATGTTCGCCACCCCGTGCGAGAAGTATGAAGTGAACCCGGTGCTGGCCAAGGCCATGGACCGCATCTTCATCCTGCATGCCGACCACGAGCAGAACGCCTCCACCTCCACGGTGCGCCTGACCGGCTCCACCGGCGCCAACCCCTACGCCTGTATCGCCGCCGGCATCGCCGCGCTGTGGGGTCCGGCCCACGGCGGCGCCAACGAAGCCGTGCTCAAGATGCTGGACGAGATCGGCTCCGTCGAGAACCTGGACAAGTTCCTGGCCAAGGCCAAGGACAAGAACGACTCCTTCAAGCTCATGGGCTTCGGCCACCGCGTGTACAAGAACTTCGACCCGCGCGCCAAGGTCATGAAGCAGACCTGCGACGAGGTGCTCGCCGCCCTGGGCATCAACGACCCGCAGCTGGAACTGGCCATGAAGCTGGAAGAGGCCGCCCGCAACGACCCGTACTTCGTGGAGCGCAAGCTCTACCCGAACGTGGACTTCTATTCGGGCATCATCCTCAAGGCCATCGGCATCCCGACCTCCATGTTCACGGTGATCTTCGCGCTGGCGCGCACCGTGGGCTGGATCTCGCACTGGCTGGAAATGCACAGCGCCCCGTACAAGATCGGCCGTCCGCGCCAGCTGTACACCGGCGCCACCCAGCGCGACTTCGTCGAGCTGGCCAAGCGCTGATCTCTCCCCTGCTGTCCGAAAAGGCCGCCTAGCGCGGCCTTTTTTCTTGGGACGCCGGAAGGCGCGGGGCCGCCGGGATGACATGCCCCCGGCGCTTCTGCTATGAAGAAGCTCCCCCCGAGCCCGGTGGAACGACCATGACAAACGACGCGAAGCCCTCTCCCCCCCTGCCCCCCGAACCCGTGACCGGCGCCGCCGGCCGCAGCGTGGGATTCCTGATGTGGCTGCTGGTGCTGGGCACTACCGCCCTGGTCCTGATGGGCATCTGGGGCGTGGGCGACACTGAAAAGCTGCTCAAGTCCGCGGCCACCCTCGCCCTGCTCGTCCTGGTCGCCAGCCTCGGCACCATGGCTCTGCGCCGCTAAGTCGCACTTCCCCTTTTTCCTCCCCGCGGATTGCCGTAAATGACCGCCGTTGCCTTCATCGGGCTGGGAACCATGGGCTATCCCATGGCCGGCCACCTTGCCCGCAAGGGCTTCGCCATCACCGTGTTCAACCGTACTGCCGCTAAGGCGGCGCAGTGGGTCGTCGAGCACGGTGGGGGCCATGCCGGCTCGCCCGCCGCGGCGGCGCAAGGGGCGGCCCTGGTCTTCACCTGCGTGGGTAATGACCAGGACCTGGAGCAGGTCCTGCTCGGGCCCGGCGGCGCGGCGGAAGGCCTGGCGCCCGGCGCCGTCGTGGTGGACCACTCCACGGTGTCAGCCTCGCTGTCGCGCCGGCTGGCGGCGGAATTCGCGGCACGCGGGGCGGCCTTCCTCGACGCCCCGGTGTCCGGGGGACAGCAAGGCGCCATCAACGGCCAGCTGGCCATCATGTGCGGCGGCGACGCGGCGGCCTTCGAGCGGGCGCGGCCGGTCATGGCAAGCTATGCGCGCGCCATGGCCCTGATGGGCCCGGCCGGCAGCGGCCAGCTCACCAAGATGGTGAACCAGATCTGCGTGGCGGGGCTGGTGGAAGCGCTGGCGGAGGGGATGTTCTTCGCGGACAGGGCCGGCCTGGACGTGCAGCAGGTCATCGACGTGATCTCGCAGGGCGCGGCCTCGAGCTGGCAGATGGTGAACCGCCACAAGACCATGATCGCCGGCGACTACGAGCACGGCTTCGCGGTCGACTGGATGCGCAAGGACCTGGGCATCTGCCTGGCCGAGGCGGAACGGATGGGGATCACGCTGCCCGCCACCGCCCTGGTCAACGACTTCTACGCCGAGGTGCAGGCCATGGGCGGGGGACGCTGGGATACCTCCAGCCTGCTGGCGCGGCTCAAGAAGAATTAATGCAGGCCCCCGCCGCGGGCGGCGCGCCCGCGACGATGCACCAGTCAGGACAGCTCGCCGACCAAACCGGACAAAAGGCGGTCCGGCGAGCTGTCCAACCTCTACCATTAGGGCTAGACTCCAGGGACCGGCGGTAGGAAACCCCGGACAAAAGGACAAGAAAGCGAGGAGTCGCCCATGACCAGAGTGCTCACCGTTGCGGTGTTGCTCCTGGCAGCCAGCACCAGCCAGGCCAGGGAACAACGCGAGAACTGCAACCAGAAGGCCGCCGCCGCATCGGGCGCAGACCGCAGCGAGGTCATCGCCCAGTGCATCCAGCGCAACGCGCGCGTCACCACCGTCCCTCCCACCCTGGCCCGAATGAGCCAGTGCAACCGCGAAGCCGGCGAAATGACGGGCGAAGCCCGGGTCCGCTTCGTGAACACCTGCATGGAAAAAACCAACTGAGCCATCCGCTGGCCCAAACGAAAAAGCCCGCTTGCGCGGGCTTTTCCATTTCCGGAGCGGGCCGGGCCATCACTTCTCGATGATGGCCACCACACCCTGGCCGCCGGCGGCGCAGATGGACACGAGCACGCGGCCCTTGCCGGTCTCGTTCAGCAGCTTGGCCGCCGACGCGACGATGCGGCCACCGGTCGCCGCGAAGGGGTGGCCCGCCGCCAGCGAGGAGCCGTTCACGTTCAGCTTCTTGCGGTCGATGCTGCCCAGCGGCTTGTCGCGGCCCAGGCGCTCCTTGCAGAACTTGGGGTCTTCCCAGGCCTTGAGGGTGGACAGCACCTGGCCGGCGAAGGCTTCGTGGATCTCGTAGTAGTCGAAGTCCTGCAGGGTCAGACCGGTGCGCTCCAGCATGCGGGAGACGGCATAGGCCGGGGCCATCAGCAGGCCTTCCTTCTTGTGCACGAAGTCGACCGCGGCGGTTTCCACGGTGGTCAGGTAGGCCAGCACGGGCAGGCCCTTCGCCTTGGCCCACTCCTCGCTGGCCAGCAGCACGGCGGAGGCACCGTCGGTCAGCGGTGTGGAGTTGCCGGCGGTCATGGTG
Organism: Moraxellaceae bacterium; assembly: GCA_036275595.1. Classification (GTDB taxonomy): domain Bacteria; phylum Pseudomonadota; class Gammaproteobacteria; order Pseudomonadales; family Moraxellaceae; genus UBA2031. Next base: position 5,519 of record DASUDN010000055.1, read on the forward strand.
CCCTTTTCCTTGTCGCCGAACACGGGCTTCAGGGTGGCAAGCTTCTCCAGCGAGGAGTTGGGGCGCAGGTTGTCGTCGCGCTCCAGGCCCAGGTAGGGGGTCATGAGGTCGGCGAAGAAGCCGCGCTCGTAGGCGGCGGCCATGTTCTTGTGCGACAGGAAGGCCAGCTCGTCCTGGGCTTCGCGGGCAATGCCCCACTCGGCGGTGGTGATGGCCTGGTGGTCGCCCATGGACAGGCCGGTACGCGGCTCGCCATTGCGCGGGATCTCGATGCCCAGCATGGAGGGACGGAACTTGCCCAGCAGCTTGAGGCGGGCGGCGTTGTCCTTGGCGCGGGACAGGTCCAGCAGGAAGTTGCGCAGGGCGTCGGACACGCCGATGGGGGCGTCGGAGGTGGTGTCGACGCCGCCGCCGATGCCGACCTCGATCTGGCCGGTGGCGATCTTGTTGGCGATGTAGTTGATGGCCTGGAGGCCGGTACCGCAGGCCTGCTGCATGTCGCAGGCAGGCGTCTCGGGCGCGAGGCGGGTGTTCAGCACGGACTCGCGGGTCATGTTGAAGTCGCGGGACAGCTTGAGCACCGCGCCGGCCGCCACTTCGCCGAGGCGCTCGCCTTCCAGCTTGTAGCGGGCCACCAGGCCATCCAGGGCCGCGGTCAGCATGTCGATGTTGGAGGCCTTCGCGTAGGCGCCGTTGGAGCGCGCGAAGGGAATGCGGTTGCCACCGATGATGGCGACGCGACGAAGGGTGGACATGGCAGGTACTCCTAGCTGGTTTTACAGGGGCGCACCCTAGCATAGAAAGTCAATTGTTTATTGGCAGAACAGGCGCGCCGGCCCCGGCTGTACAGCAAATACCGCGCCCGGGGGGATTTGCTAGCATGCGCCCCGTTTCCACCCGAGGCGGCGTCCGTGCAGGCGCCCGTCGCGGCGTTTTTTGGCAGCAGGAGACCAGCCGCCGGCCGGCGCTGGCCTCCGCCCCGTTCTTTCCCGAGAATGGCGGCCTTTCTGCCGGGGCCTCCCACGGGAGGCATGCCTCCAACGCTCAGTGTTAAGGATGTCGTCATGAGTGACCGCTATACCCAGTTCGCCAACTCCCCCCTCGGCAAGATGCTGGTCAAGAACCTTGGCCTGCCGAGCCCCGTCCAGCTCGACCGCTACACCCCGGGCGAGCCGGTCATCGCCGGCGCCGTCCTCTTCGGCGCGGCCGCCGAGGGCGCCCTGAGCCAGGCCATCGCCGGCATCCTGCGCGGCGCCAATGCCGACGTGTTCGGCCTGGGCGGCAAGACCGCCGCCGGCGACGAGCAGAAGTACAAGGGCCTGGTGTTCGACGCCTCCGGCATCAAGGACAGCGCCGACCTGGTCAAGGTCTACCAGTTCTTCCATCCGGTGATGCGCAAGACCGAAACCTGCGCCCGCGTCATCGTGCTCGGCGTGCCGCCCGAAGCCTGCGAGTCGCCCCGCCACGCCACCGCGCAGCGCGCGCTGGAAGGCTTCGTGCGCTCCATGGGCAAGGAAATCAAGAAGGGCGGCACCGCCAACCTGGTCTACGTCGCCCCGGGCGCCGAGAACCAGCTCGAGTCCACCCTGCGCTTCTTCCTGTCGCCGCGTTCCGCCTATGTGTCCGCCCAGGTGGCCCGCATCACCCCGAACGGCACCTCGGTGAAGCTCGACTGGAACAAGCCCCTGGCCGGCAAGGTCGCACTGGTGACCGGCGCCTCGCGCGGCATCGGCGAAGCCATCGCCAAGACCCTGGCGCGCGACGGCGCCCACGTGGTCGGCCTGGACATTCCGCAGCTCGGCGATGACCTCAAGGTCGTGGCCAACCTGATCGGCGGCTCCGCCCTGGCCGTGGACATCACCGCCGCGGACGCGCCGCAGAAGATCGCCGATTACCTGAAGGCCAACCACGGCGGCGTGGACATCATCGTGCACAATGCCGGCGTGACCCGCGACAAGACCCTGGCCAACATGACCGACCAGCAGTGGAACATGGTCATGAACATCAACCTGTCTTCGGAAGAGCGCATCAACGACGAGCTCCTGAAGCAGAACGTGATCCGCGACAACGGCCGCATCGTGTGCGTGTCCTCCATTTCCGGCATCGCCGGCAACATGGGGCAGACCAACTACGCGATGTCCAAGGCCGGCGTGATCGGCATGGTGCAGTCCATGGCGCCGGTGCTGGCGGCGAAGAACATCACCATCAACGCCGTGGCCCCGGGCTTCATCGAGACCGCCATGACCGCCGCCATCCCCTTCGCCATCCGCGAAGCCGGCCGTCGCATGAACTCCATGGCCCAGGGCGGCCTGCCCGTGGACGTGGCCGAGACCATCGCCTGGTATGCCTCGCCCGCCTCGGCCGGCCTCAAGGGCAACATCGTGCGCGTCTGCGGCCAGTCGCTGATCGGCGCCTGATCCGGCAGGTCGGACTCCGGTCCGGCGCCAGTCTCCCGATGCGGAGGGTGGCGCCGGGCCGGGGTCCGGCCTTCGTGCTTTTGCCTTCGTCAGAATTTCAAGGAGTGTGGACATGAGCGTTCGTGAACTCACGGCACCGCCCAGCACCGCCGCCCAGTATTCCCGCGCCCTGCTCGGCAGCCTCGCGGGCAAGAAGGGCAAGGAACTGCCCGACCTCGAGCTGGTGCTGCGCGACGTGCGCATCGACCGCGACCGGCTCGCCGCCTACAACCGGGTCTGCGGCTTCAGCCAGAAGGAAGCGGTGCCCTCCACCTATGCCTTCGTGCTGGCCTTCCCGCTGCAGATGGAGCTCATGACGCTGCCGGAGTTTCCCTTCGCGGCCATGGGCACCGTGCACATCCGCAACGTGATCACGCAGCACCGTCCGGTGTCCGCCGGCGAGACACTGACCATCGCCGTGCGCCCCGCCAACCTGCGCCCGCATGACAAGGGCCTGCAGTTCGACTTCCTGACTACCGTGCGCTCCGGCGACGAGGTGGTGTGGGAGGTGGTGAGCACCATGCTGCGCCGCGGTGGCGGCAACGGCGGCGAGCAGAAGCCGGCGGCGGCCAAGGCCGCGGCCGAGTCCGCGAAGCCGGTGGTGCAGTGGATCATCCCGGCCGATACCGGCCGCCGCTATGGCGCCGTGTCGGGTGACCGCAATCCCATCCACCTGTACGCGTTCACCGCCAAGCTGTTCGGCTTCCCGCGCGCCATCGCCCACGGCATGTGGACCAAGGCGCGCTGCCTGGCCGCGCTGGAATCGAAGCTGCCGGACGCCTACACGGTGGATGTGCAGTTCAAGCTGCCCGTGCTGCTGCCCGCCAGGGTCTCGTTCCAGTCCGAGGACGTGCCGGGCGACGGCATCGCCTTCGGCGTCAGCGACTACAAGTCCGGCAAGCCGCATCTGGCCGGCACGCTGCAGTCCCGGGCCTGAGTCCCTGCCCTGACAAAAACGCCCGCTGAAGCGGGCGTTTTTATTGGTGGCAACCAGAGCGACGTCAGGCGCGCAGCCACTGCCAGATCAGCGAGGGCAGCGAGTCCACGGCGCGGATGGCGGCGGTGTTGATCTTCCACAGGCGCGTGTCGCCGAAGGGCGTGCCGATGCCGGTGTTGACCACATAGCCCACCGCCAGCTGGCGCGAAGGGTCGCACCACGCGCCGGAGCCGCCATAGCCGAAATGGCCGAAGGCACGGGGCGTGCGCGGGCCCATGGTGAAGACGCGGTGATAGCCCAGGCGCCAGTGCATGGGCAGGGGGATGACGGCGCCACGCTCGCGGTTCTGCACCTCGGTGAAGCGGCGCACAGCGCCCGGGGGCAGCAGGCGCACGCCGTCCAGCTCGCCGTCGTGGGACAGCAGCGCGTAAAGGCGCGCCAACGAACGCGCGTCGAACATGCCGCCGGCGCCGGGAATGCAGGCCTGCCGCGTCTCGCGCGCGTTCCAGTCGAAACGCCCCATGCCGGGCGGCACCATCGCCTCCTCCACCGAATCGGTGTCGAAGCCGGACAGGCGCAGCGCCGTGGTCACCACCTGCTGCGCCAGCGGCGGACGGCGGCGGCGCGGCGGCGCGCCCGCCGGACGCGGCTTGCGCTCGGGCACGATAAGGTCGGCGCAACGACCGAGCTCGCTGTCCGGCACGCCGATGAAGCAGCCGTCGAGGCCGAGGGGCCGCGCGATCTCGTCGGCCAGCACCTGCGCCAGCGGGCGCCCGGCCACCTTCTCGATGAGTCCGCCCACGAGCCAGCCGAAGGTCAGTGCGTGGTAGCCGTTGCCGGCGCCCGGGTCGTGCAGCGGCTGGGCGCGCTCCAGCAGCGCCAGCATGTGCGGCCAGTCGCGCATTTCGCCGGCGTCGTGGATGAGGCGGCGGATGCTGTACAGGCCGGCCTCGTGGCAGAGCAGCTGGCGCACGGTGATGCGTGCCTTGCCGTTGGCGGCGAAGGCCGGCCAGTAGTGCGCGACCGGCGTGTCGTAGTCGATCTCGTGGCGGCTGGCGAGGATGTGCAGCAGGGTGGCGACGATGCCCTTGGTGGTGGAAAAGGACAGCGACAGGGTATCGGGCGTCCAGGGGGTGCCCGCCTTGTCGCGGGTGCCGCCCCACAGGTCGACGACGCGCTCGCCGCGGTGGTAGACACAGAGGGCGGCCCCGCCGGGACCGCGCGGCGGCAGCTGCGACAGGAAGACCTCGGCCACCTTGCGGAACTCGGGATGCACGTATCCGTCCGGCATGAGTCTCTCCTTCAGAGGGTTCAAGGCTGGTTTAGCACGGGAGCCACCGCTACGCTATGGCGCAAATTCCTGCCGGCCCCGTCAATTCCACCGTGCACCCTCCCCGCCTGCTCCTGCCCCTGCTCCTCGCCGCCCTGCTGCTGGCGCTTGCCCTGTCCCTGGGCTGGGGGCTGGCGCCGGCCGACCCGCTGGCGGGCGACATCCTGTGGCGCCTGCGCCTGCCGCGCGCGGGCCTGGCCGCCTTCGCCGGCGCCGCGCTGGCGCTGGCCGGCCTGTTGCTGCAGGACCTGTTCCGCAATCCGCTGGTGGAGCCCGGACTCCTGGGTGTCTCCGCGGGGGCCGGGCTGGCCGCCGTGCTGGCCATCGCGGCCGGCGTCGG
>DASUDN010000056.1:0-4768 GCA_036275595.1 Moraxellaceae bacterium
CAAGAACGTGAAGGAGTACACCGACCTGCCCGAGCTGCTGCTGGCGCAGATCAAGCACTTCTTCGAGAACTACAAGGCCCTGGAGCCGGGCAAGTGGGTCAAGGTGACCAACTGGGAAGGCGCCGAGGCCGCCCGCGCCGACGTGCTGAAGAGCATCGAGGCGGCGAAGAAGTAAGGCCGGCCGCGCCGCGCACCGCTCCTCCCCGTCGTCGGGCGGGTCCGCCGGCAACGCGCCTTCACAAAAAGCCCGCTACGGCGGGCTTTTTGCTGCCGTACACTAGGGCGGCGGACAGGATGTCCGCCGCTGCGGCCGTCCGGGCCGCTGGGCTTGCCGGCACAAGGAGTACGCCATGCCCGTCCCTCCCGACTCCCCCCTTCCGCGCCCCGCGGCGCCGCTGCTGGCGGCCCTGCGCGAGGGCGCCGGGCCCGCGGCCACCTCCGCCGACGCCCGCGAGGTCCTGCTGCGCCGGCAGCTGCTGGCGCTCTTCGCCCCTGAACCGGCGGGTCAGCGGACGCCTCAGAAATTGTCCTGATGTCGGACAATCCGTGGCTTGCGCCGGGGGCGGCTTCCTATAATCCGCGGCGTCGACCCGTTTGCTTGCCGTCGCGCGGGTCCCCTTTTTCCGAATCATTTGATTCATTTTCAAGGATGTGTGTCATGGGTGAACTCAAGCAGATTTCCGAACAGCAGCAGTCCCTGGTGGAGCGCGTGAAGAGCCTCGGCCAGCAGATCTACCTGGCCAACCTGGGCCTGGCCACCAAGGTCGAGGAAGAAGGCAAGAAGCAGTACGACAAGGTCATCGCCAAGGGCACCGAAGTGCGTGGCGCTGAAGCCAGCAAGGCCGCCCTGGCCGCCGCCGGCCTGGTCGAGCTGCTGAAGGCCGAAGCCGAAAAGCTGAAGACCGAAGCCGAGAAGCTGAAGGCCGAAGGCCTGAAGCAGCAGGTCGAGACCCTGAAGCAGCGCCTGACCGGCCTGAACCTGAAGGAAGAAACCCAGCGCCTGTTCGACGAACTCGTGGCCGCTGGCGAGAAGCGCAAGGCCGCCTGAGCCGCGACTTCCCGCCACGGTGCGTGGCAACCTTCGTTTGGGATGGCCCCCTCTGGCCATCCCTTTTTTTTGCCTGCTTTTTACGCGTCTTGCCGCTTTTCCAGCGCCCGCCACGGGCCTGTCGCGCCGCCGTCGTCCCACCTGTCCTGCCAATTCCGCCTTTCGCCCGATTGCCGGCGCGACCGCGCCGCGCCAGCCTGTCCTTTCAGCCAAATGGCTCAGCCGGAGCAGCCGGCCGGGGCACGGACCCGGTGCGCGAGGGGCAGGTCCCGCCGACGAAGTGCATGTCCACCCCTAGTCGTGTGCTGTTCAAGCCAAGACCAATGGTTAGAATGTGAACTGGTTCCCAGCGATATCGCCCTCTTGCCAAGGTTGGAGCGCAGGCCCAAGTCCGGTAGAGTCGGGAAAAGACCCAGAAGAACACCCGAAAAAAATCAAAAAAGCAGGAGTGGTCATGAAGCGTTCTCTCGCCCAGGCAGGGCGAATCCTGGCCGGGTTGTGCCTGTCCCTCGCGTTCTCCGTTGCGCATGCAAACAGTCCCGGCAAGCCCCTGGTGTTCTGCACCTGGGACATCCTGGGCCAGCAGGGCGACGCCACCAACATGATGAAGGACTTTGTCCTTGCGGCTCGGGGCTGGGGCGCCAACCTCATCAACAAGAGCTACACCAACGAAGGCATCACCGCCGATGACTTCAAGGCCGGCCAGTGCGACGGCGCCCTCATCACCGGCCTGCGCGCCCGCCAGTTCAACCAGTTCACCGGCTCCATCGACGCCGTCGGCGCCATCCCCAGCTACACCCACATGCGCGACGTGATCGACCTGCTGGCCAATCCCAAGCTGGCGCCGCGCCTGGTCAACGGTCCCTACGAGGTGGTGGGCGTGATTCCCGTCGGCGCCGCCTATGCCTTCGTCAACGACCGCAGCATCAACTCCCTGGCCAAGGCCGCCGGCAAGAAGGTGGCGGTGCTGGACTGGGACAAGTCGCAGGCGGAAATGGTCAAGATCGTCGGCGCGGTGCCGGTGGCGGCCGACCTCACCACCTATGGCGGCAAGTTCAACAACGACCAGGTCGACATCCTGTTCGCGCCCATCTCCCTGTACAAGCCCATGGAGCTGTACAAGGGCCTGGGCACGAAGGGCGGCATCGCCCGCTTCCCGGTCATCAACATCACCCTGCAGCTGCTGATCCGCAAGGACCGCTTCCCGCCCGGCTTCGGCATCAAGAGCCGCACCTGGGTGGCGGACCAGGTGCCGCGCTTCTTCGGCATGATCCGCAACATGGAGCGCGAGGTGGATCCCAAGCACTGGATGCACATCCCCCTGTCCGACCGCGACGGCTACGACAAGATCATGCGCGAGATGCGCATCCACCTGACCAAGTCTGGCTACTACGACCCGCGCATGATGACCCTGCTCAAGCGCATCCGCTGCAAGCGCGAGCCGGACGAGGCGGAATGCTCGCAACCCGAGGAAAACTGACGGTACGCCGCAAAGTTCCGATATACGGGCCCCTCAGGGGCCCGTTGTATTTGCGGCCCCCCGTGGCCTGATGATAATTCCCTCCTAGGCCCCCCGGCCGGCTGCCCGATACCGGCTGCCCGGGGCAAACGCGCCGACCGCCCTCCCGGGGAGGGCGCGCCCCCGACCGGATGTCCCGGCCCCGGCGGCGACGGCCAGACGCGTACCGAGGTTCCTGCAATGACGAAACGACTCGCGCTCATCCGCCGCGGCCTGCTGGCTTCGGCGCTGGCGCTCCTGCCCCTGGCCGCGCCGGCCGCCCCCATGCCGCAGGTCAAGGTGAACAACGCCCCCAAGGCCTGCGTGTTCGACCTCATGGGCTCCCAGGGCGAGACCTATGCCCTGGCCAAGGACATCGCCCTGCAGGCGCAGCGCGAGGGTGTCAGCCTGCAGTTCGTGCCCTACATGAACGAGCAGCTCGCCGCCGAGGACTTCAAGGCCGGGCAGTGCGACGCGGTCATGATCACCAATCTGCGCGCCCGCCAGTTCAACCGCTTCGTGGGCAGCATCGACGCCATCGGCGCCGTGCCCAACGAGCAAACCCTGCGCGCCGTGCTGCAGCTGCTGCTGAACCCCAAGAGCGGCGAGCGCATGGTGAGCGGCAACTACGAAGTCGCCGGCATCATCCCGCTGGGCGCCGTCTATCCCTTCGTGGACGACCGCAGCATCAACACCCTGGCCAAGGCGGCGGGCAAGAAGATCGCGGTGTTCGACTGGGACCGCACCCAGGCCAAGCTGGTGCAGAACATCGGCGCGCAGCCGGTGTCCTCCGACATCATCAATTTCGCCAGCAAGTTCAACAACGGACAGGTGGACATCATCGCCGCCCCCGCCATCGCCTTCCGCCCGCTGGAGCTGCACCGCGGCCTCGGCAACAAGGGCGCCATCGTCAACATGCCCTTCATGCAGATCACCGGCGTGCTGGTGATCCGCCACGAGAAGTTCAGGCCGGGTGATGGCCAGAGGCTGCGCAACGTGGTGGCCGGCCGCCTGGAACAGGCCTTCGCGCAGATCCAGCGCGCCGAGGTCGACATCCCCTCGCAGTACTGGTCCAAGGTGCCGCAGGTGGAGGTGGAGGATTACTTCCGCATGATGCGCGAGGCGCGCGTGGCCATGACCGCGGACGGCGAGTACGACCCGGACATGATGCGCTTCCTGAAGCGCGTGCGCTGCCGCTACTCGCCGCAGAACGAGGAGTGCATCCTCGACGACGAGTGAGTCGCGTCGCGAGGGGCCTGCGCCCGCCACAAGGAAGCCCGGCAGTGCCGGGCTTTTTTGTGGCCGCGCGGCCCTCAGGCCAGCGGGCGCAGGCTGCCGACGCCGGTCTCGCGGTCGTGCAGCTCGGCCACGGCGCGGTTGCGCGCCGCGGGCGCGGGCGTGCCCACGGTGTCGACGAAGGCGCAGACGGCATGCGGCGCCGACCTGGCGTCGTAGCTGGCGCGCCAGGTGGCGAAGGCCTGCTGCAGGGCCGCGTCCTCGCGCGGGTGGGCGCCGGGCGGCACCGTGGCGCCGCAGCGCCAGGGCTTGGGCGTGAGGCGGGCGCGGAAGCTTTGCTGCGTGCGGCAGAGGCGGGCATAGAGCGGGTCCGTGCCGACCGCCACCATCACGCGCTCGGCCTCGGCGCTGCCGGCGGGCAGCGCCCGGTTCATCTCGATGGCCCGCAGGCCGGCGAAGGTGCGGTAGACGCGGAAGCACAGGCGCGGCTGCTCCGCCACCAGCTCGCGCAGGCGCTGCAGCGCGGCGGCCTCGCGGTCCTGCGCCAGCCCCAGGCGCACCAGCAACCGGTGCAGCGCGCCGGCGGGCGCGAGGTCGATGTCGAGGATGAGCACATCCTCCACGTTCAGCACCAGCGCACCGTAGCGGTTGCGCGTCACCACCAGCGGGCCGCCGCCGGGCGCCGCCACCTCGCGCACGATTTCCTCGCGCACTGGCAGCAGGCCGTATTCGTAGTCGTCGCGGGGCGTGCCGCCGCCACGGAGGGTGGCGACGATCGTCGCCAGGCGGCCGGCCGCGGTGGCCGCCGCCTCGGCGTCGTTGTCGCCCCAGCCCCAGACGCTCAGGCGCAAGGCCCGGCCATCCGGTCCGGTGGCGTCGCCGTCGGCACGGCGCCAGGCGCGGGGAATCTTCATGGGGGCTCTCCGGTAAGGGGCAGGAAGCGGGGCGCCGCCGGATCCGGCGGCGCGCACAGCCTAGCGGCTGTA
>DASUDN010000057.1:0-3297 GCA_036275595.1 Moraxellaceae bacterium
TATGATTCGCCCCTTATTTTGAAGGCCGGTCCTCCCCGCCCGCCCGCCGGCGGCCCGCGGGAGCCCGGTGCAATGCAGGTGAGAACGACGATGGATGAGGCACTGCGCAAAGCCGCACTCGATTACCACGAATTCCCCGAGCCCGGAAAAATCAGCGTCACCCCCACCAAGGGCATGGTCACCCAGCGTGACCTGGCGCTGGCCTACTCCCCGGGCGTCGCCGCGCCCTGCGAGGAAATCGAGAAGGACCCGTCCGTCGCCGCCCGCTACACCGCCCGCGGCAACCTGGTGGCAGTGATCTCCAACGGCACCGCCGTGCTCGGCCTGGGCGACATCGGCCCGCTGGCCTCCAAGCCCGTGATGGAAGGCAAGGGCGTGCTGTTCAAGAAGTTCGCCGGCGTGGACGTGTTCGACATCGAGATCGACGAGAAGGACCCGGACAAGCTGGTCGACATCATCGCCTCGCTGGAGCCGACCTTCGGCGGCATCAACCTCGAGGACATCAAGGCCCCCGAGTGCTTCTACATCGAGAAGAAGCTGCGCGAGCGCATGAAGATCCCGGTCTTCCACGACGACCAGCACGGCACCTCCATCATCGTGGGCGCCGGCCTCATCAACGCGCTCAAGGTGGTGAACAAGAACATCGGTGACATCCGCATCGTCTGCTCGGGCGCCGGCGCCGCCGCCATCGCCTGCCTGGACGTGCTGGTGTCGCTGGGCGCGAAGAAGGAAAACATCGTCGTCGCCGACTCCAAGGGCATCTGCTATGCCGGCCGCCCCGGCATGGACGAGTCCAAGGCCAAGTACGCGCAGGACACCTCGGCGCGCACCCTGGCCGACGCCATGCCCGGCGCCGACATGTTCCTCGGCCTGTCCACCGCCGGCGTGCTGAAGCCGGAGATGCTGAAGGACATGGCCAAGGACCCCATCATCTTCGCGCTCGCCAACCCGACGCCGGAGATCATGCCGGAGCAGGCCAAGGCCGCGCGCCCGGACGCCATCATCGCCACCGGCCGCTCCGACTACCCCAACCAGGTCAACAACGCGCTCTGCTTCCCCTACATCTTCCGCGGCGCGCTCGACGTGGGTGCCACCACGGTGAACGAGCAGATGAAGCTGGCCTGCGTGTACGCCATCGCCAAGCTCGCGCACGTGGAGCAGTCGGAAGCCACCAGCGGCTACGGCAGCGCCAGCAGCCAGTCCTTCGGCCCGGACTACCTGATCCCGAAGCCGCTGGACCCGCGCCTCATCCTGGAGATCGCCCCCGCCGTGGCGCGCGCCGCCATGGAATCGGGCATCGCCACCCGCCCCATCGCCGACTTCGAGGCCTATCGCCAGAAGCTCTCCGAGTTCGTGTACAACTCCGCCTTCATCATGAAGCCGGTGTTCGCCCAGGCCAAGGCGCAGCCCAAGCGCATCGCCTACGCGGAAGGCGAGGACGAGCGCGTGCTGCGCGCGGTACAGGTGGTGGTGGACGAGGGCCTGGCCAAGCCCATCCTGATCGGCCGCCCGGCCGTGATCGAGAAGCGCATCGAGAAGCTGGGCCTGCGCATCCGCCCGGGCGTGGACTTCGAGCTGGTCAACCAGGACGAGGACCATCGTTTCAAGCAGTACTGGCAGTACTACCACCAGATCATGGAGCGCAAGGGCATCTCGCCGGAGCTGGCGCAGAAGGAAGTGCGCCGCCGCGCCACCCTGATCGCCTCGCTGCTGGTGCACTTCGGCGACGCCGACGGCATGATCTGCGGCACCTTCGCCAACTACAGCCTGCACCTGCGCTATGTCAGCCGCATCATCGCGAAGAAACCGGGCGTCAACCAGTTCGCCGCCATGAACCTGCTGATGCGTGACAACCGCACCATCTTCATCGCGGACACCTACGTGAACCCGGACCCCACCGCCGAGCAGCTGGCCGAGATCACCCTGCAGGCCGCCGAAGGCGTGCGCCGCTTCGGCCTGACCCCAAAGGTCGCGCTGCTGTCGCACTCCAGCTTCGGCTCCGAGGACACCGAGTCCGCGGCCAAGATGCGCCAGACCTGGCGCATCCTGCAGGAGATCGCGCCGGAGCTGGAAGTGGAAGGCGAAATGCACGGCGACGCGGCGCTGGACGAGTCCATCCGCCATGCCGTGTTCCCCAACTCCAAGCTCAAGGGCGCGGCCAACCTGCTGATCATGCCGACGCTGGATGCCGCCAACATCGCCTTCAACCTGCTGAAGGTGACCTCGGGCGGGGGCGTGACCATCGGTCCCATCCTGCTCGGCGCCTCCCGGCCCGTGCACATCCTGACGGCCTCCTCCACCGTGCGCCGCATCGTCAACATGACGGCGCTGACAGTGGCGGAAGCGGGGGCAACGACGGCCTCCTGAGGCACCGCCACGCGTCCTGAAAGAAAGCCGGCAATCGCGCCGGCTTTTTTTATGACCCGCGCCCGGCCGTGTCCGTGCCGGGCGCGCGAAAACGAGAAAGGCCGGCAATAGCCGGCCTTTCCGCGGTGGCGTGCCTGCGGGGCAGGCGATGCCGGACTCAGTGGAAGTCCAGCAGCTCGACGTCGAACACCAGCACGCTGTTGGGCGGGATCGGACCCGCGCCCTCGGCGCCGTAGCCCAGCTTGGCGGGCACGGTCAGGCGGTAGCGGGCGCCCTTGTTCATGAGCTGCAGGCCCTCGGTCCAGCCGGGGATGACGCGGTCCAGCGGGAACTCGATGGGCTCGCCGCGCTGGCGGGAGCTGTCGAACACGGTGCCGTCGACCAGCTTGCCCTCGTAGTGCACCTTGACGACGCTGCTGGCGGCCGGACGCGGGCCGCTGCCTTCCTTGATCACTTCATACTGCAGGCCGCTGGCCGTGGTCTTCACGCCCGGCTTCTTGGCGTTGGCGGCCAGGAAGGTGGCGCCCTCGGTCTCGGCCACGATGGCGCCCTTCTTCTGCGCCATTTCCTGTTCCTTCTTCATGCGGTCCTCGAAGGCCATCATGGCGGCCTTCATCTCGTCCTGGCTGAGCAGCGGATCCTTCTTGGCGTAGGCATCCTTGAAGCCGGCCGAGAAGGCGTCGGCGTCGAGGTTGGGGGCCCGGCCGATGCTGGAGGCGCCGGTCATGTAGCCGAGGGTGTAGGCCGCCCGGGCGTCCGCCGTCTGCGGCTTCTTCTGGTCCTTGCAGGCCACCAGTGCCGCTCCCGTCATCACCACCAGGCCCGCGGCCATGATCTGCCGTTTCATCTGTCTCTCCCGTGCTTGCGCGCGTCATGAAGTAAAGCGCAGGAACATACACCCCCGACGCCCGCCTGACCAGCCGGGAGGGG
>DASUDN010000058.1:0-2486 GCA_036275595.1 Moraxellaceae bacterium
ATGCAGATCGAGAACCGCTACCTGCAGTGGATCAAGGGCGACTCGGTGGCCATGCTGGCGCGCGAGGGCATGATCGGGGACAGCTTCATCAGCGTCTCCAGCGGCAACCCGGCACTGCCCGCGCTGGTGCCCGAGGACCGCCTGCGCTTCGTCGCCGGCAGCAGCCTCGGTGACATCGCCATGGACGTGCGCAACCGCGTGGTGCCGGTGATCGAGGAGCTGCACACCTTCCTGCGCTATACCAATGATCCCAAGGGCGACATCCGCGCCGCCTTCCGCGAGCTGCTGGCGCTGACGCGCGACCTGCAGCAGACCAACCGCGAGGCCGCCGCCGCCCTGGCCTCGCTGGACCGGCTGGCAAAAGAGGACACCCCGGCCACCCTGGCGGCGGCACGCGGCGCCCTGGCCCGCGCCGAGGCCAGCCTGGCCGAGCTGGAGAAGGCGGTGCCGGCGCTGTCGGCCCAGGCCACGCGCTCGCTGGCCGCGCTGGACCAGGCCACCGCCGCCGCCGCCGGCTCCGCGGAACGCGCCAGCGCCCTGCTGGACGCCACCCGCCCGCGCCTGGAGGGCACGCTGTCCGAGGCCGAGCTGCTGATGCGCGACAGCCGCGCCGCCATCAACGCCGCGCGCACGCGCTGGCCGTTCCGGGGGCCCGATGTGGCGCCCGCGGTGGTGGCCCCGCCCGCGGCCGCCAGCCCGGTGGGGGGCGCCGCCGCCACGCTCGCGCCGGCCGCGGGGGCGGAGGCCGCCGGCGGTCCCCGCTGAGGCCGCCGCCGCGCCCATGAAAAAGGCCCGCATCAGCGGGCCTTTTTCATCAGGGGGGGGCTCAGCGGCAGTTGGCCGGCCGGTAGCGCCGGTCCACCGTATTGGCGGCGGTGCTGGTGCAGGACCAGACCATGGAGCCGGGCTTGGTACTGAGGTCGGGGATCAGGATCAGGACCTTGCCGGCGATGGCGGGGTCGTTGGCATAGGTGATGGTGATGACGCCGGAGCCGCCGATGGCGACGGAGAAGGCGTCGTTGCCGGCCACGCTCTGCGGCAGCGGCAGGCCATAGCTGGCGTTGACGTCCGGGCCGGTGCCGAGGAAGCGGCCGACCGCGAAGCGGGCCTCCTCCACGGCGGTCTTGGCGCCGCCGGACATGAACAGGCCCTCGGCGACCTTGGTGCGCACCGTGTAGTCCATGTAGGCGGGAATGGCGACCGACGCCAGGATGCCGATGATCGCCACGACGATCATCAGCTCGATAAGCGTGAATCCCTTGTTGCTCGTTTTCACTTGGCTTCCCCAGATGCCGGATTCCTGCCGGGCAGGCATGGCGTTGTTGTCGCCGGTGCGTTGCCGGCACATTTTCAGGTAATTCAAAGCAAGAGTCGGGCCAAGCGCATAACTGTGTGGTTTGTCACGCTTTTTTCGGACTGGCGGCGGAATTATGGCGCTCAGCGGCAGACAACTGTGTCAAAAACCGACAATTGTGTCGCATGTCCTCCCCTGTTGGGGGGTATGAAAAATTGTCAGGCCCTCTCAAAAAGAAAGGCCCGCCGAAGCGGGCCCTCTCTCCCGGAAGAGAGACTCAGACGACGCCGACTCCGCCGAGCTTCTTGCTGCGCTGCCGGGCGCCGTATTCCAGGATGCGCTGGTAGGCGGTGGGCAGGGCGCGCTGCATCAGGTCGATGGCGACCGCGTCCGGGCCGATCAGCACGCGGCGCTTGTTCTTGAGGATGCCGTTGACCACTTCCTCGGCGGCCTTCTCCGGGGTGGTGATGAAGGCCTTCTCGAAGTCGCGGGTGCTCTTGGCGTCGACCAGGCCCTTGGTCTCGGTGACGCGGGCGGCGCGGGCGATATTGGTCTTGATGCCGCCCGGGTGCACGCAGGTGACCCCGATGTTGGTGCCGGAGATCTCCATCTCCTCGCGCAGGGCCTCGGTGAAGCCCTTCACCGCGAACTTGGCGGCGTTGTAGGCGCTCTGGGTGGGCACGGCGATCAGGCCGAACACCGAGGAGACGTTGACGATGGCGCCCTCGCCGGCGGTCTTGATGTGCGGCAGGAAGGCCTTGGTGCCGTAGACCACGCCCCAGAAGTTGATGCCCATCAGCCACTCGAAGTCGCTGTACTGCATGTCCTCGACGGTGGCGCCCAGGGCCACGCCGGCGTTGTTGAAGATGATGTTGACGAGGCCGTGGTCGGCGACCACCTCGTCGGCCCAGGCATACATCTGCTCGCGGCTGGCCACGTCGACCTTGCGCGTGGTGACCTTGACGCCGTGCTGCAGGCACTTGGCGGCGGTCTCGGCCAGGCCGGTCTCGTTCACGTCGGACAGCGCCAGGTGGCAGCCCTTGCTGGCCATCAGGATGGCGGTGGCGCGGCCGATGCCGGAGCCGGCGCCGGTGATGGCGGCGACCTTGTCTTTGAGAGTCTTCATGGTGTCGGGTTCCTGCGCTGACAATAAGAAACTTGGCCCCGGGGGGCGGCTTGAGGCATGATGCGG
>DASUDN010000059.1:0-3583 GCA_036275595.1 Moraxellaceae bacterium
CTGGCCGCGCACCAGGCGCGTCTCCAGACGTGCGCTGAAGCCCTCGTCGAGCACGCCGGCCAGCATGCGCAGCGCCTCGGCGTCGCCGGCGGGGGCGGTGTTCAGGGAGGGCACGTTGAAGCCCAGGTAGAGCGCCGGCACCTTGGCCGGCAGCTGCAGCGAGAGGAAGCGGTCGCCGGGCTCGGGCAGCTCGCGCGGCACGCGCACGGCCGGCAGCGCGCGCGGCGCCAGCGGCCCGAAGAAGCGCTCGGCCTGGGCGCGCACCACGGCGGGGTCGACGTCGCCGGCCACCACCAGGGTGGCGTTGTTGGGCGCGTACCAGGTGTCGTACCAGCGCCGCAGGTCCTCCAGCGTCATCTTTTCCAGGTCGCGCATGTAGCCGATGGTGGGCACGCGCGACGGACTGGTGAGATAGGCCAGCGACAGGAAGCGCTCGCCGGCCACGCCATCGGGGCTGTCGTCGGTGCGCAGGCGGCGCTCCTCCATCACCACGCGGATTTCCTGCGCGAAGTCCTCGGGGCGCAGCACCAGGTTGCGCATGCGGTCCGCCTCCAGCTCCAGCGCCAGGGGCAGCTTGTCGGCGGTATAGACCTGGTAATAGGCGGTGTAGTCGTCAGTGGTGAAGGCGTTGTCGGTCCCGCCATAGAGCGACACCACGCGCGAGAACTCGCCGGCCGGGACACGCGCGGTGCCCTTGAACATCATGTGCTCGAGGGCATGCGACATGCCGGTGAGGCCGTCCGGCTCGAAGGCAGAGCCGATGCGGTACCAGACCTGGACCGCCAGCACCGGGGCGCGATGGTCCTCGCGCACCACGACCTTGAGGCCGTTGGCCAGGGTGAACTCGGTGGTGGCCGCGGCGCGGGCGAGGCCCGGCACGGCCCCCGCCAGCAGCAGGACCGGCAGCAGGTAACGCAGGAAGGGGCGACGGGGCATGGCGGCTCCGGGAGGCCAGGGGACAAAGGCGATACGCGGCGGCGCCGGCCTCGGGTTCAGGCAGGCGCAAAGGGCTGGTAGCATAGCCCATCCTTTACGGGGCCTGCAGGCCCCGCCCGGCCCGAGTTTCCACACCCCATGTCCGACGCCAACTCCACAGATTCCAGCTTCTTCTCCCGCATGAAGGCAGGGCTGTCCCGCACCCGCTCTTCCTTCAGCAACGGCATGGCCACCCTGCTGATCGGCGCCAAGGAGATCGACGACGAGCTCCTGGAGGACATCGAGACGCAGATGCTCACGGCCGACATCGGGGTGGACGCCACCCGGCGCATCCTGGACAAGCTGACCGGCCAGGTGGAACGCGCCGAGCTCACCCACTCCCACGCCCTTTACAAGGCCCTGCAGCAGGAGCTGGTGGAGCTGCTGGCGCCGCACGTGTCGCCACTGGCCATCGACACCACCCGCAAGCCCTTCGTCATCCTGATGGTGGGCGTCAACGGGGTGGGCAAGACCACCACCATCGGCAAGCTGGCCAAGCGCTGCCAGAACGCCGGCCTCTCGGTCATGCTGGCCGCCGGCGACACCTTCCGCGCCGCCGCCGTGGAGCAGCTCACCGTGTGGGGCGAGCGCAACGACGTGCCCGTGGTCGCCCAGGGCGCCAACGCCGATTCCGCCTCCGTCATCTTCGACGCCCTGTCCTCCGCGAAGGCGAAGGGCGTGGACGTGCTGATCGCCGACACCGCCGGCCGCCTGCACACCAAGTCCAACCTGATGGAAGAAATGAAGAAGGTGCTGCGCGTCATCCGCAAGATCGACCCCACCGCCCCGCACGAGATCATGCTGGTAGTGGACGCCGGCACCGGCCAGAACGCCATCGCCCAGGTGCAGGAGTTCGACCAGGCCCTGGGCCTCACCGGCCTCACCGTCACCAAGCTCGACGGGACCGCCAAGGGCGGCATGCTCTTCAACATCGCGGCCCGCACCAGGGTGCCCATCCGCTACATCGGCGTGGGCGAGAAGATCGACGACCTGCGCCCCTTCAAGGCCGAGGACTTCGTGGCCGCCCTCTTCGACACGGACGACAGGTAAGCCATGATCGTGTTCGACCGGGTCAGCAAGACCTACGACGGCGGCCTGGCCGCGCTCAAGGACGTCAGCTTCACCCTCGGCAGCGGCGAGATGGCCTTCCTCACCGGCCACTCCGGCGCCGGCAAGTCCACCCTGCTGCGACTGGTGCTGCTGATGGAACGCGCCAGCAGCGGCCGCGTCGAGGTCAACGGCCACGACTACGGCAAGCTCAGGGGCCGGGGCATCGCCTTCGCCCGGCGCCAGATCGGCATGGTCTACCAGGACCACAACCTGCTGGACGACCGCAGCATCTACGACAACGTCGCCCTGCCCCTCGTCATCAACGGCCTCGACCACCGCGAGATCCCGCGCCGGGTGCACGCCGCCCTCGACATGGTCGGCCTCGACCACCGCGCGAAGGCCCTCCCCCGCGCGCTTTCCGGTGGCGAGCAGCAGCGCGTCGGCATCGCGCGCGCCGTGGTAAGCAAACCCTTACTCCTGCTGGCGGACGAGCCCACCGGCAACCTCGACCCGGAGCTGGCCACCAGCGTCATGAACATCTTCGAGCAGCTCTCCCAGGTCGGCGTCAGCATCCTCGTCGCCACCCACGACCTGCCCCTCATCGCCCGCTACCGCCACCGTCTGCTGACGCTGCGCGAGGGCCGCCTCGTGGGGGACGTGGCATGAGCGCGCGCAAGGCCAGCCACACCCTCGGCACCCGCTTCGCGCACTGGCGCGCCCATCACGCCCGCGAGGCGCGTGCCAGCCTGCGGCGCCTCGGCGCCACGCCCTTCGCCACCACCCTGACCTTGCTGGTGGTGGCCCTGGCGCTGGCGCTGCCGGCGGCGCTGTCGCAGCTGGCCGCCAACGCCAGCGCCCTGGCCGGCGGCTGGGGCGGCAAGGCGCAGATTTCCGTCTACCTCCGGCAGGGCGTCACCCATGAGCGCCTGGAGACGCTGCGCACCAGCCTGGCGGCGCGCCCCGACGTCGCCACCGCCCGCCTGATCACGCCCACGGAGGCCCTGGCCGAGTTCCGCCACCTGTCCGGCTACGGCGAGGCCATCGACCTGCTGGACAGCAATCCCCTGCCGGCGGTTATCGTCGTCACACCCGCCGACATCCGGCCCGCCGCCGTGCAGGCCCTGCGCGACAGCCTGGTGACCCTGCCCGAGGCCGAGGCCGCCGACATCGACCTCGCCTGGCTGCAGCGCCTGGCCGCCATCCTCGACCTGCTGCAGCGCCTGCTGGGCGCCCTGGCGCTCGCCCTCGCCGCCACCGTGCTGCTGGTCATTGGCAACACCATCCGGCTCGGCATCGAGGCCCGCAAGGAGGAGATCAGCATCCTGTCCCTGCTGGGCGCCACCGATGCCTTCATCCGCCGCCCCTTCCTCTACACCGGCTTCTGGACCGGCCTGCTGGGCGGCGTGCTGGCCTGCCTCCTGGTCGCCGCCTGCTTCTGGTGGCTGCAGGCCCCGGTGGACGCCCTGGCCCGGCTCTACCAGAGCAGCTTCCAGCTGGAGGGGCCCAGCCCCGCCGGCTACCTGGGCCTGCTCGCCCTCTCCGCCCTGCTCGGCATCCT
>DASUDN010000060.1:0-5482 GCA_036275595.1 Moraxellaceae bacterium
TGATCAACAACGACAGCCCGGGCGACCTGCAGGCCAACGGTACCCGCGCCATCAACACCAACCGCGTCACCACCAATGTGCGCGTGGACGATGGCCAGACCGTGGTGCTGGGCGGTATCTTCCAGACCAACACCTCCAAGCAGGTCACCAAGACGCCGTTCCTCGGGGACATCCCCTTCCTGGGCCGCCTCTTCCGTCGCGACTCGGTGAGCAACAACAAGCAGGAACTGCTGATCTTCGTGACCCCGCGACTGGTGGCGGACGTTCTGGCCAGCAAGTAATGACGTTGACGAGGATTGCCACGCGATGAAGAAGTACCGTGGCAACATCTACCTGATCGGGCCGATGGGGGCGGGCAAGACCACCATCGGCCGTCAGCTTTCCGAGCTTCTCAGGCTCGAGTTTGTCGACTCCGACCACGAGATCGAGGCGCGCACCGGGGCCAACATTCCCTGGATCTTCGATGTCGAGGGCGAGGAGGGCTTCCGTGCCCGCGAGGAGTCGGTCATCGACGAGCTGACGCAGCGCCGCGACATCGTGCTCGCCACCGGCGGCGGCGTCGTGATGCGCGCGGCCAACCGGCGCGCCCTGCACGAGCGCGGCACCGTCGTGTACCTCCTCACCCCCGTCACCGTGCAGCTCGAGCGCACCTCGCGCGACCGCAACCGGCCGCTGCTGCGCACCGCCGACCCGCGCGCCCGCCTGGCCGAGCTCATGGAGTTGCGCGACCCCCTCTACCGCGAGACCGCTCACGTGGTCATGCCCACCAGCGGCGGCTCCGCGCGCGAGGTGGCCCTGAAAATCATCCATGCACTGGCGGACAGGGAAACGCTAGAATAGGGGCCTTTCCACAGAGAAGCCGCTCCCCCGGCCAGTCCGTCCCGCCATGCATTCCCTGACCGTCGCCCTCGGCGACCGCTCCTATCCCATCCATATCGGCGCCGGCCTGCTGGACCGCGCCGACCTGCTGGCCTCCGCCATCCGCGGGCGCCAGGTCATGGTCGTCAGCAACACCACCGTGGCGCCGCTCTACCTGGCGCGCCTGAAGGCGCTGCTGGGCGACCGCGTGGTGGCCGAGTGCGTGCTGCCCGACGGCGAGCAGTACAAGGACCTGGCCCACCTCGACCAGGTCTTCACGGCCCTGCTGGAGCAGCGCTTCAACCGCGACTGCACCCTGGTGGCCCTGGGCGGCGGCGTCATCGGCGACATGACCGGCTTCGCGGCCGCCGCCTACCAGCGCGGCGTCGACTTCGTGCAGGTGCCGACCACGTTGCTGGCGCAGGTGGATTCCTCGGTGGGCGGCAAGACCGCGGTCAACCATCCGCTCGGCAAGAACATGATCGGCGCCTTCAAGCAGCCGAATGCCGTGGTGATCGACACCGACGTGCTGGCCACCCTGCCGGACCGCGAGCTCCGGGCCGGCCTGGCCGAGGTGATCAAGTACGGCCTCATCCGCGACCTGCCCTTCCTGGAATGGCTGGAGGCGCGCATGCCGGCCCTGGTGGCGCGCGATCCCGCCGCGCTGGCCGAGGCCATCCGCCGTTCCTGCGAGAACAAGGCCGCCGTCGTGGCCGCCGACGAGTTCGAGCAGAACGACGTGCGCGCGCTCCTCAACCTGGGCCATACCTTCGGCCACGCCATCGAGACCGGAATGGGCTACGGCGAGTGGCTGCACGGCGAGGCCGTGGCCACCGGCATGCTCATGGCCGCCGACCTGTCCCGCCGCCTGGGCTGGATCGCCGCGGCCGACGTGGCCCGCGTGCGCGCGCTGCTGCTGTCCGCCGGCCTGCCGGTGGTGCCGCCCGCGCTGTCCGCCGACGAGTTCCTGCGCCACATGGCCGTGGACAAGAAGGTCAAGGATGGCAGGCTCAAGCTCGTGCTGCTGAAGGCGCTGGGCGAGGCCGTGGTCTCGCCCGCGCCCGCCGAGGCGTTGCGCGCGACGCTGGAGCAGGGCAGCCGCCTGGGCACGGAGGGCGCATGACGTTTCCCTTCCGCGCCTGGCCGTGGCTGGCCATTTCCGCCGGCAGCGCCCTGCTGCTGGTGCTGCTCGTCATCGGCCTGCTGCTGCAGGGGCGGGGCACGCCGGGCGCGCCCGCGCTGACGGTGGAGGGGGTGCCGGCCGGCTCCAGCTTCGCACCGGGCTTCGGGCGCCTCGACGACCTCGTGCCCTTCTCGGGCGGGGCCGCCCCCGTGGCCGAGGCGGTGGTGCCCATCGAGCACGCGCCCGAGTTCCGCGACAGCGACTGGGTGAAGGCCCAGAAGCCGGACGCCTGGACCATCCAGGTCATGGCCGCGCGCGAGGAGGAGGCGGTGAAGCGCTTCCTGGCCGGGCGCGAGGACCGCGGCGACTTCGCCTACTTCGTGTTTCCCCAGGAGGGCAGCACCTGGTACGTGGTGACCCTGGGCAGTTTCCCCACCCGCGAGCTGGCCGACGGCGTCGCCGCCAGCAAGGGCCTCGAGCCGGGCGCGGGCGGCGCCTTCCCGCGCCGCCTCGGTGTGTACCAGGAGGCCCTCCAGCCCGCGCCGGCACCCGAGACTGCGCCCGCCCCGGGACCCGAGGCCGCCGCCCCGGCCCCGGCACCGGTTCCCGCCCCGACCGCCCCCTGAATCCCGGCTTCCGCCACGGCGACGGGCCGGGGGCCGCCCGTGGTCCGTCCGCCGCGCCGCCTGCGCGATCCGTAATTGAGCCGGGGGGCGTTTGCCTATAAAATGCCCGTCCCTTTTTGTCCGCAGTTTTTCCATCCCTGCGGGCGTTTTTGCAACCCTCTGTTTTACAAGGTAATTCCAGATGCACGAGCAGTCGGTCCAGCACGCCGGTCTCTACCATCCTGACGACTTCCGCGATAACTGCGGATTCGGCCTGATTGCCCACATGAAAGGCGAGGCCAGTCATGACCTGGTAAAGACCGCCATCCACTCGCTCTCGTGCATGACCCATCGCGGCGCCATCGCCGCCGATGGCAAGACCGGCGACGGCTGCGGCGTGCTCTTCGCCATGCCGGAAGCCTTCTTCCGCGAGGTCGCCAGGGCCGAACTCGGCGTGGAGCTGGCCGACCGTTTCGGCGCGGGCCTGGTGTTCCTGAACACCGACCCGGCGCTGGCCGCCGCCGCGCGCGAGACCCTGGGCCGCGAGCTGGAAAAGGAAGGACTGGCCGTGGCCGGCTGGCGCAAGGTGCCGGTCGATCCGGCCATCTGCGGCGAGATCGCGCTGCGCTCCCTGCCGGTGTTCGAGCAGGTGCTGGTCAATGGCGCCGGCCTCGATCTGGTGGCCATCAACCGCAAGCTGTTCCTGGCGCGCCGCCGCGCCGAGCAGCAGCTGAAGAACGACCCGCTGTTCTACATCCCGACGCTGTCGGCCTCCATCATCTCCTACAAGGGCCTGGTGATGCCGGCGGACCTGCCGCGCTTCTACCATGACCTCGCGGACGCGCGCCTGAAGTCGCACATCTGCGTATTCCACCAGCGCTTCTCCACCAACACGCTGCCGCGCTGGCCGCTGGCGCAGCCCTTCCGTTACCTCGCCCACAACGGCGAGATCACCACCATCATGGGCAACCGCAACTGGTCGCTGGCGCGCACGCCCAAGTTCGAGAACCCGCTGCTGCCCGGCCTGACCGAGCTGACGCCGCTGGTGAACCGCACCGGCTCCGACTCCTCGAGCATGGACAACATGCTGGAGATCCTGGTCGCGGGCGGCATGGACCTGTTCCGCGCCCTGCGCATGCTGGTGCCGCCGGCGTGGCAGAACGTGGAGACCATGGACGCCGACCTGCGCGCGTTCTACGAATACAACTCCAAGCACATGGAAGCCTGGGACGGTCCCGCCGGCCTGGTCATCACCGACGGCCGCTACGCCGTCTGCATGCTCGACCGCAACGGCCTGCGCCCGGCGCGCTGGGTGATCACGAAGAACGGCTACATCACGCTCGCCTCCGAGATCGGCGTGTGGGACTACAAGCCCGAGGACGTGGTGGCCAAGGGCCGCGTCGGCCCGGGCAAGATGCTGGCCGTGGACACCCAGACCGGCGAAGTGCTGAAGACCGAGGACGTCGACCAGCGCCTGAAGAGCGCCCAGCCCTACAAGGACTGGCTGCGCGAGCACGCCATCCGTATCGAGAACGACGACGAGGCCGAGAAGCAGCTCGTCGCGCAGACCGACAACAGCCGCCTCAAGGCCTACCAGAAGATGTTCCTGGTGACCTTCGAGGAGCGCGACCAGATCATCCGCCCGCTGGCCGAGAGCGGCCAGGAAGCCGTCGGCTCCATGGGCGACGACACCCCCATGGCCGTGCTGTCGCAGCGCGTGCGCCATGTCGCCGACTATTTCCGCCAGCAGTTCGCGCAGGTGACCAACCCGCCCATCGACCCGCTGCGCGAATCCATCGTGATGTCGCTGGAGACCTGCCTGGGCGCCGAAATGAACGTGTTCGAGCAGACCGCCGAGCACGCCAACCGCGCCATCCTGGCCAGCCCGGTGCTGTCGCACAGCAAGTTCCGCCAGATCCTGGACATCAAGGCGCCCGGCTATGATTCGGCCATCATCGACCTGAACTACCCGGAGGCCGAAGGCCTGCAGGCCGCGGTGAAGCGCATCTGCGCCGAGGCCGCCGCCGCCGTGCGCAAGGGCAAGGTGCTGATCGTTCTGTCCGACCGCAACATCCGCGAGGGCCACCTGCCGGCCAACGCCATCATGGTGACCGGTGCCGTGCACCACCACCTGATCGAGCAGGGCCTGCGCTGCGACAGCAACCTCATCGTCGAGACCGGCGTGGCGCGCGACCCGCACCACTTCGCGGTGCTGCTCGGCTTCGGCGCGACCGCCGTCTACCCCTACCTGGCCTACGACGTCATCGCCGACCAGGTGAAGTGCGGCGACATCATCGGCGACCCGCTCGAGGCGCAGACCTATTTCCGCAAGGGCATCAACAAGGGCCTGCTGAAGATCCTGTCCAAGATGGGCATCTCCACCGTGGCGTCCTACCGCGGCGGCCAGCTCTTCGAAGCCGTGGGCCTGTCCTCCGAGGTGGTCGACACCTGCTTCAAGGGCGTCGCCTCGCGCATCCAGGGCGCCTCCTTCGCCGACCTCGAGAACGACCAGAAGCAGCTCGCGGCCGACGCCTGGAAGGAGCGCAAGGCCATCGACCAGGGCGGCCTGCTGAAGTTCGTGTACGGCAAGGAATACCATGCCTTCAACCCGGACGTGATCAATGCCCTGCACAAGGCCGTGCGCTCCGGCAACTATGCCGACTACCAGGAATATGCGGCGCTGGTGAACACTCGTCCGGTGGCCACCATCCGCGACCTGCTGTCCTTCAAGCCGGACCTGAAGCCGCTGCCGGTGGACGCCGTCGAGCCCATCGAGAAGATCCTGCCGCGCTTCGACTCCGCCGGCATGTCGCTGGGCGCGCTGTCGCCGGAGGCCCACGAGTCCATCGCCATCGCCATGAACACCCTGGGCGGCCGCTCCAACTCGGGTGAGGGC
>DASUDN010000061.1:0-5343 GCA_036275595.1 Moraxellaceae bacterium
GTGTCGGCGCGGGCGGGCTGCTCGATAGTGGTGGTGGCCTGGGAGTCGGCGCCGGCCAGCTGCCCGGTACGCATGTCGATCAGGCCCTTTACCGACACATGGGGCGCGCCCTTGTAGGTGGGCATCACGTAGGCAAAGACCGGCGTGCCCTCATTGAAGCCGTTGAAGCCGGTGGCCTCTGGATAAAACAGCATGTCAATGCCGTGCGCGGCCATGGCCTTCGTGTCCAGCACCCAGCCCGGCGGGGTGAAGACTTTCAGGCCGTCGCCATTGAGCGCGCGCACGATGCCGCCGGCGCGAGCCTCCTCGGTGGCGGCAGCGGGCGGGGCGGCCAGCGCAGTGGACGCGGGCCCCAGGCCAAGAATGAAGGCAAGCGCGGCGAGTTCGGAACGTTTCATGGGGACACCCCTGTCGGAATTGGCCGGCGACGCGCTCACGACTTGATATCGAGCGCTTCCTCGGCCTCGTCCTGGCCGCTGACCAGGTTGAAGCTGAAGATGTACGGCTTGCCCAGCTGGCGCAGCACGGCAAGCTTCATGACCATGAGGGAGCCACTGGTGTCCTCGATGATGTAGGTGCGCTTCTCGAACAGGGTGCCGGCCTTGTGCTGCTTGACCAGGTGCACGGCAAAGATTTTCTGGCCGTCCAGCCACTGCACGAGCAGGTCGTCCATCTGCATGGCGATGGGCGCCAGCTTTTCAAAGCCGGGCAGCAGGCTGCGGCTCAGGATGGTCTGGAAGCAGGTGGGCTTGGCGGCGGGCTTCAGCAGGCAGGTCCTGATGTCGCTTTCGAGCGCATCCATGCTTTGCAGCGGTTCCGTCGCCCAGAGTGCCGGGCTCAGGGTCAGCGCGCACAAGGCGAGCAACAGTCGTCGCATTCTGGTTTCTCCGTTAAGGTGATGAAGGGCCCTCTTTCGGGGCGGGCGGGAAGGCGGCGGACGTCACGTCCCCGAGGGGCGGCGCTTTTCCGTCACGATAAGGATGATCTGGAGCACGATCAAGGCAACGGCGATGCCCATCAGCGCGACCCAGAGCCAGGAGCCCTGCTGCGCCCTGGCGGCGCCGTAGGTGGCAGCCTGCATGCACGACGCGGGCAGCAGCGCGAACACCACGTAGAAGAACAGGCGCGGCCCCTTCTTCTCGGACTTGGCGGCGCGCTCGAGCATGCCGATCTCGGCCGCCGGCAGCGCCGCGGGGTTAAGGGGGTTGGGAATGTAAGGCGCCGGCCGCGTCTCGATCAGCTTCTCGACTTCGGCCTCGTCCAGGGTACGCTCCGCGACGACCTCGTCGGCGCGCGTGATCTGGCCGTCCCTGATCTTGATGTTGGCGGGGAGCGTGATGCGCACTCCCTTGGCTTCAATGCTGCTCATGTGTTCCCACGCTCCTGGCGGTGCACTGAAAAATCTGTCCTTGCGCGGCTCCTGCACCCCCTGGTCCGCGGAGTGCCCCGTCACCGGGCGCTCAGTGCGTGCGAGCGGCGGCTCAATAGCCGCGCAGGCATTGCGCGGCGTCGCCGCACTGCTCGGCCGGCAGCGGCTCCACGGTCAGCGTGATCTCGGCATCGTCTTCCTGCATGCCCTTGGCCTCATAGGTGGCGGCGCTGACGATGATGGCGGTCTTGTCGAACTCCAGCAGGGAGAGCTTGATGGGGCCGCCGTCCTCGCCGACGGGATAGGAGCTGCCGATGGTGCCCGTCACGCTCTTGGGGAAGGGGCCGGGCACCGTGCCCTCGGCGACCTCGGGCGTGCGCGAGCAGGCGGCGAGCAGGGGGAGCAGGGCGAGGGCGAAGAGGGGGCGCGTCATTGTCGTTCTCCTTGTACGACGGGGTATCCACACGCCGAGCTTGGCGGCGTCGGCCGCCTGTGGCAAGCCCCGCGGCCCGTTTCGTCGGAACGGCGCTGGCGGTGGCGCGCCGCCGGGGTATGTTCGGGCGAAGTCCCCGCTGCCCGGCGGCGCGACTCATGGATAAGGGAAACCCCAGATGACCGTGAGCGACTCCGACAAGCCCGCCGCCGCGCGGCCGACCATCCGCCGCGTGCCCGCCCTGCGCCCCCTGCACTGGCTGCGCGAGGGCTGGCGCGACCTGCTGCGCCACCCCGGCCCCAGCCTGGTCTACGGCGTCCTCGTCACCCTGGGCGGCTGGGCCGCCCTCAGCCTGGCGCTGCCCCATGCCGAGTTCTTCTCCTCGGCCGTGGTGGGCTTCGTCATGGTGACCCCGCTCATCGCCGCCGGCGTCTACGAGCTCTCGCGCCAGTGCGAGCAGGGCCTGTCGCCCGGCTTCCTGGACTCGGTGAAGGCGCTGCGCCGCAACGCCGCCAGCATCGCCGACTACGGCGTCGCCCTGCTGCTGATCGGCATCCTCTGGGAGCGCGTGGTGGCGGTGATGTTCGCGCTGTCCTATGGCGGCGAGATGGGCAGCGTGAAGGATTTTGCCGCCGAGGTGCTGTTCTCCGGCCGCTACGTGGGGGTGGTGCTGGCCTGGTTCCTGTCGGGGGCGGTGATGGCCTCGGTGGTGTTCGCGGCGACCGCGGTGGGCATGCCCATGGTGATCGACCGCGACTGCGACGTGGTCACCGCCATGCTGACCAGCTGGCGCGCCGTGTTCGCCAACCTGCCGGCCATGGCGGTGTGGGCGGGGCTCATCATCGGCCTGTCGCTGCTGTCGATCACCACGGCGCTGGTGGGGCTGGTGGTGGTGATGCCGCTGCTGGGCCACGCCACCTGGTGCGCCTACCGCGACGTGGTGGCATGAGCCGGCGCCCCGCGGTGGCTCCCTGACGCATGACCCTCCTCACGGTTCTCTCACCGCTCTCCGCCTGGCTCGTGATGCTCAGCCTGGGCCTGGGCGCGGACACCGGCGACCGCGCCGCCTGGCGGCACGAGCTCTCGCCGCGCTACTGGCTGGGCGCGTACGCGCTGCCCTTGCTGCTGGTGGTGGCCGCGGCCGCTGCCGGCCTCATCTCCGCCGCGGGCGGCCTCGGCCTGGCGCTGTGCCTGCTCTCCGGCAGCGGCACCTCGGGCGTGGCCTGGGCCCGCGCCCGCGGCGCCGACAACCGCCGGGTCACCGCGCGCCTGGCCAGCGGCGCGCTGGTCGCGCTCGTGAGCATGCCGCTGGCCGCCGCCTGGGTGACGGCGGACGCGCTGGGGGTGGCGGTGACCGTGTTCGTGACCCTGCTCCTGGCGCAGTGGCTGCCCTGGCAGGCGGGGCGCGCCTGGCGGCGGCGCTGGCCGCCGGCCCCGCGCACGCAGCGCGTCCTGGAGCGGCTGGCGTCGCTGTCGGTGGTGGCGCTCATTGCCGTGGTGGCATGGCAGTCGCTGCCGCAGCTGCTGGCGCATCCGCGCCTGGCGGGCGTGGCGGTCGCGGTCGCCCTGGCGCTGGCGCTGGCCGCGGCCCTGGAGGCCCCCGCCCGGCTCGAGGCCATGGGCGTGGTGAAGAACCTGACGCTGGTGACGCTGGTGCTGACGCAGGCCGGGGCGCCGCCGGACGCCATGACCGCCCTGGCCGCGTTTGGCGCCGTGATGTACCCGGCGGCATGGGCGGCCGCGCGGCTTCGCCAGCGGTCAGCGCCTGAAAGCATTGCTTGACTTGGCCCGGATCGCTGTCAGTATGGCCCCCGCATGCCGCACAGGCAGAAAGCATTCCTGATCCGTTCTCGCGCTCGCCAGTCCGTCCAGTTCTACTTTTCCCTCCTGTCCTGCTCTGCACTCCCCGGGCATTGCCCGCTCATTGTTTTATTCAAGGTAACGACAAACATGGCTACCGGTACGGTCAAGTGGTTCAACGACGCCAAGGGCTTCGGCTTCATCACCCAGGACGACGGCGGTGAAGACCTCTTCGCGCACTTCTCCGAAATCAAGGCGGACGGCTTCCGCTCCCTCGTGGAAGGCCAGAAGGTCTCCTTCGATGTGACCCAGGGCCAGAAGGGCAAGCAGGCGTCCAACATCCGCGCCGCCTGAGCTTTTCGCTCCGCAAGAAAAAGCCCGGCTTCAGCCGGGCTTTTTCTTGGGCGGGGCCTTACCAGAATTTCCAGAACGGCTTTTTGGGCGCGTCATAGTCCAGGCGCAGCACCGGCTTGCCGGAGCCGAAGCGCGACGGCGCATGCACCACGCGGATCTTTTCCTCGGCGCTCTCGCCCACCGTGTCGCCGTCGTTGATCACCAGACCCTTCTCGACGAGATAGCCGGCGATGCTGCCCAGCCGGTCGTAGAGGTCGGCCGGCGACTCGCTGGCGCTGTCGGTCTCGATGTCCATCAGGCCGAGCGCATCCAGGCCGTGCGTGTAGCCGGCTGCACGACCCTTCTCGCCGTGGCCGGCCATGATGCCGACCCACAGCCGCACCGGCGGGTCCTGCGGCAGGCACTCCACCGCCGTCTCCCGGAACAGGGCCGCGGGCAGCACCAGGCGCGCCTCGCCCCAGTACACCGCGGTGGCCGCGGGGCAGGCCGCGATCACCGAGGCGATCACCTGCGTCAGCCGGCTCGCCCGCTCCAGCTCCGCGAGCTCGCCGGAGAACACCACGACCAGGTGCATGCGGTGCGCGCGCAGCACCGCTTCCGCCTCCGGCCAGAGCAGGCTGGTGGCGCAGGGGCCCTCCAGGTCGCTCCAGGGAATGGGCGCTTCCATGTGGCTGATGAAGGCGGTGCCGTCGACCAGGTCCAGCGAGAACACGCCGGCTTCCTCCGGCGTGTCGCCGGGCAGCACCAGGTCCGGCCAGTCGCGCTGCAATGCCGGCAGCAGCGCCGCCGGCGTCAGGGTTGTGAGGTCGGCGAGCGTGACCATTGCCATTGAAAGGCCCATGCGATTTTCCCTAGTTGTTGGCGGAGTGCGCGTCAGCCGCGCCGGGCCGCCTCGATCGCGGCGATATCGATCTTGCCCATGGTCATCATCGCCTCGAAGGCGCGTTTGGCCGCGGCGGGGTCGGGGTCGGCAATGGCCTCGATCAGCACGCGCGGCGTGATCTGCCAGGACAGCCCCCACCGGTCCTTGCACCAGCCGCAGGCGCTGGCCTCGCCGCCGTTGTCGATGATGGCGTGCCAGAGGCGGTCGGTCTCGGCCTGGTCGTCGGTGGCCACCTGGAACGAGAAGGCCTCGTTGTGCCTGAACGCCGGCCCGCCGTTGAGTCCCAGGCACGGAATGCCCATGACGGTGAATTCGACGGTGAGGACGTCCCCCTCCTTGCCCGAGGGAAAGTCGCCGGGCGCGCGATACACCGCGCCGACGGTGCTGTCGGGAAAGGTCTTCGCGTAGAACTGCGCCGCTTCCAGTGCGGTGCCGTCGTACCACAGGCAAATCGTGTTCTTGTTCGCCACCGGTTCTCTCCAACTGATGTGATGCGGGACGGTC
>DASUDN010000062.1:0-13070 GCA_036275595.1 Moraxellaceae bacterium
CCACCGTTACCGTCCAGCTTCAGCGCCTGCTCTTCCAGCGCGATGCCGTAGCCGTCGTCTTCCCCGCCCTCGTACTCGCGGATGTCGGCGAAGGAGTAGCCCTCGTAATCGGGAAACGCCTGCCAGACGGGTGCCAGGCGGCCACGCAGGGTGACCGGGGCACCGGAGTAGGCGCCGCCGTTCAGGTAGTTCAGCTGCATGTCCACGGGCAGTCGCGCCGGCGCCACCTGCGGCCCTCCCGGGAGCTGCAGCTGCGCCTTCAGCACCGGCAGGCGGAATTCGGCGACCTGGAACTGACCGAGCTCGTAGCCGCGGTCGCCGATCTCCAGCATGACCTGGTAACGCCCCAGCTTGGCGGCGCGCGGAACGGCCCACTGGTTCTCGCCATTGCCATCCGGTCCGATGGCCAGCGGCAGCTCGTATTCCTGTCCGCTGCCCTCATGGACCAGGTACAGGCGCTTGAAGCGCGCCTTGCGCGGCGCCACCAGCGCGCGCAGCGCGAGCTCGCGCACGACGTGGCGCATGTGCACCGTCTCGCCGGCGCGCAGCAGGCTGCGGTCCAGGATGGTGTGGGCGACGTAGTCGCCGCTGTTGCGCCACCCCGACAGGTTGAAGCGCCAGTTCTCGATGCCCTCGTCCCAGCCCGGCAGCACCAGGCCGCGGTCGCCGTTGGCGCGCGCGATGACGGCGTAGCGGCTCATGCAGGCGTCGTCGTAGCCGGAAAAGTCCGCCGGCGTGGGGAAGCGCGCGATGCCCTGGGCGTCGGTGCGCCCCTGCCACACCGGCGTCGCCGCGCGGCACTGGTAGACCTTGACCTCGGCCCCGGCGACCGGCTGCGCCTTGTCCATGCTGGTGACCCACACCAGGCTCTCGTCATGGCCCTTGCGCAGGTGCACGCCCAGATTGGTGACGATGCTGAGCGCCGCCACGTACATGGGCGCCTGGTTCTCGATCAGCGACGCGCCGAGATAGCGGCTCTCCACCTCGTGGATGTAGGCGCCCCCCTGCACCGGCAGGCCGATGACCTCGAATTCCTTCGCGCCGAGCTGGCGCGGCAGCGGCTGCGCCACGGCGCCCGGCTCGCGCAGCAGCAGGGAACGCGAACGCGGGTCCGGCTCCAGCAGGCGCCCGTTGTCGTCGCGACGCGCGCACTGGTAGCAGTCGTGGACCCGCTGGTGCTGGCGGAAGCGCCCCAGCCACTGCAGCAGCGCCGTGTCCGAATCGGGCAGCTTCAGCGTGTAGAGCCGGGCGGCCGTCGCCAGGCCGTCGGCGGGCTCCAGGTTGCGCACCGTCAGGGGCACCGCGCCCGCGGCTTTCTCGATGATGCCGAAGTCGGCCGCGAACTTGGCGAGCGGCGGATAGGCCGCGGTGCGCACGGCAAGCGGGAAGCGCGCCGCGTTGAGCAGGGGGCGCCCGCTCTGGTCGCGCAGGTCGGCGGGCAGGCGCAGCACGAAGTCGGCCTCCGCCGGGAAGGGACCGTGGAACACCACGCCGTCGGCGTCGCCCATGCCTTGCGGCACCTCGCCCTCCCCGCCCTCGTACTCGCCCTCGTAGGCCTTGGGTGAGGCGGCGTAGACCTTGCCGCCGCCCTCGAGGCGAATCGCCTGCAGCTGCGCCGCCGGCACCACGTCGGTGAAGTCCAGGCGCATGTCGGTCATGGGCGCACAGGACTGGCGCGCGTTCTCGCGCGTGCAGGTGAAGGTCGCGGTGAAGCTCGGGCGCACCTTGTAGCGCAGCACCTGGTCGGTGGAGCGCGCCACCCCGGTGGCCGACAGCAGGCCGCGCGCGAACACCAGCTGCACCTTCGCGCCGGGCGGCAGCTGGCGGGCGCAGCTCGCGGCGCGCCATTCGCGCGTGCGGTCGCGCCGGCTCCACCAGCGCTGGAACTCCTCGGGCAGCTTCGCCACGAAGGCGCGGGTGTCCTCGCCGGTCAGGTAGCGCAGCGGCACGCGCTCCTTGATGTTCTCGACCAGGCAATGGCTGGCGTTGGCCAGGCTGGCGCGGTCGTTTTCACCATCGAACTTGAGGAGGAACACCTGGTTCTCGTCGATGGTCTCGCTGTTTTCATAGGGACGCACGTCGGTGACGTGCGGACCGCCCGTGGTGAAGCGCAGCGGCGAATAGGGCTTTAGCGGCTTGCCGGACAGCGCGCGCAGGCCCGCCACCGGCACGAACTGGCAGGCGATGCCGGACGGCAGGTCGGCCTCGAAGTCGTAGACCCAGTTGCGCGTGTCCACCCAGCGCCCCTTGCCCTTCACCGCGCAGCCGATGCCGAAGGGATTCATGAGTCCGCCGCCGCCCAGGCGCACCATGTCCTCGGAAAAGCGCACCTGCACCTGGCGCACCGGATAGGCCTCGCCCTGCGGCACGAAGAAGTCGATCACCGCCTGGCCCGCGGGAGCCGCCGCCGGCGCCTCGGCGATGGGGCTGGTGTTGAAGGCGAAGCGGCGCGGGCCGCCCAGCTCGGCGCCCTGCGCATCGCGCTGGCCCTGCACCAGCGTGAACGCGCAGGAATAGCCACGCGGCACGTCGCGCTCGAAGTCATAGGCCCAGTTGCGGGCGTCGACCCAGCGCCCGCGGCCCTTCACCCCGCACTGCACGGTGAAGGGATTGCGCACGGCGGGATCCCCGAGCCGCACCATGTCGGTGGCGAAGCGCGCCGTCACCTGGCGCACCGTCTCCAGCTCGCCCTGGGGCGAGAACCGGAGCACCGCGGGCGCGTCGGCCGCGAGGGCGGCCGGGCCGGAGAGGGACAGCAGCAGGACAGCGGCGAAGTGCCGCAGGCGCGGGGCGGACATGGGAGCTTCCTTGGGCAGGGGAGCGGCCTCGGCACGGGCCGTACGGACTGGATTCTAGGCAGTCGCCCCCGCCCGCCTCAATGCGCAAATCCCGCAGTCTCTCCCGACCGGGGGAGGCCTCAGGCGCGGGCGTCGGCGGCCAGGATGGCCAGCAGCTCCAGCATGTCGGGCGGCAGCGGCGACTCCCAGCTCAGGGGCTCGCCGGTATCGGGATGCGCCAGGCCCAGGCGCCGGGCGTGCAGCGCCTGGCGCGGGAAGTGCTGCACGGCGTGGATCATCTCCGCGGAGCCGCCCTTGGGCAGGCGCATGCGCCCGCCATACACCGGGTCGCCCACCAGGGGGTGGCCGATATGGCTCATGTGCACGCGGATCTGGTGGGTGCGGCCGGTCTCGAGCTGCACCTTCACATGGGTGTGCCCGCGAAAGCGCGCCAGCACGCGGTAGTGGGTGACGGCATCGCGGCCGCGGTCATCCTCGTCGTGGCGCCGCTTCACCACCGCCATGCGCGTGCGGTCGGTGGGATGGCGGTCGATGGGCGCATCGATGGTGCCGCCGCCGGTCATCACGCCGGCGACGATGGCCTCGTACTCGCGGTAGACCGTCTTGTCCGCCAGCTGCGCGGTGAGGTCGGTGTGGGCCGGCAGGGTCTTGGCCACCACCAGCAGGCCCGAGGTGTCCTTGTCGATGCGGTGCACGATGCCGGCGCGCGGCAGCAGGTTGAGGTCCGGGCAGTGGTGCAGCAGCGCGTTCATCAGGGTGCCGTCGGGGTTGCCGGCGCCCGGATGCACCACCAGGCCGGCGGGCTTGTCCACCACCAGCAGGGCGTCGTCCTCGTAGACGATGACCAGGGGAATGTCCTGCGGCAGCGCCGGGGTCTCCACCGCCAGCTCCGCCTGCAGCACCAGGGTCTCGCCGCCGGCGACCTTGTCGCGCGGCTTGCCCGGCTGCCCGCCCACCGTCAGGCGGCCGTCCTTGATCCAGTCCTTGAGGCGCTCGCGCGAATACTCCCCGAAGAGCTGGGCGGCGGCCTGGTCCAGGCGCATGCCGGCGCAGTCCAGGGGCACCTCGGCGGTCAGGGCGACGGTTACAGACATGCGTGTGGACCCGCTGGTGGATAACGTTACAATGGCGCCGCATTGTAGCGGCCGGCTTACCGCCTGTCCCCGACTTCCCACCGCCGTCCAACCCGGAATCCCGATGTCCCGCCTGCCGACCTCGCCCGCCCGCGCGCTGACCCTGATCCTGCTGGCCCTGCTGCTCGGCGCCTGCGCCTCCAGCAAACCCAGGGTGATGTCCGAAAAGCAGTACTACGAGTCGGCCCAGAAGAGCATGCGCTCGGGGAATTTCACCAAGGCCGCCGAGGACCTGGAGGCGCTGGAATCCCACTACCCGGTGGGGGCCTATACCGAGCAGGCCCAGCTCGAGCTGGTCTACGCCAACTTCCGCCATGTCGACTATGCCGGCGCCTCCGCCGCGGCCGAGCGCTTCATCCGCCTGCACCCCAACCATCCCCAGGTGGACTACGCCTACTACATGCGCGGCCTTGCCGACTTCGAGGCGGAGCGCGACTTCTTCACGCGCTACCTGCCGGTCAAGAACTATGCCCGCGACATGGACAACCTGCAGGACGCCTTCACCAACTTCCGCGAGCTGCTGGTGCGCTTCCCCGACAGCCCCTACAGCCCGGACGCGCGCGCGCGCATGATCTGGATCCGCAACCAGCTCGCCGAATCCGAGATGCACGTGGCGCGGCTGTATGCGCGCAAGAAGGCCTGGCTGTCCTGCCTGAACCGCGCCCGCGGCGTGGTGGAAAACTTCCCCGGGGCGCCGCAGGTGCCCGATGCCCTCGCGCTCCAGGCCTGGGCCTATGACAAGCTGGGCATGGCCGACCTGGCCACGCAGCAGCGCGAACTGCTGAAGGCGAGCTACCCGAACTACCGCGGCGAGAACGCCCTGACCCGGGACATCATCGACAACGACAGTCGCTCCTGGCTCAACATCGTGACCTTCGGCCTGCTCGGCAGCAGCGGCCGCTGATCCCCGCGCCGCTCCCTCAGTGCAGGGAGCGGCTGCCCTCCCCGGCCACCGGCAACGGCGGCAGTTCCGCCTTGGCCAGGGCCTCGCTGCCCTTGCCCATCTCCAGCATGGCGTCCCCCATGGCCTCGGCCGTCTCGGTGTCCAGGACCTTGCGCGCGGCCCGGAACACCTCCTTCTCCTCCAGCTTCATCTGCTGCTCCAGGACCTCGGAAAGCACCGCGAAATAGGCCGTCCAGTCGGCGTCCGCCGGCGCGAGGGCCGCCAGCACCTCCATCAGGCTGGCGGCGACGTCATGGCGCACGCGGGCCCGGCGCACCAGGTCGGCCGTGGCCTCGTGCGCCAGCAGGGGCTCGTGGAAGATGCCCTCGACGGCGGCGGCATGGGCCACCAGCAGGGTCTGCAGCTGCAGGAACTGGCGCTGGCGCGTGGCCGGCCGGCGCAAGCCGAGATCGCGGATGCGCGCAAGATAGGCCCGGATGACGTAATGCTCATGCCGGAGCACGTCGTAGATGGTCATGGTGGACAACCTCCCCCCTGGCGGCACGGTTCAGCATAGTCACGGCGGCCGGGAGCGGCCGGGACGGACGGGAACTCGCAGACGGGAAGATGATGGGGGCGACGGCCGCGACCGGGCAGGAAGCCTGTGCGACAAGTCGACAACCGGACGCCTAGGAAGCCCTGAATATTATTAAAAAACAGAAAGTTAGCCCCAAAACCGGCAGTCGGAAAGGGGCTTCCGGGGGCCTCAGGCGCCGGCGCGCCAGCCGTTGACAATGGGGTAGCGGCGGTCCTTGCCGAAGCCGCGGCGGGTGATGCGGGGGCCGATGGCCGCCTGGCGGCGCTTGTACTCGTTGCCGTCGACCATGCGCACCACGCGCAGCACGGTCTCGGCATCGAAGCCGGCCGCGATGATGGCCTCGGCGCTCTCGTCGTCCTCCACGTAGCGGCGCAGGATGGCATCCAGCACCGGGTAGGGCGGCAGGGAGTCCTCGTCCTTCTGGTCCGGCGCGAGCTCGGCCGAGGGTGGCCGGTCGATGACGCGCTGCGGGATGGGCGGATGCTCCGGAGTCAGGGCGTTGCGGTATTCGGCCAGGCGGAACACCAGGGTCTTGGGCACGTCCTTCAGCACGTCGAAGCCGCCCGCCATGTCGCCGTAGAGCGTGGCGTAGCCCACGGCCATCTCGGACTTGTTGCCGGTAGTCAGCACCAGCAGCCCCTTCTTGTTGGAGATGGCCATGAGCAGCACGCCGCGCGAGCGCGCCTGCAGGTTCTCCTCGGTCTTGTCGCGGGCCAGGCCGGCGAATTCCGGTGCCAGGGTCGCGCCGAAGGCCTCGACCATGGGGGCGATGGGCAGCACCGAGTAGTGCACGCCCAGGACGCGGGCCTCGGCCTCGGCATCCTCCAGACTCATGGTGGAGGTGTAGCGGTAGGGCATCATCACGGCCTGCACCTTGTCGGCGCCGATGGCGTCGACGGCGATGGCCAGGGTCAGCGCCGAATCGATGCCGCCGGACAGTCCCAGCACCGCGCCGCGGAAGCCGCTCTTGCCTACGTAGTCGCGCACGCCCAGCACCAGCGCCTGGTAGACCTCGGCCTCCGGCGCCAGCGCCGGGGCGCGCGTCGCCGGGAGGAAGCCCCGCGCACCGAACTCCAGCGTGACCAGGTCCTCGCGGAAACGCGGCAGCTCGGCGGCGATCCCGCCGCCCGCGTTCATGGCGAAGGAGCCGCCATCGAAGACCAGCTCGTCCTGGCCGCCGACCAGGTTCACGTAGAGCGCGGGCAGGCCGGTTTCCTGCACGCGCGCGCCCACGATGGCCATGCGCTCGGCCTGTTTGCCCTGGTGGAAGGGCGAGGCATTGAGGTTGAGCAGCAGCTCGGCGCCGGCCGCGCGGGCGGCCTGGGCGGGACCGGCATGCCAGATGTCCTCGCAGAGGGTGATGCCGAGGCGGCGGCCGCCCAGGGTGAACACCGCCGGTGCGTGGCCGGGCGTGAAATAGCGCTTCTCGTCGAAAACCTGGTAATTGGGCAGCTCGTGCTTGGCGTACTCGCAGACCCGGGCGCCGTCGCGCCAGACGCCGGCCAGGTTCATGAGGCGGCCGTCGCGGCGGCCGGGGTAGCCGAGCAGGATGTGGATGCCCGGCACCTCGCCGAGGCGCGCCAGGGCGGCCTCGACGCGCGCGTCCAGGCTGGGCCGCAGCAGCAGGTCCTCGGGCGGGTAGCCCACCAGCGCCAGCTCCGGGAAGACCACGAGGTCCGCCGCCTGCCCGTCGCGCGCGCGGGCGGCCAGCGCCAGCACCTTGTCGATGTTGCCGGGGATGTCGCCGACCAGGAAATCGGCCTGGGCAAGGGCAATGCGCAACACGGGTTCGGTCATGACGGCTCGGGCAACTGGCGTAACGAAGGGGTGCATAGGATAGACTAGGGCGGGCCAATTCCACATCCATACAGGGCCCGCCAGACGGGACGCGACATGGGCAAGCTGCTGCAACTGATCATCCTGGGCGTGATCGCCTGGATCGCCTTCCGGATCCTCCAGGGCAAGCCCGCCCTGCCCCGCCGCGACGAGCCGCCGCGCGGCCCCGCGCCCGGCGGGGGCGTGATGCGCCGTTGCGCGCAGTGCCAGGTGCATATCCCCGAGGGCGAGAGCACCCAGTCCCGTGGCCATTATTTCTGCAGCGAGGCGCACCGGGACGCCTACTTCCGGGCGCAGGGGCCGCGCTGACGTGGAGCTCGCGCGCAAGGAACGCGAAGACTGGCGCCTGCTGCGCGTCTACGCCTGGTACCGCCTGCTGCTGTCGCTCCTGCTGCTGGGCCTGTTCGCCCTCAAGCCCCTGCTGCCCATGCTGGGAGGCAGCAACCCCACGCTGTTCTTCGCCACCGCCCTGTTCTACCTGGTGACCTGCGTCACCACGTCCGTGTTCCTGCGCCGCCCGCGCCGGCAGGTCGCGCCCTTCAGCCTGATCCTGCTCATCCTGGACCTGCTGGTGCTGACGGTGATGACGCACGCCAGCGGCGGCCTCAACACCCAGCTCAGCACGCTGTTCCTGGTCACCATCGCCGCCGGCAACATCCTGCTGGCCGGCCGCCTTGGTGCCCTGGTGGCGGCCGTCGCGGCCATCTGCATCCTCTACGAGCAGTTCTACTTCGCGCTCAGCACCGAGGACCCGATGTCGGCGGCGTCGCTGCTGCAATCCTCCATCCTCGGCATCAGCTTCTTCGCCGTGGCCATGTTCAGCCAGCTGATCGTGCAACGCATGCGCCAGGGCGAGGAGCTGGCCGAGCGCCGCGCGCGCGACATCGCCGACCTGCAGCGCCTCAACGAGCAGATCATCCGGCGCATGCGCACCGGCATCATCGCGGTCAGCGCCGACGGCAAGGTCCTGCTCTGCAACGACGCCAGCCGCCACCTGCTGGGCCTGCACCGCCCCATCCCCCCCTTCAGCGAGCTCGCCGACGTCTCGGTCCTGCTGGACGGCTCCCTGCACGCCTGGAAACAGAACCCGACGCAGCGCCTGCTGCCCTTCCGCAACAGCGTCGAAAGCCCGGAGATCACCGTCAATTTCGCCCGCCTCTCCCCCGCCGACGGCGAGCGCGGCACGGTGCTGGTCTTCATGGAGGACAACAGCCAGCTGGCGCAGCAGGCGCAGAAGCTCAAGCTGGGGTCGCTGGGCCGCCTCACTGCCAGCATCGCCCACGAGGTGCGCAACCCCCTGGGGGCCATCAGCCATGCAACACAGCTGCTGGCCGAGTCCCCCGCCATCGCCGGGCCGGACCGGCGCCTGCTGGAGATCATCGAGCAGCACTGCCGGCGCGTGAACGCCATCATCGAGAACGTGCTCAGCGTCTCGCGCCGCCAGCCCACCATGCCGCAGACCTTCGAGCTCGAGGAATGGCTGCTGCAGTTCCGCGATGACTACCTGGGCCCCTATAACAACAGCGACGAGATCGAGCTCGTGCCGCCCGAACCGGGGCTGCTGGTGCGCTTCGATCCCGAGCAGCTGCGCCAGGTCCTGAACAACCTGGTCATGAACGGCCTGCGCTACAGCCTCAAGCAGACCGGACGCTCCAGCGTGCGCCTGGAGGCCGGCCGCACCGACCCGCTGGGACTGCCCTACGTCGACGTGCTGGACAACGGTCCCGGCGTCTCCGACGAGCAGCGCTCCCATCTCTTCGAGCCCTTCTTCACCACCGAGAGCCAGGGCACCGGCCTCGGCCTCTACCTGTCGCGCGAAATCTGTGAAGCCAACCAGGCGCGGCTGGATTATATTCCCCGGGAGCAAGGCGCCTGCTTCCGCATCACTTTCGCGCACCCCGACCGCCTGACCTGAGCGGGCCCATGACCGAGGCAGCCAGAACAACAACATGAGCAAGCCACTAGCCCTGATCGTCGACGACGAACCCGATATCCGCGAACTGCTCGAGATCACCCTGTCGCGCATGGACATCGACGTGCGCAGCGCCGACTGCGTCGAGGCGGCGAAGCAGTGGCTGGGCAAGGAAACGTTCCAGCTCTGCCTGACCGACATGAATCTCCCCGACGGCAGCGGCATCGGCCTGGTGCAGTTCATCCAGCGCGAGCACCCGCGCCTGCCGGTGGCGGTGATCACCGCCTACGGCAGCCAGGAGGCCGCCGTCGCCTCGCTCAAGGCGGGCGCCTTCGACTTCGTGTCCAAGCCGGTGGAGCTGCCGCGCCTGCGCGAGCTGGTGAACACCGCCCTGCGCCTGCGCCAGGACGAACCCGAGCTGGCCGAGGACAGCCGCCTGCTGGGCCGCTCCCCCGCCATGCGCGAGCTGCGCGAGAAGATCCAGAAGCTGGCGCGCAGCCAGGCCCCCGTCTACATCTACGGCGAGTCCGGTACCGGCAAGGAGCTGGTGGCGCGCCTCATCCACGAGCTCGGCCCGCGCGCCGACGCCCCCTTCGTTCCGGTCAACTGCGGCGCCATCCCCTCCGAGCTGATGGAGAGCGAGTTCTTCGGGCACAAGAAAGGCAGCTTCACCGGCGCCACCGAGGACAAGCAGGGCCTGTTCCAGGCCGCGCACAACGGTACGCTCTTCCTGGACGAGGTGGCCGACCTGCCGCTGGCCATGCAGGTCAAGCTGCTGCGCGCCATCCAGGAGAAGTCGGTGCGCCCGGTGGGCAGCCCGCGCGAGGTGCCGGTGAACGTGCGCATCGTCAGCGCCACGCATCGCGACCTGGCCACCGAGGTGGCAGCCGGCCGCTTCCGCCAGGACCTGTTCTACCGCATCAACGTGATCCAGCTGAAGGTGCCGCCGCTGCGCGAGCGCGGTGACGACATCCTCTACCTGGCACAGTCCTTCCTGAAGCGGCTGGCCACGGACTGGGGCGTGCCCGAGCCGGTGCTGGGCGAGGACGCGCGGGCGGCGCTGCGGCGCTATGCCTTCCCCGGCAACGTGCGCGAGCTGCAGAACATCCTGGAGCGCGCGCTGACCCTCTGCGACCAGGGCACCATCCAGCCCGAGCACCTGCAACTGCCGGAGCATGCACCGGTGCCGGAGGCGCGCGAGGCCGGCGCGGCCGCCGTCGAGCCGTTCAGCGGCTCGCTGGAGGATTACCTGGTCGAGATCGAGAAGAGCGCCATCCTGAAGGCGCTGGAAGAGACACGCTGGAACCGCACCGCCGCCGCCCGCAAGCTGGGCATGACCTTCCGCTCGCTGCGCTACCGCCTGAAGAAGATGGGCCTGGACGACGACAGCGGCGACGACGAGGGCAACGCCCCCTAGAGCACCTGGTAGGGGCGCGGGTCCGCCACCGGCGCGCGCTCCAGCAGCTGGTCCGCGAGCAGGCGCGCCGACGCCGGCGCCAGCACCAGCCCGTTGCGGTATTGGCCGGCGTTCAGCCAGAGGTTGGCCAGCCCCGGCACGGCACCGATGAAGGGAATCCCGTTGGGCGCCGCCGGACGCAGGCCTGCCCACTGCGCCACCGGCTCCTCTCCCGCCAGTCGCGGCCACAGGCGCGCCGCGGTTGCGCGCAGGCTCGCATGCGCCTCCGCCGTGGGCACCGTATCGAAGCCCGCCTCCTCCAGCGTGGACCCGCACAGCACGTGGCCATCGCGGCGCGGGATCACGTAGCGTCCCTCCCCCAGGACGATGGCTGGCGGCGCGCCCGCCGCCAGCCGGTACAGCAGCATCTGTCCGCGCACCGGCCGCACCGGCAGGTCCGGACGCACGCTCGCGAGCAGACGCGCGCTCCAGGCGCCGCCACAGACCACAAAGTCCGCCGCGGCCAGGCGCGCGCCGTCCGCCGTGCGCAGGGCGGTCACCCGGCCGTCCGCCGTGTCCCAGCCCACCGCCTCCACCCCCTCGTGCAGCTCGACACCCAGCGCGGGCAGCGACGCCGCCAGCGCCGCCAGCAGCCGCGGGTTGCGGATATTGGCGACGCCCGGCATCCACAGGCCGCTGCGCCAGTGCGGCGCCAGGCCCGGCAGTCGCGCCTGCAGCGCCGTCCCGTCCAGCACCTCCAGCGCCTGCCCCTGCATCAGGGCCCAGGCGCGGGCATCGCGCGCGTCCTCGGCATCCAGCATCAGCATGCCGCAGGGAAAGTACTCGGGGTCGATGCCGGTGGCCTCGTGGAGCTCGGCGGCCAGTGCCGGGTAGGCGCGCTGCGCCAATTGCGCCAGCGCCGTCACCGCCGGCGGATAGCGCCAGGGATAGAGGGGGGAAACGATGCCCCCGCCCGCCCACGAGGCTTCGGCGCCGATATGGCGCCGCTCGAGCAGCAGCACGCGACGACCGGCCAGGGCCAGCTCGCGGGCGGTCATCATGCCGATGACGCCGCCCCCCACGACGATGACATCGGGGGCGGAACGCGGGGGGGAAGCGGAATTCGGGGTGCGCATCACAGGCCACGCAATTGCTGTGCCGGGCATGAGCGGATAAGCTCACGGCAACCACCGGCGCCTGCCAAAATGACAGAGAAAATGGGGAAGACAGCCATGAAAGCACAACAACAAGGCTTCACGCTGATGGAGCTGATGATAGCAGTCGGCCTCGTCGCCATCCTAACGGCAATGGCCGTCCCCGCCTACGTCGGCTATGGCCAGCGCTCCGCCCGCGCCACCGTGGAGGGCGACCTGGCCGCCGCCGCCGCCGCCATGGAACGCCACAAGTCGCAGAACTTCACCTACAAGGGGGCCGCCACCGGCACCACCTTCCCGGCCAACTCCCCCGTCGATGCCGCGGCCGGCCAGCAGAAGTACACCCTCAGCATCATCTTCCTGAACAACGCCGGCAATGTCGCCGCCGCCACCGACACCATCACCGGCTACGAGATCCAGGCCGTGTCCACCGGCCTCTTCGACAAGTCCAAGACCGAGGCCCTCAAGATCAACCACCTGGGCCGCAAGTGCTACAAGAAGCTGGCCGTCGGCGTCACCACCTGCGTGATCGGCACCGACGACGCCAACTGGCCCTGATCATCCCGGGGCGCTAGCCCCAGCCACACGCCTTGCGCGCCGCCAGCAGCACGCTGGCGCCCGCGCGCAGGGGCACCACCTGCCGCGACCTCCCCGCCCGGTTCACCACCACCTGCCGCAGCCACGCGTCCCGGTGACGGCGATTGCACACCGTGAAGGTGCCGTTCATGCTGTCGGTGCGCCCCGCCGCCCAGCGCAGGTAGGGCTTGTTCTGGAAGGATCGCCAGACCAGCCAGAATTCCTCGTCGTCGGTGAAGGGATCGCGATAGAACACTTCCTCGCCGGCGTCGACCACGCCATCGGCGTTGCTGTCGCGGAACATCAGCACCTGCCGCCCCAGGTCGCGATCGCAGAGGTGGCCGTCGGCGCTGCCGCAGATGGTGACCGCCTGCGGCAAGGCGCGCGAGCGGAAGCGCATGGTCTCGAGCTCGCCCATGAAGTGCGCGCTGGCCGTGCCCGCCTTGATGCCCAGCCAGAAATCCCGCAACGCGGGCACGGTCCAGGCCGCCACCATGGCGGCGAGCGCCAGCGTCACCAGCAGTTCCATCAGGGTATGTCCCCGCCCCTTTCCGCGCACCGGCCCCGGCATGATCGGCGTCCTTGCCTGTCTCCCGTGGAGGCGCCACGGTAGCAGCGGGGCAAGGGGGCGCCCATCGCGCGAAGGTCTGCGGCGCGCGCCCGGACGGCCAGGGGCCCATGAAAAAGCCCGCGCGAGGCGGGCTTTTTCACGACGCGGAGGCCGCGGCTTACTTCTGGTACCAGCGCGTACGGCGCATGCCGGGCGGCGTCAGGTCCTGGTTGT
>DASUDN010000063.1:0-6588 GCA_036275595.1 Moraxellaceae bacterium
CGCCGTCATCACCACCAGCCCCATCAGCAAGAGCTCCATCAGGTAGGGCCGCAGCGGGTCATCCTGCCTGAGGTAGCTGACGTGCATGGTTACAAAGTCCTCACTCACCTCGGCCTTGAAATTGATGGCGGGGGCGCGCAGGGAGCAGTAGCGCTCCAGCGCCTGGGCCACCTCCAGCAGGTTGCGGCTGGAGAGGGCGATCAGGCTGACGGGGCCATGCAGGGTGACCGAGAGCGCCAGCGCGTAGGCCAGGCCGAGGCCCTGCTGCCCGGCACGGCTGAAGGCGTACTCGGTGGCGGCGCGGGCCGTCGTGATGGGCACCAGGCGATCCGGCTCCAGCAGCTGCTCGCGGCTGAGGCCAAGCAGGCGCTCCAGGTCGCCGGAGGCGACGCCGAATGACTCCGCCACCTCGCAGAGCAGCTGAAGGTAGATGGCGGGGAACATGGCCATGCGACGGGAAGGACTCTGGATCTGGCTCACTGCGCCACTTCTCTCCGGACCGACAGGCCCCTGACTATACGGTTTGCCGCCACCTCAGGGAATTGGGCGAAGGCGGGTTTCGCGGGATGCTCTGGCCCGAGGCCACCACGAATTGGCCCGCGGGCACGAGTGGCGCGGCCGCGCCTGGGCCATGCTGCGAGGCGTCGATTCCCGAGAGGTTCCCGTCGTGAAGCTGCTGCCCTTTTCCCGCTCCCGCCGTCCCGCCGCCACGCCCCGCATCCGCCCCCAGCGCATGGGCTTCGAGTTCCGGCCGGACGCCGTGCCGCGCTACTGGTTCGGCGGCGACCCCGTGCTCACCCATTTCCTGAACGCGCTGTCGCTGTCCTTCCCCGATGGCGAGCAGTTCTTCGTGGACTCGGTGCGCCACTTCCGCGACACCGTCACCGACCCCGCGCGCCAGAAGGACATCTCCGGCTTCATCGGCCAGGAGGCGATGCACTCGCTGGAGCACAAGGGCTTCAACGAGATGCTGGCGGCCCA
The DNA here is from genome assembly GCA_036275595.1 of Moraxellaceae bacterium. Lineage (GTDB taxonomy): Bacteria > Pseudomonadota > Gammaproteobacteria > Pseudomonadales > Moraxellaceae > UBA2031. Next base: position 982 of record DASUDN010000063.1, read on the forward strand.
GGGCTACGGCGAGCTCACCGCCAAGGCCACCGGCATCGCCCGCTACCTCTGCAACGAAGGCCGCAAGCGCTTCTCGCCGCGCGCCCAGCTCGCCATCACCGCCGGTCTCGAGCACATCACCGCCATCCTGGCCAACGCCATGCTGCGCCAGCCGGAGCTGCTGGAGGAGATGGACCCGTCCGTGCGCATGCTCTGGCTGTGGCACGCCATCGAGGAGACCGAGCACAAGGCGGTGGCCTTCGACCTCTACAAGGACATCGACCCCGGCTACCTGATGCGGGTGCGGGCCTTCCTCACCGGCTCCCTGGGCCTGCTCATGTTCAGCTATGCCTACACCTGGCGCTTCCTGAAGCAGGACGGCGTCAACCGCCAGCCCCTGGTGCTGGCCCGCGGCGCCGTGCGCCTGGCGCGCTTCCTCGGCGCCGTGGTGCCGGACTACCTGGACTACCTGCGCCCGGGCTTCCACCCCTGGGACGACGACAACCGCGCGCTCATCGAGCGCTACAAGCGCGAGGTGGAAGCGGCCATCGCCCCGAAGTACCGCAAGGAGGCCGCGGCCGCCGCCTGAGGCCTGCCACGCAGGCGACCGGCGCCATGCCGCCGGTCGCCCACGCCCCGCTGTAGCACGTACGTCCCATGCAGGACGGGCCCATTCGCCGCCCTAATGGCACGCTATTCACCCAAATAACCGGCAAATCCGGCATTCCCGTCAATGCGGCCAATAGTCGCGCTGGCATATAAATCGCGTCCTGATGCGACAGGGGTGCGATTCCGCCCCGTCGCCATTGCGGCGATTCTCGCCTTCACACTCCAGCGACGAGGTTTGCGATGCCGACGTACAAGGCCCCGCTGCGCGACATGCGCTTCCTGATGAACGAAGTCTTCGACTATCCGAAGCACTACAGCAAGCTGTCCAACGGCGCCGACGCCACCCCGGACATGGTCGACGCCATCCTCGGCGAAGCCGCCAAGTACTGCGAGGAAGTGCTCGCCCCCCTGAACCACCCGGGCGACCTGGAAGGCTGCACCTGGAACGACGGCGAAGTCACCACGCCCAAGGGCTTCAAGGAAGCCTACGAGCAGTTCGTGGCCGGCGGCTGGCAGGGCCTGTCGCACCCGGTGGAATTCGGCGGCCAGGGCCTGCCCATGTCCATGGGCCTGTTCAAGTCCGAGATGATGGGCACCGCCAACTGGTCCTTCACCATGTACCCGGGCCTGTCGCTGGGCGCCATGAACACCATCATGCAGCACGCCACCGACGAGCAGAAGGCGATCTACATGCCGCCGCTGACCGAGGGTCGCTGGACCGGCACCATGTGCCTCACCGAGCCGCAGTGCGGCACCGACCTCGGCCAGGTCAAGACCAAGGCCGAGCCGCAGGCCGACGGCACCTACAAGATCACCGGCACCAAGATCTTCATCTCCGCCGGCGAGCACGACCTCGCCGAGAACATCATCCACATCGTGCTGGCCCGCCTGCCGGACGCCCCCGCCGGCACCCGCGGCATCTCGCTGTTCATCGTGCCCAAGTTCGTGCCCAACGCCGACGGCTCCGTGGGCGAGCGCAACGCCGTGAAGTGCGGCTCCATCGAGCACAAGATGGGCATCCGCGCCTCCGCCACCTGCGTCATGAACTTCGACGGCGCCACCGGCTACATGATCGCGCAGCCGAACAAGGGCCTGGAGGCGATGTTCACCTTCATGAACACCGCCCGCATCGGCACCGCCATCCAGGGCGTGGCCCACGCCGAGCAGTCCTACCAGGGCGCGCTGGCCTATGCCCTGGAGCGCCGCTCCATGCGTTCCGTGTCCGGCAAGAAGGAACCGGACCAGGTCGCCGACGCGCTGATCTGGCACGGTGACGTGCGCCGCATGCTGCTGACCCAGAAGGCCATCGCCGAGGGCGGCCGCGCCATGATCTACTTCGCCGCGCAGTACGCCGACCACATGGTGAACGGCGTCGCCGAGGGCGACCAGAAGAAGTACGAGTACTGGGATGACAAGCTGGGCTTCTTCACCCCGATCCTGAAGGGCTTCCTGACCGAGCTCGGCCTCGAGGCCGCCAACCTCGGCGTTCAGGTGTTCGGTGGCCACGGCTACATCAAGGAGCACGGCATGGAGCAGATCGTGCGCGATGCGCGCATCTCCACGCTCTATGAAGGCACCACCGGCATCCAGGCGCTCGACCTGCTCGGCCGCAAGGTCCTGATCATGACCCGCGGCAAGGCCGTGCGCGAGTTCACCGGCACCATCCTGAACTTCTGCAAGGACAACGCCCTCAACAAGAACCTGCGCCCCTACGTCTGGCAGCTGTCCAAGCTGGCCGCGCAGTGGAACATGCTGACCGTGAAGGTCATGCTGACGGCACGCAAGGACCGCGAGATCGTGTCCGCCGCCTGCAATGACTTCCTGATGTACTCCGGCTACGTGACCATGGCCTATTTCTGGGCCATCCAGGCCGCCGTGGCCTACGAGAAGCTGGAGAAGGGCGGCGCCGAGACCCCGGAGTTCTACAAGGCCAAGATCCAGACCGCCGAGTTCTACTTCGAGCGCCTGCTGCCCCGCGCCAAGGCCCACGCCGCCGGCATCACCGCTTCCCCGAAGTCGCTGATGCAGATGGACAAGGACCACTTCGCGATGGTGTAAGGCCGCGCCGCCGCGAGGCGGACGAGTTGACCCGTGCAGGGATCGCACGCTGGGCCGGACATATGTCCGGCCTTTTTTATTTCTGTCGCTGCTGAGACAGCCCGACCGTTGATACCTTGGCCCCGGGCACTGCGTCACAGTTTTACGCTCGGACAAGATTTCTCCGCGAATCACCTACAGTTGCTTGCACAACCAACGTAGGACGACACCCAATCCCCTCGCAAACTTACGTTCTGGTCCCTACAGGAAGTACGCCATGAAACGTTACCCTCTTCTCGCCTGTCTTGCCCTCGGCGGCGGGCTCCTGCTCGGCGGCTGCAACTCCGACACCCCGGCGGGTCGCGGCACCCTCAACGTCGCCCTCACCGATGCACCCGGCTGCGGCTATGACCACGTCTACGTCACCGTCGAGCGTGTGCGCGTGCACCGCAGCGACAACGCCGGCGCGCAGGACGGCGGCTGGCACGAGGTGGTGCTGGAGGCCCCCCGCAAGATCGACCTGCTCACGCTCAGCAACGGCGTCATGACCACCCTGGGGCAGACCGGCCTGCCCGCCGGTCACTACCAGCAGATCCGGCTGGTGCTCGCGCCCAACACCGGCAATGTCCTCAGCAACTCCCTCGTCCCCACCGGCGGTACCGAGGAGGCCCTGGCAACGCCCAGCGCGACGCAAAGCGGCTACAAGGTCATCGGGGACTTCCGGGTGGCGGCGGACGCGGTGGTCGACCTCGTGCTCGATTTCGACGCCTGCCGCTCCATCGTCGCCAAGGGCAACGGCGGCTACGCCCTGAAGCCTGTCGTCACCGCCACCGTGCAGGCCGTGAGCGGCAGCATCGTCGGGCATGTCGATGTCGCGGACGCCGGTGCCACCGTGTATGCACAGCAGGCCGGGCGCATCCTCAAGGGCACCCTGGCCGATGCCAGCGGGCGCTTCGTGCTGGCGCCGGTGATCCAGAGCAGCAGCAACGGCAGCTATGACGTCGTGATCACCCGCGGCGGGGACACCGCCACCATCGTGCGCGGCGTGCCGGTCGTCGCCGGGGCCGCCACCACGATTTCCACCAGCGCTGCTCCCTTCGTGCTGGCGGACGCCGCGCCGCGCACTGCCGGCGGCACCGTGACGCCGGCAAGCGCCAGCGCGGTGGTGGAGGCCCTGCAGGCCGTGGCGGGTGGCAACTACGTCATCGCGAGCACCAACGCGGCGCTGGATACCGGCGACTACATGCTGGCCCTGCCGGCCGGTGCGCCCCTGGTCGGCGACTATGCCGGCATCCTGCCGGTAGGCCTGGCCCCGGAGGCGACCGCGGCCGGACGCTACAACGTGCGCGCGACGACGACGGCCGGCACCAGCCAGACGCAGGACGTGGATGTGCAGGCGGCCAGCGCGGCCGGCATCGACTTCCTCTTCTGAGGAGCCCGCTCCGGCCTGTAGCACGCTGTAGAGCTGAAAAGTCGCCAGGGCCCGGCTAGCGTCGGCCCATGGCCGTCCAGATCGTGTGGTTCAAGCGGGACCTGCGCGCCGCCCGGCATGCGCCGCTGGCGGCGGCGGCCGCGCGCGGCCCGGTGCTGGGCCTCTATGTGCGCGAGCCGTCGGTGTGGACCGCGCCGGATGCCAGCGCCCGGCAGTGGGGCTTCGTGCGCGAGAGCCTGCGCGAGCTGAAGGCCGAGCTTGCGGCCCGTGGCGTGCCGCTGCTCGTCTGCACCGCGGAGTTGCCGGCGGTGCTGGCGGCCCTGCAGGCCTCGCCCGGCATCGCGGCGCTCTGGGCCCATCAGGAAACCGGCACGGCGCTCACTTACCGCCGCGACCTCGCCGTCGCCGCGTGGTGCCGCGAGCAGGGGATTCCCTTCCACGAGCTGCGCCAGCATGGCGTGATCCGGGGCCTGCGCTCGCGCCGCGGCCTGGACTGGGCCGGGGCCTGGGAGCGGGCCATGGCCGCGCCCCTGCCGCCCGACCTGCCGCCCCGGCCACTGCCCGTGCTACCCCTTCCGGACCTGCCGGAGGCCGCGCTGGCCTGGCGCGACGCCGACATCGACGCCCGCCAGCCCGGCGGCCGCCGCGAGGGCGTCGCCCTGCTGCGCTCCTTCCTGGACGCGCGCGTGGCCGGCTATCGCCGCGGCATGTCCAGCCCGCTCACGGCGACCGGCGCCTGCTCGCGCCTGTCGCCGCACCTGGCCTGGGGCACGCTGGCGCATGCCGAGGTGGTGCAGGCCGTGCAGGCGGCCATCGCGGCAGAGGAGGCCCTGCCGCCCCCGCTGCGCACCCCGCTGCGCCTGGCGTCGTTGCGCGCCTTCCTGGAGCGCCTCGCCTGGCACTGTCACTTCATACAGAAGCTGGAGACGGAGCCAGCGCTGGAATTCCACAACATGCACCGTGGCTTCGACGGCCTGCGCGAGGCCGGGTTCAACGCCGCCCATTTCGCGGCATGGTGCCGCGGCGAGACCGGCTGGCCGATGGTGGACGCCTGCATGCGCCAGCTCACGGCCACCGGCTGGCTCAACTTCCGCATGCGCAGCATGCTGATGAGCGCCGCGGCCTATCCGCTCTGGCTGCACTGGCGCGAGCCCGCGCTGCACCTGGCCCGCCTCTTCGTCGACTACGAGCCCGGCATCCACTACCCGCAGGCCCAGATGCAATCTGGCGTCACCGGCATCAACACGATGCGCGTCTACCATCCCTCGCGGCAGCAGCGCGACCAGGATCCCGCCGGCCATTACCTCCGCACCTGGCTGCCGGTCTTCGCCGGTGTACCGGACAGCTTCCTGGCCGAGCCCTGGCGCATGCCGCGGCCACTGCAGCAGCGCTGCGGCCTGGTGCTGGACCGCGACTATCCGGCGCCCGTCACCGACCTCGACACCGCGTTGCGCGCGGCAAAGGCGCGCATGGCGACGCGCCGGTCCGCCCTCGCCGGCAGCCCGGAAACCGCGCGCGTGCTGGACCGCCTGGCATCGCGCCGCCGCCGC
>DASUDN010000064.1:0-5146 GCA_036275595.1 Moraxellaceae bacterium
AGCCCGTGGAAGTCGAGGTGGAAACCATGGACGAGCTGGACCAGGCGCTGCAGGCCGGCGCCAACATCATCATGCTTGACGACTTCAGCCTCGACGACATGCGCCGCGCCGTGCAGCACACCGCCGGGCGCGCCCGGCTCGAGGCGTCGGGCGGCATGAACGCGGAGCGCCTGCGGCAGGTGGCGGAAACGGGGGTCGACTACATCTCGATGGGCGCGCTCACCAAGGACGTGCGCGCCATCGACCTCTCCATGCGCTTCATCGACTGAGGCGCCGCTGCGACGCGCGCGCCGCGGCAACGGACTTCCGTCAGCCCCCGGCACCGGCCGCGACTGGCGACTCCACCAGGATGGGCAGGTCGCGCTCGCCGAGGGACAGGAAGCCCTGGTAGCGACCGGTCGGGTCGAACACCAGCACGGCATTGCCGAAGCGTCCCTCGAAGAAGGCCAGCCGGTAGGCCGCCATGTCGGCGTCCGCGCGGCCGGCCGCGAAGGCCTCCCAGGTGCCGGCTGGCAGCTGCTCGCGCACGTAGCGGCGCATCGCCTCCTGCCGGGTGAAGACCTCCGCCAGGTGGGGCAGGAAGGGCTCGAACAGGAAGGCCTGCGATTCGGGGTGGAAGGAATAGCGCAGCAGCATCACCATGGCCCGCTTGCCCTCCTCCGTGCCCTGCGGCGCGCGGCGGAACACCCAGGGAGGCGAGGCCGGCGAGTAGCGCGCGAGGTCGGCCGCGGCCACGTGCTGGCGGCGCATGATGTCCGGCGCCACCGTGACGAAGCGCTGGTTGCCGTAGACCACGCCGATGGGACGCTGCTCCCACACCTGCCACAGGCCCCAGGCCATGGCGGCCACCTGCACCGCGCCCACCACGACCAGGTCGAAGACCAGCTTGCCGCGGCTCTTCTCCGGGTGGAAGAACACCAGCGCCAGCACCGGGCCCAGCACGAAGCCCACGGCCAGCACGATGCGCAGGCCCTGCAGGCCGCCGTCGAGGGCGAAGAGATAGCCGGGATACCAGAAGCGCCAGGTCACGAAAGCCAGGACCGTGGCGAAGACCAGGAAGATCGCAAAACTGCCGAGTGCCGCCCGGCCCTTGTAGGCCAGGACCGTCCGCGATAAGCCCATCACAACCCCTTGGCTGGCAAACAGTCGTTGTTGTTTTTCCCGCGGGCGGGCTACATCGCGCCCACGTAGTCGAAGCGGGGCCGCGACTCGCCGGGCGCGACCTCCACCGTCTCCACGAACATGGCATAGGGACGCACCCACCATTCCCCCGCGCCGTACAGCGGCCGGTACACCACCATCACCTCTTCGGTTTCCGAGTGGCGCGCGAGGAAGGCGACCTCGTAGTCCTGCCCCTTGTAGTGGCGGTAGCGCCCGGGGCGCAGCGCGGGCAGCGGCGGCAAGCCGCTCACGAGAACAGGTCCATCACGCCGAGCGGCCCGGAGCCGTCGCGCCAGTAGATCTGTCCACCCTCCTCCATGAAGCGCTCCAGGGCCTGCCGGATGAGGCCGAAGGCCAGGTTGATGCACTGGAAGGAGTCCACGCCCGGCACCTTGGGCATGCCGGGATACAGGCCGGCCAGCGCCACATCGCAGGACCAGCGGCCGGGATCGTTGTCCACCGGCAGCGGCAGGCCGATCTGCAGGCGCACCACGCGCATTTCGCCGTTCTTCATGCGGCATATGATGAAGCGCTCCGCTATCACATGCTCAATCTTGCTCTCGGGAACGAGAGCGGTATCGGACGTCGTCATCTTTACCATCGCATCGTGGAGGCGGCGCCAGGGCGCGGCCGGTAGTTGCATCCTGCCACTGTTGCCGGGGCGGGGCCACCGCCGGTGGCGTCGACGGCCGCACAATGGCGCCAGGCCGTCCGCGACGGCCAGCGGTTCGCTCGGAAGTGGATGGGGCGCCATCCCGCAGGCGGACTAGCGCAGGGATTGCCGCGTCGCGGTGCATGCCGGCGGTTGCGCCACGGCCGCCGCCCAGGCGTCGGGCCAGGGCCCGGCATGACCGGCTGCGACCTCGACCACGCGCACGCAGCCGCGGTCCGGCAGGCGTGCCAGGTAGGCGTCCAGCACCCAGCCGGGCACCTGGCTGTCGTCGCGCCCGGTGAGGTGCAATTGCGGCACCGACGCCAGCACGGGTGCCTCGGTGGCGGGGTTCAGCGAATCCCGCAGGGGCGAGAGCTTGCGGCGGCGGGTCCAGGTGTCGGTGTCCAGGTTGCCCGCCACCGTCACCAGCTCCACCGGAAGGCCTGCCGCATGCAGGCGCGCCGCCAGCAGCGCCGCCACCGCTCCGCCGCCGGAATAGCCGGTCAGGCGCAGCGCACTGGCATGACGGCCGGCCGCCACCTGTCGCACCACCGCCTCGTAGGCCGCCACGACCTCGGGCGCGAAGCGCCCGCCCAGCCAGTAGCGCGCATCCACGCCCCCGCCCGCATACTGGCCAGGACGCCCGAGGTAGAGCACGTTGCAGCCGGGGTCGCGGGCCGCGAGCTGCAGCGCGACGGGATTGACTGGCGTGGGGTCCGGCGAGGGCATGCTGATGCTCAGCCAGGCCAGGCCGTCGCCCTCGATGTACACGTGCAGCGGCTCGCCATCGCAGCCCAGCCGGGCAAAGCCGCGCAGGGGCAGCGTCGCCGTGCCCGCGGCGAAGGGCGCGAGGCCGCCGCTGGCGGCCAGCGTGGCGGCGGAGGCCATGCGCGTCTCCACGCCCGGCAGGCGGCTGCAGCCGGCCAGCGCCAGCAGACCCCACACGACCAGTGCCCACGCCGTGCCTGCGCCCTGCCCTCGCCCGCTCCCCGTCGCCATCTGCCGCCCCTCTCGCGCGCCATAAAAAAAGGGCGCCTGACGGCGCCCTTTTTATCACCTAGCGCGTTGCCGCGCAGCGATCAGAATGAATGGAGACTGCGCGCCGACGAAAATCTTTCCATGCGCCGGTCAAGACCCCGCCCCCGTCCCTTCAAAAGAACAGGGCGCCCGAAGGCGCCCTGCTGGCAACACAGAAGCACCGCCACTAACCTCCGTGGCGGCGCATCCCGCATCAGAACGGCAGCCTGAACTTCACCGACACGGTCTGACCCAGGAAGTCGCTACGGCTTTCCAGATCGTAGGCCGCATTGATCTCAAGGTTCTTGGCCGTGACATAGCGATAGCCGATGCCACCGACAATCAGCGTGGAGTCTGGCTCGATGCCGTTGGCCACGAAGGTCTGGCCGACGCTGGTCACCGTCGCCGTGGCCGAGGCCTGGTCGACAGTGTCATAGCCCAAGCCGAGATTGGCCAGGAACACGCCCTTGTTGTTCAGGGTCAGTTCATAGCCGGCCTTGGCAAGGGCCAGAATGGCGTCATCATCGGAGTCGGCAACCGTCAGGTTGAACGGAGCGGCCCCCGTCTCGCTGTAGCCGTCGAGCTCCACCTTGCTGTAGCGCACGGACAGCGACGGCACCAGCGCCGCCTTGTCACTCATCGCGATGCGATGGCTGAAGGCCGCACCCAGCGCCAGCTGCGTGCCGTCATAGTCGGCGACAGCGGTGCTGCCGGCGAAGCTGACGCGACGACGGCTGTCGTAGCCATTGGCACCGTAGCTCAGGTCGACATCCAGGGACGTCGCAGCGCCCAGCGCATAGCTGCCGTACAGCGTAAACTGGGTGGTATCGATGTCGAGATTGACACCGCCACCTTCCAGGTCGCTTTGCGCCGAGGCAACGGCAACGCCAACACGCGTGTTGTCGTTCAGATCGCCGTCGATGCCGATCACGAAACCGGTGGTGTCGACGTCATAGCCACTCAGGCCATTGGTGTCATCCTGCGACGCCATGCCCAGGAAGGGCTTGATCCACACAGCGTTCTTGGTGAAGGCATCGCCGGAGGCGGCGCCACGGGTTTCGCCCATACGCGCGCTGATGGCATTGCTGGCACCGGCGCCCGCCACGCGGGTGGCATATCCGGCGGCACCGGCCAGGGCCGGTCCGAAGGACTCCACAATCTTGGCGGCTTCGCTCGCGCTGTCGGCGCCATTCAGGGCCGCGAGCAGCGGATCGAAAGAGGCCGGCGCCTGGCCGGACAGCAGGCCGGACAGCAGCGAAGACTGGCTGTCGGTCAGGGTCATGCCGGCGCTGGCCAGCACGGAATCCGGATCCACCGCCTTGACGGTCACGTCAAAGCCATAGGCATCCTCCGTCACCTGGAAATTCCAGAACAGCGCATCATCCGACACCGCGAAGCCATCGGCATGAGCCGTCAGCGTATTGGCATAGATGATGTCGTTCAGGACGTCGCCATTGGCAAAGACCGCCTTCGGGTCCACATGCAGCTTGACCGTGTTGCTGGCCGTGAAATCGGCGGTGCCGCTCACGTAAAGCTGGCCATAGTCGTCGACATTGCGCAGGACAAAGCCCAGCGAACCGCCAGCCTGCTGCGTGTAATTGCCGCTCACATAGCTGTCAGCTTCGGCAAAGGTCTTGATGCTGCCGGAGTTGGTGACGTTGATGTTGCTGCTGCCCAGATAGCCACAACCGGAGAAGCAGTTGTAGAAGTAGTTCGCGCCGGCATACACCGCACCATTGATGGTGCCGGTGTTGACGATCGAGCCGGCAGCGGCGACAGAGGTCGCGTACGGGTCGGTGCCTCCCGCATAGATACCGTAGGCGTAGGCCGCTTCGGCAACGCTGGAGGCCGCCACGTCGATGGTGCCGCTGTTCTCGATGGTGCCCGACATCGCGTTCGTGCGGATGCCGTAGGCCGATGCAGAACCCTGGTCCGCAGCCGCCTGCACACGAATGACGCCAGCGTTGGTGATGGAGGTACCGGCGTCGACGATGTAGGACTGGATGCCATAGGCATAGGCGGAATCATCACCGGTCTGGGCGGAGTTGAAGGCGCCGACCATGATCTTGCCGTTGTTGGCGATCGACGCCGTCCCGGTCAACTCACCCGTGCTGATGCCATAGGCATAGGCGGACGACTCAAAATGGTTCACCGCCACGGCCTGGATCGAACCATCATTGACCAGGGACGCGGATCCGGACAAGGAGCCCGCGGTGATGCCATAGGCGGACGCCGAAGTATCACCCTCCGCGTACGCGGCGATGACGCCGGAAGCAGCATTGGTGAGGGCGGCGATGTCGTCGTCGGCATCAGTCA
>DASUDN010000065.1:0-15037 GCA_036275595.1 Moraxellaceae bacterium
GCAGGAAACGCTGAACAAGGCCCGCGCGCTGATGCGCGCCGCCGAAGTCGCGACCAGCCATCTCGTGGAGGAATAAGCCATGCTGCTCATGATCGACAACTACGACAGCTTCACCTACAACATCGTCCAGTACCTGGGCGAGCTGGGCGAGGACGTGCGCGTCTATCGCAACGACGAGATCACCGTGGCCGACATCGAGAAGCTGGCGCCGGAACGCATCGTGATCTCGCCCGGCCCCTGCACGCCCAACGAGGCGGGCATCTCCATGGCCGTCATCGAGCACTTCGCCGGCAAGATCCCGCTGCTCGGCGTGTGCCTGGGCCACCAGTCCATCGGCCAGGTCTTCGGCGGCAAGGTCATCCGCGCGCGCCAGGTCATGCATGGCAAGACCTCGCCCATCCATCACGCGGACAAGGGCGTGTTCACCGGCCTCAACAACCCGCTCACGGCGACGCGCTACCACTCGCTGATCATCGAGAAGGAGTCGCTGCCCGACTGCCTGGAGATCACCGCCTGGACACAGCATCCGGACGGCTCCATGGATGAGATCATGGGCGTGCGCCACAAGACGCTGGCGGTGGAGGGCGTGCAGTTCCATCCCGAGTCCATCCTCACCGAGCAGGGCCACGAGCTCCTCAAGAACTTCCTGGACGGCAAGTAAGATGACCACCGCTCCCCTGGATATCCGCGGCGCCCTGGCCCGCGTCGTCGACCGTATCGACCTGTCCCTGCACGAGATGCAGGACGTGATGCGCGCCATCATGACCGGCCAGTGCAGCGATGCCCAGATCGCGGCCTTCCTGATCGGCCTGCGCATGAAGAGCGAGTCGCTGGACGAGATCGAGGGCGCCGTGCGCGTCATGCGCGACCTCATGGTGCCGGTGGACCTCGGCGACCTGAAGAATGTGGTCGACATCGTCGGCACCGGCGGCGACGGCGCCAACCTGTTCAACGTGTCCACCTCCGCGGCCATGGTCATCGCCGCGGCCGGTGGCCACGTGGCCAAGCACGGCAACCGCGCGGTGTCGTCCAGCAGCGGCAGCGCCGACCTGCTGACCGAGGCCGGCCTCTACCTGAACCTGACCCCGGAGCAGACCGCGCGCTGCATCCGCGAGGTGGGCGTGGGCTTCATGTTCGCCGTGAACCACCATGCCGCCATGAAGCACGCCATCACCGCGCGCAAGGACGTGGGCCTGCGCACCCTGTTCAACATCCTCGGGCCCATGACCAACCCGGCCAGCGTGAAGCGCCATGTCATCGGCGTGTTCAACGGCAAGCTCTGCCGCCCCATGGCGGAAGTGCTGCAGCGCCTGGGCTCCGAGCACGCCCTGGTGGTGCACTCGCAGGACGGCCTCGACGAGTTCTCGATCGCCGCGCCCACCCAGGTGGCCGAGCTGAAGAACGGCGAGATCAGCGAGTACACCGTGATCCCCGAGGATTTCGGCCTCAAGAGCCAGAGCCTGATCGGCCTCACGGTAGAGAGCGCGGCGGAATCGCTGGCGCTGATCCGCGATGCCCTCGGCAAGCGCCAGGGCGAACATGCCCTGAAGGCGGCCGACACCATCGCCCTGAACGCCGGCGCCGGCATCTATGCCGCGGGCCTCGCCTCCAGCCTGAAGCAGGGCGTGGCGCTGGCGCACGACCTGGTCTGGAGCGGCCAGGCGCTGGAAAAGTTCGACACCCTGCGCGACTACACCCGCGCGCTGGCGCCCCAGGCCTGAGCGCCGCGCGCCGCCGACCCCCGGAAAGACGATGAGCGTTCCCTCCATCCTGCAGAAGATCATCGACCGCAAGGTCCTGGAAGTGGCCGCGGGCCGCAAGTACAAGAGCCTGGCCGACCAGGAGGACGCGGCGCGCCACGCCGCGCCGGTGCGCGGCTTCCAGGCCGCCATCGAGGCGAAGGTCGCGGCCGGCCGGCCCGGCGTCATCGCCGAGATCAAGAAGGCCTCGCCCAGCCAGGGCGTGATCCGTCCCGACTTCCGCCCGGCCGACATCGCCCGCTCCTACGAGCAGGCCGGCGCCGCCTGCCTGTCGGTGCTGACCGACGTGGACTTCTTCCAGGGCAGCAATGCCTACCTGCAGCAGGCGCGCGCCGCCTGCGCGCTGCCGGTGATCCGCAAGGATTTCCTGATCGACCCGTACCAGGTGGTGGAGGCGCGCGCCATCGCGGCCGACTGCGTGCTGCTGATCGTGGCCGCGCTCTCCGATGCCCAGCTCGACGAGCTCAATGCCTGCGCCCGCGAGCACGGCCTGGACGTGCTGGTGGAGGTGCATGACGGCGACGAGCTCGAGCGCGCCCTGAAGCTGCCCGGCGCCCTGCTCGGCATCAACAACCGCAACCTCAAGACCTTCGAGGTCAGCCTGGACAACACGCTGCGCCTGCTGGACCGCATTCCCGCCGGCCGCCGCGTGGTGACCGAGAGCGGCATCCACACCCGGGCCGACGTCGCGCTCATGCGCGACCACGACGTGCACGCCTTCCTCGTGGGCGAGGCCTTCATGCGCGCCCCCGAGCCCGGCGAGAAGCTGGCCGAGCTGTTCTCCGCCTGAGGGCGGCTGGCGGGGGCGGGGGACTGAGCGGCCTCACCATTTGGGGAGTGCTCCCGCGAGCGTGCCTGCGAACGGCCGGCGCCGCCATGAAAAAAGCCCGCACAAGCGGGCTTTTTTCATGACGGAAGGCCGCGGTGGCGCGTCAGCGGGTGCCGTACACCACCATGGTCTTGCCCTTCACGCTGATCAGGCCCTGCTCTTCCAGGGACTTCAGCACGCGGCCGACCATTTCGCGCGAGCAGCCGACGATGCGGCCGATCTCCTGGCGGGTGATCTTGATCTGCATGCCGTCCGGGTGGGTCATGGCGTCCGGCTGCTTGCACAGGTCGAGCAGGGCGCGGGCCACGCGGCCGGTGACGTCCAGGAAGGCCAGGTCGCCGACCTTGCGCGTGGTCGCGCGCAGGCGGCCGGCGAGCTGGGCGGACAGGGCGAAGATCAGGCCGGCGTCCTGGCGGGCCAGTTCCTTGAACTTGGGATAGCTGATCTCGGCGACCTCGCAGGGGGTCTTGGCCTTGATCCAGGCGGAGCGTACGGGCTTGTCCTCGAACAGGCCCATTTCCCCGAAGAAGTCCCCCGCGTTCAGGTAGGCCACCACCATTTCCCGGCCTTCGTCGTCCTCGATGACGACCGAGACCGAGCCGGAGATAATGAAATAAAGGGTGTCACCCGCGTCCCCGGCATAGATAATCGTGCTCCGCGCCGGATACTTGCGACGGTGGCACTGGTCCAGGAAGTGGTCGATATGGGGAACGTGAGCGTTGACCGGCAGACGGGCCATGGCTGCGTCCTTGTAAGCAGTTATCGTTATCGGCCTCGACCATATCACAGCTCTTGTACATGGTTAAACGCCCGTATGTGACGCAGTGCCGGTTTCAGGCGTACCGGCCAATGACTTTTGGAGAGTGGGACAATGAAAGCCAGGGTGAAGTGGGTCCAGGACGTCATGTTCGTGACCGAGTCGGGGAGCGGCCATGCCGTGGTCGTGGACGGGGCCCCCGAGTACGGTGGCCGCAACCTGGGGCCGCGTCCCATGGAGCTGCTGCTGATGGGCCTGGGCGGCTGCACCTCCTTTGACGTGCTCACCATCCTGAAGAAGGCCCGCCAGGACGTCACCTCCTGCGAGGCCGAGCTGACCGCCGAACGCGCCGACGCCGTGCCCGCCGTGTTCACGAAGATCCACGTGCACTTCGTGGTCAAGGGCCGCGGCCTCAAGGACGCCCAGGTGAAGAAGGCGGTGGACCTGTCCGCCGACAAGTACTGCTCCGCCTCCATCATGCTGGGCCAGGCCGGGGTGGTCATCACCCACGACTACGAGGTGCTCGAGGACGGGCCGGCGGGGAAGGCCGAATGAGGCGCCTGCTGCCGCTGCTGCCGCTGCTGGCCGCCCTCGGCGGCTGCCAGCTCTTCACCGCCGGCACGCGCGTGGAGGAGGTCACCAGCCAGCAGGCCTCGCCGGCCACGCTGTCGCGGCTGCTGCTGGTGGGCGTGACCACCTCGCCCGAGGCGCAGGCCGGCATGGAGCAGGCCTTCGCGCGCGAGCTCGACAAGCCGGGCCGCACCCTGCTGCTGGCCAGCCGCTGGTTCCCCGGCGAGAAGGAGCCGCTGCGCGAGGACGTGCTGCAGCGCGTCAAGGCCGAGGGGGTCACCGGCGTGCTGGTGGTGCGCCTGCTCAGCTACGAGGTCGGCGAGCCGCCGCCCCCGGAGCCCGCCTTCTCGCTCAAGGTGCCGGCGCGCGTGCCGGGCGAGCGCGTGGGCTGGGAGCAGGGGCCGGGGCTGGATGCCCAGGGGCCCGCGCCGCTGCCGCAGCGCAAGGCCGTGGTGGAGACCCGGCTCTATGACGTGGCCACGGGGCAGGTGGTGTGGCAGGCGCGCTCGCGCACGCTGATGCGCGCCGACGACGGCGAGGAGCTCGAGGGCTTCGTGCACGCCATCCTGCTGGAGCTGCGTCGCGGCGGCTGGCTGCCCGTCCGCTGAGTCGACGCTCCCGCCCCGCGGCGCCCCGGAAACGGAACGGAACCGCGACAAGCAAAAACGGCGCCCACGGGCGCCGTTTTTTATTGCACCGCCGCCGGGGCGGCGCGTCAGACGCGGTAGGTGAGGGTGGTCATCACCTTCGAGGTGAGACCCATCAGGCGCTTCACCGGGGGCGGCAGCTCGGCGGCGCCGGCGGCCTGCGCCATCTTCATGTGCCGGGCCTCGTCATCGTGCATCTGGTCCAGGATGGCGCGGGTGCGCGCGTCCTGTGCCGGCGCGCTGCCGAGGTGGCCCTGCAGGTGGGCGCAGACCTGGTTCTCGGTCTCGGCCACGAAGCCCAGGCTCCATTTGTCGCCGGCGGCGCCCGCCACCGCGCCGATGCCGAAGGACATGGCGTACCACAGCGGGTTGAGCAGGCTGGTGTGCGAGCCCATCTCGCGCACGCGCTCCTCGCACCACGCCAGGTGGTCCTCCTCTTCGCGCGCGGCCTGTTCCATCTCGGCGCGCACGTCGGGCAGGCGCGCGGTCAGCGCCTGGCCCTGGTAGAGGGCCTGCGCGCACACCTCGCCGGTGTGGTTGATGCGCATGAGCCCGGCCACGTGGCGGCGTTCGGCCTCGGTCAGCGCCGCCTCGGGGTGGGCGTGCGCGGGATTTTCGCGGCTGCCCTGCATGGCGCGCGGCGTCACCGTGCGCAGGGCCTTGTCGGCCTCGGTGATGAAGCGGTCGAGGAGGCTGTAGCGGCGCATCGTCTCGTCTCCGGCCCCGGGTCGGTCCGGGGCGATGGGTCATCGTTGGCGGCGGCCCCGGCGAGGCGGCCATCGCCTTGCGCGGGGGCGCGGCGGGGTCAGCCCGGCGGCCAGGCCAGATGGCGGCCGCCCAGCAGGTGCAGGTGGATGTGGTACACGCTCTGGCCGCCGTCGGCATTGCAGTTCATCACCACGCGGTAGCCGGATTCGGCAATGCCCAGCTCGCGGGCCACGGTGGCGGCGGCGGTCATCAGCTCGCCGAGCAGCGGTGCCTGGTCGGCCGGCACCTCGTCGAGGGTGGCGTGGTGCGCCTTGGGAATCACGAGCACATGGGTGGGCGCCTGCGGGAAGAGGTCATGGAAGGCGACGACCCGCTCGCTCTCGAAGGCGATCTTCGCGGGCACCTGCTTGCTGGCGATCTTGCAGAAAATACAGTCCATGCTGGCGGTCTCGGGGAAGGAGGAGGCGGGTATTCTAGCGCCCCCGGGGCATTCTTCCCCAAGGGCCGCCCGCCCGCCATGCCCGGTGTCCCGCGCCCACCGGAATCCGGCCGCCCCTTGCCCTGGATCAAGCGGGGCCGGGCGACGGTCCGGCCCCGCCCGGCGGCCCCGCCCTTTGTCCGTCGATTGTCTTATTCGTCATGCGTAATCGCCAGGCTGGGCGTATAATGCGCGCCTTTTTCGCCCTCCGCCTGCGCCGTTGCCCATGTCCGAAGCCCTTCCCCGTCGCAAAGCCCTGGCCCTGATTTCCGGCGGCCTGGACTCCATGCTGGCCGTGCGCGTGGTGCAGGAGCAGGGCATCGAGGTCGAGGGCATCAACTTCTTCACGGGCTTCTGCGTCGAGGGTCATACCCACGCCATCCGCAAGCAGGCCCAGGACAAGCAGAAGCGCAACAACGCCCTGTGGTCGGCGGAGCAGCTCGGCATCAAGCTGCACATCATCGACATCTCCGAGGAGTACAAGGACGTCGTCCTCAACCCCAAACACGGGTATGGCGCCAACCTGAACCCCTGCCTGGACTGCAAGATCTTCATGGTCGGCAAGGCCATGGGCTATGTGAACCGCGCCCGCGCCTTCGCCGCCGACAAGGGCTTCGACTTCCTCATCACCGGCGAGGTGGTGGGCCAGCGCCCCAAGAGCCAGCGCGCCATGACCATGCCCCTGATCGCGAAGGAATCCGGCGCCGACGACCGCCTGCTGCGCCCGCTCTGCGCCAAGCGCATGGCGCCGACGCTGCCCGAGCGCGAGGGCTGGGTCGACCGCGAGAAGCTCTACGATTTCCATGGCCGCAGCCGCCAGCCGCAGATGGAGCTGGCGCGCCAGTTCGGCTTCACCGACTATGCCCAGCCCGCCGGCGGCTGCTGCTTCCTGACCGACGAGGCCTACTCGCGCAAGCTGGCCGACCTCTGGGGCGCCCGCGGCGAGCGCCGCTACGAGCTCGACGACATCATGCTGCTCAAGGTCGGCCGCCATATCCGCCCGGCGCCGAACTTCAAGCTCATCGCCGGCCGCGAGGAGGGCGAGAACAACTTCCTCGAGGGCTACCGCCGCGAGTTCGCCCATATCCGCATCCTCAGCCACAACGGCCCCCTGACCCTGGTCGACGGCACGCCCTCGGCCGAGGACCTGGTGCTGGCGGCGCGCATCGCCGGCGGCTACAGCCAGGGCCGCGCCGCGCCCGAGATCGAGGTCGAGATCGTGGAGAAGGGCGGCGTGGCGCGACAGCTCAGGGTCGCCCCGCTGGACAAGAGCGAGCTGCCGGAGGGCTGGTACCTGTGAGCGAGACTCCCATGCACCAGCTTGATGCGCGTCGCCTGCTGTGCCCGATCCCGGTGATCCGCACGCAAAACGCCATCCGCCAGCTGCAACCCGGCGAATTGCTTCGGGTTCTGGCCACCGATCCGGGGGTGATGCAGGACATCCCGGCCTGGGCCCGCATCCACGGGCATGAAGTGGTATCGGCGGAACGGGTGGAAGGCGAGTATCATCTGTGCCTTCGCGTGGGGCATGAGCCCCATTCTGGTGCGCTGTAATTCTTGAATGCCCCTTTTTGGTGCCTCGCGGGGAGCGGGGGTGCCGCCAGCAGGGGGGTAAGCCGCGTAAAACGGCTTGCCGAAAGCTGGTATGTATCTTGCTCCCCAAACGCGCACGGTGTTTGAGAGACAAACCAGGGCAGGGCGGTAGTCCGTTGGCCCGATGGGCGTCTTGAGGACGCATAACAACCTGTCATGCATGCTCCCTGGAGAAAAACATGTCGAAGAAGACTCTTGGTCTGATCAAAGAACACGAAGCGAAGTGGGTTGACCTTCGCTTCACCGATACGAAGGGCAAGGAACAGCACGTCTCCTTCCCGGCGGCCACGGTTTCCGAGGAAACCTTCGTCACCGGCAAGATGTTCGACGGTTCCTCCATCGCCGGCTGGAAGGGCATCGAAGCCTCCGACATGATCCTGCTGCCGGACGACGAAACCGCCTTCATGGACCCGTTCTTCGACGAACCGACCGTGGTCGTGACCTGCGACGTCATCGAGCCCAACACCATGCAGGGCTACGAGCGCGACCCGCGCTCCATTGCCAAGCGCGCCGAGGCCTACCTGAAGTCCACCGGCATCGGCGACACCGCCTTCTTCGGCCCGGAACCCGAGTTCTTCGTGTTCGACGAAGTGAAGTGGAAGGTCGGCATGTCCGGCGTGTCCCACGAGCTGATCGCCGAAGAGGCCGCCTGGTCCACCAACAACAACTACGAAGGCGGCAACACCGGCCATCGTCCCCGCGTCAAGGGCGGCTACTTCCCCGTGCCCCCGGTCGACTCCGCCCAGGACCTGCGCGTCGCCATGTGCAACGCCATCGAAGCCATCATGGGCCCGGGCCGCGTCGAAGTGCAGCACCACGAAGTGGCCTCCTGCCAGAGCGAGATCGGCGTGTCCTTCAACACCCTGGTGCGCAAGGCCGACGAAGTCCAGCAGCTCAAGTACGCCGTGCTGAACACCGCCCATGCCTTCGGCAAGACCGCCACCTTCATGCCCAAGCCCATGGTCGGCGACAACGGCTCCGGCATGCACGTGCACATGTCCATCAGCAAGGATGGCAAGAACCTGTTCGCCGGCGACCAGTACGCTGGCCTGTCCGAACTGGCCCTGTTCTTCATCGGTGGCATCATCAAGCACGCCCGTGCCCTGAACGCCATCACCAACCCGGCCACCAACTCCTACAAGCGTCTGGTGCCGCACTACGAAGCCCCGATCAAGCTGGCCTATTCCGCCCGCAACCGCTCGGCTTCCATCCGCATCCCCTTCGTCTCCAGCCCGAAGGCCAAGCGTATCGAAGCGCGCTTCCCGGATCCCGTGGCCAACCCCTACCTGGCCTTCGCTGCCCTGCTGATGGCGGGCCTCGACGGTATCCAGAACAAGATCCACCCGGGCGAAGCCGCGGACAAGAACCTGTACGACCTGCCGCCGGAAGAGGACGCCAAGGTCCCCACCGTGGCCGAGAACCTGGAGACGGCCCTGGCCGCCCTCAAGGCCGACCACGACTTCCTGCTGAAGGGTGGCGTGTTCACCAAGGAAATGCTGGACGCCTACCTCGAGCTGAAGACCGAGGAAGCCCGTCTGGTCAGCACCCAGGTGCACCCGATCGAGTTCGAGCTGTACTACAGCTGCTGATCCGACGGTCCCGGACCGGCGCTGGCCGGTCCGGCGCACCCGTTGCAACGAAAAGGCCCGCATTTTGCGGGCCTTTTTGCATTCCGGCGCGGGGGTGGTCGCTTCCGTACCGGCTTAGGGCTAAGCTCCGGGTCTGCCGGAAGGAGGAGACGCGCCATGCATTCGCGCCGCTACCTGTGGCTGGTGCTTGCCCTGCTGCTGCCGGGCACCCCGGCCCGGGCCGAGATCTACAAGTACTACGATGCCGAGGGCAACCTCGTGCTGTCCGACAGCGTACCCAGGCAAAACCCGGAGAAGGCGGAGAAGATCCGGCCGCGCCCGGTCATGACCATTCCCGCGCTGCCGCCCGACCGCCGGCCGCGGCCGCAGCCGTCCGCCCAGAAGGCGCCGGTAAAGCCGCAGCCGGGCGAGTACGTCATTGTGGTGCAGAGCCCGGTGGCCGACGAGACCTATCTGCGCGGCCCCGAGCCGGTGCCGGTGGCGGTGAGCGTCAGCCCCGGCCTGGCCGCCGGCCACCGCCTGGAGATGGTGCTGGATGGCGCCCCGCCGGTGGCGGAACTGACCCAGCTCGTGCCGGAGGGCATGGATCGCGGCAGCCACACCCTGGAGGTGCGGGTGGTGGATGCCGCCGGCAAGACGCTCAAGTCCGCCGCGGTCACCTTCCATGTGCAGCAGCGCAGCCAGCTGGCTCCCAATGCTGTCCGGAACCGTCCCAAGTCTGCCAAGTGAGCCTTTCCGCCACGGCTGGGCCTGAGGTAAATCCCTGTTTCGCAACAAGGAAACCCTCGTCGGGGCGTTGAGGCGAGCGGGGCGGGGATGATACCGTACCGCGTCGTTTCACGACGGCAAGTTCGGGGCGGGCAAGAGGCGGTTATGCGCGGGTTTCTGGTGGGGATGTCACGTCACGCCAAGGTGGCGGTGATGGTGGCGAGCGACGGCCTGTCCCTGCTGCTGGCCCTGTGGCTGTCGCTGTCGCTGCGCTATGGCGAACTGTGGATGGCCACCACCGCCGGCCAGCTCGCCTGCTTCGCGGTCGCCGCCGCCAGCGGGGTGGCGGCTTTCTCCATCGGCGGACTTTACCGCTGGATGGTGCGCTACGTCAGCGCCCAGACCCTCCTCGTCATCTTCCGCGCCCTGCTGGTGTCCGCCCTCGTGCTGGGCACGGCCATCCTGCTGTTCAAGGCCGAGCTGCCGCGCTCGACCCCGTTCCTGTACGCCCTCATCGGCACCGTGCTGGTGGCGGGCTCGCGCTTTTTCGCACAGCGCCTGCTGCGCGAACCCGAGGGCGGCAAGCGCATCCCGGTCGTCATCTACGGCGCCGGCTCCGCCGGCCACCAGATCGGCCTTGGCCTGCACCAGGGCAACACCTACCGCCCCGTCGCCTATGTCGACGACAACCCCGCCGTGCAGGGAAGGATGGCCTACGGCCTGCGCGTGTACCCGC
Source organism: Moraxellaceae bacterium (assembly GCA_036275595.1). Taxonomy (GTDB): domain Bacteria; phylum Pseudomonadota; class Gammaproteobacteria; order Pseudomonadales; family Moraxellaceae; genus UBA2031. The sequence goes on from DASUDN010000065.1 coordinate 10,376, forward strand.
CTCGCGAGCTGCCGCGCCTGGTCGAAGAGTACGGCGTGCAGCAGATCCTGCTGGCCATGCCCTCGCTCAGCAACTCGCGCCGCCGCGAGATCCTGCTGGCGCTGGAGCCGCTGTCCATCAAGGTGCGCACCGTGCCGCGCGTGCAGGACATCGTGGCCGGCGAGGTCAGCGCCGACCAGATCCAGGACGTCGATCCCGCCGACCTGCTGGGGCGCGATCCGGTGCCGCCGCGGCCGGACCTGCTCGGCGCCACCATCACCGGCAAGGTGGTCATGGTGACCGGCGCCGGCGGCTCCATCGGCAGCGAGCTGTGCCGGCAGATCATGGCGCTGCAGCCCGCCTGCCTCATCCTGTTCGAGGTCAGCGAGTTCGCCCTCTACGCCATCGAGTCCGAGCTCTGCAAGGCGGCGGGGCCCGATGCGCCGCGCCGGGTGCCGCTGCTGGGCTCGGTGCAGGACGAGACGTTGCTGCGCGAGGTCATGCAGCGCTTCCGCGTCGACACCGTCTTCCATGCCGCCGCCTACAAGCACGTGCCCCTGGTCGAGCACAACGTGGTGGAGGGTGTGCGCAACAACGTCTTCGGCACCCGCGCCGCCGCGCGCGCGGCGCTGGAGGCCGGCGTCGCCACCTTCGTGCTCATCTCCACCGACAAGGCGGTGCGGCCCACCAACATCATGGGCGCCAGCAAGCGCTTGGCCGAGCTCGTGCTGCAGTCGCTGGCCGGGCAGGGCGCCACCCGCTTCTGCATGGTGCGCTTCGGGAACGTGTTGGGCTCCTCGGGCTCGGTGGTGCCGCTGTTCCGCGAGCAGATCCGCCGCGGTGGCCCGCTGACGGTGACCCATCCGGACATCATCCGCTTCTTCATGACCATTCCCGAGGCGGCCCAGCTCGTGATCCAGGCCGCCGCCATGGCCAAGGGCGGCGACGTGTTCCTGCTCGACATGGGCGAGCCGGTGCGCATCGCCGAGCTGGCCAAGCGCATGATCCACCTCATGGGCTTCCACGAGCGCACGCCGGCACGCCCCGACGGCGAGATCGCCATCGTCTACACGGGCCTGCGTCCCGGCGAGAAGCTCTACGAGGAGCTGCTGGTCGGCGACGGCGCCATGGCCACCGACCACCCGCGCATCATGCGCGCCATCGAAAGCTGCCTTTCGCGGGACGAGGTCGAGTCCGTCCTCGCGGAGCTGGACGGCCTCTGCCGCGCCCGCGCCGTCAGGGCCATCCACGAATGCTTTGAGAAGCTGCGAATCGGCTTCCTGTCCTCCGGCGTTGCCGACAGCCTGCCGCCGCCGGTGGCATTTCCGGCGCGAGTAGAGCCGGCGTCGTGAATCGCGCGCCGGAAGGGGAATGAGACCTTGCTGCGTATAGCCAGTGCCGTGACGGGCAATGCCTACCTGCCCGAGCATTACGCCTATGTCGATTACTTCGCGCGCGTGCCCGACATCGACTTCGTGAGCGTGCCGCCAGGCACGCCGGTCCTGCCGGGTGAATTCGACCTTGAGCTCCGCTATACCGGCCTGGATCCGTTCTGGCGGCCCGCCACGGTTCCGGTGATCCACGAGTACGGCTCGCTCTCCACAGGCGCCTTTGCGCGGGGCCGCAACCTGGTCAAGAAATGCGTGAACCGCCGTCCGGTGCTGCGCATCTTCCTCATGCCGGCGGTGCGCGACGGCTTCGGGTTCCAGGATGCCGTGCCGTCCGTGTGCCGGGGCATGGGGGTCGACGGGGCCTTCTTTTCCGCGCTGCGCCCGGCCTGCCCCGAGTTCGACATGGTCTACTGCGGCAGCGTGACCCGTAGCCGCCATGTCGACCGCATGCTCGCCGCGGCCTGCCGGGAGCAGGTCAGCATGCTGGTGATCGGCGAGCCCGAGCCCGCCATCCTGGAGGAGTTCCGCGGCGCACCCGGCATCACCTTCACCGGACGGGTGCCCAGGGCCGACATCCCCGGCCTGCTGGTGCGCGCGCGCTGCGCGGTCAACATCACCCCCGACCTCTACCCCTTCAACCTGCAGGAATCCACCAAGGTGCTGGAGTACTGCGCGGCCGGGCTGCCGGTGATCACCAACTTCTACCCTTGGATACGGGACTTCGAGCGGGACATGAAGGGCCGCTTCCTCGACCTTGGCGACGACTTTTCCGGTCTGTCGCGCCCGGCCTGGGAATCGTTCGCCTTCGTCACGCCCGACGTGTCCCGCTATCGCTGGGACAGCGTCATCGAGCGTTCCGGCGTGGTCGAGGCGTTCCGCGCCCTGGGGCGTGGCGCGGGCTGAGGGGGCGGCAGCCCGGATCCCGGGCGGGCAGGAAGGGCGGTGGCCCCCCTCAGCTATTTGCGCCGGCCATCCCCGGCCCCATAATCCGCCGTCTGCTCTGACGGCCCCGGAGGCTAGTGGCAATGGCGCAACCCGTTTTTCTCGTCTCGCTGCCCCGCAGCGGTTCCACGCTCCTGCAGAAGATCCTGTGTTCGCACTCCCGCGTCGGATCGACCGCCGAGCCCTGGATCCTGCTGCCGCTCGCGGCCATGACGGACGAGGTGCAGGGCGCGGTGTACGCGGAGTACTCGCATTCGGAGTCCGTGCGCGCCATCCGTGACCTTGTTGCCGCCATGCGGGGCGGGGAATCGGCCTACCATGCCGCGCTCGCGCGGTTCGCGCAGGAGGTCTACGACGACTGCCTCCAGCCCGGGCAGGATTTCTTCCTCGACAAGACGCCGCGCTACTTCCTCATCGTGGATTTCATCTACAAGCTGTTTCCCGACGCGAAGGTGATCTTCCTGTTCCGCAATCCGCTGGAATCGCTTGCGTCGATGATGACGACCTGGTGGTCGGGCCTGCTCAAGACCTATCACCTGGAGATGGACCTCCGGGAGGGGCCGCGTCTCATGGCAGAGGGGTATGCGCGTCACCGCGAGCGTGCCCATGCCGTGCACTACCAGGACCTGGTGGAGTCGCCGGAGGCCACGGTGGCGGGCATTTGCGCCTACCTTGGCGTGGACTTCGAGCCCGCGATGATCGAGCGCTACCGCAGCGCCGACCTGAAGGGCGTCATGGGCGACAAGAAGGGCGTGGTGAGCTACGCGCGCATTTCCACGGAGTCGCTGGACAAGTGGATGGGGATTCTCGACAACCCCGTTCGTCGCCATTATGCGCGTCGCCTGCTGGCTTCCTATGACGTGGCGACGCTGGCGGCCTTCCGCCTTGATCCCCCTGCCATCATGAGTCGCCTTGAGGCGACGCCGGTATCGTACCGGAACGTCGGCAAGGATCTCTTCTGGCGGCTGGTGACGCTGGTGGGCGGGCGCATCGCCCTGGATGCCATCCGGGGCCATCTGCGGCGCAAGCGGCCCTACAAGGTCGATTAGCGGCGTCGAGTCCCCATACCGATCAGGCGAGCCGGAATGAACCCCCAGGACAGCATCACCCTTACCATTCTTACCGCGACGTTCAACTCGTCGGCGGTGATCGGTCGACTCATTGCGTCGCTCGAGGCACAGACCGATGCCGACTTCGAGTGGCTGGTGGTCGACGGTGCATCCTCTGACGATACCCTCGCCCGGATCGCGAATGCCCGGTTGGCGCGCAAGACGGTAGTGTCCGAGCCTGACTTCGGGGTTTACGATGCCCTCAACAAGGGTGTGTGCCGGGCCAGCGGCGACTACTATCTCGTGGTGGGGGCCGACGATACGCTGGCGCCCGAAGCGGTGGCGAACTTTCGCCGCGCCGTAGCCGGCGCCGCACCCGCGCCCGACCTGGTCTCGGCGCACGTGGAGTCGGCCGGCCGCGACTGCCAGGCCTTGCGGCGGCGCCCCTGGCTGTACGGCATGCAGGCCTATGTCTCGGCGCATTCTGTGGGAACGCTGATCCGCCGCGACCTGCACGACCGCTTCGGCCTCTATTCCCGCAAGTTTCCGATTGGCGCGGATCAGTACTTCATCAAGCGCGCTGCCCAGGGCGGCGCCCGCATCCTCTATGCCGATTTCCGCGCCGGCAGCTTCAGCCAGGAGGGGGTGAGCTCGGTGGACGTGGCCGGGACCCTGACGGAGTTCTTCCGCGTCCAGCTGGCGACCGAGAGGGGACGCCTCCGCCAGGTGCTGCTGTTCCTGCTCCGGCTCGCCCGGCACTACCGGTCACTGTGACCGCTTCCCTGTCGTCGGGTAAGTCGCGGCCGCCGTGGCCGGCTGGCCGGCCGCGCTAGAATCCTCCATCCGGACACTGACCCTATCCATGCCAAGACTGCTCATCGTGGCCACCGTGGCCCCCACCCTGCGCGCCTTCCTGCTGCCCTTCGCCCGCCACTACCGGGCCCTGGGCTGGCAGGTGGAGGCTGCCGCGCGCGACATCACCGCCCTGCCCGGCCTGGGCGAGGAATTCGACGCCTGCCACGAGCTGCCGCTGTCGCGCAATCCGCTGGACCCGGTGGCCCTGCTGCGCGCGCCGGCGGCGATCCGCTCACTGGTGGCGAGGGGGAGCTACGACCTCGTGCACGTGCATACGCCGGTGGCGGCCTTCCTGCTGCGCCTGGCCCTGCGCGGCCGGGCCCCGGGCGCCCGCCCGCGCGTGGTCTATACCGCCCACGGCTTCCACTTCCACCGGCACGGCCGGGCGCTGACCAACTGGCTGTTCCGCAGCGCGGAGCGCCTGGCCGCGCCCTGGTGCGATGCCC
>DASUDN010000066.1:0-7970 GCA_036275595.1 Moraxellaceae bacterium
GTCGCTGAAGCGCGCCCAGGCCGCCATCGCCAATGGCCACTTCAAGGCCGAGATCGTCGGCGTGCCGGTGCAGACCCGCAAGGGCGAGGTCCTGGTCGACACCGACGAGCAGCCGGGCAATGCCAACATCGACAAGATCCCGACCCTGAAGCCGGCGTTCGCAAAGGACGGCTCCATCACCGCCGCCAACTCCAGCTCCATTTCCGACGGCGCCTCCGCCCTGGTGCTGATGCGCGAATCGGTGGCCAAGGCGCGCGGCCTGCAGCCCCTGGCCCGCATCGTCGCCCACTCCACCCAGTCCCAGCACCCGAGCGAGTTCACCATCGCCCCCGTCGGCGCCCTGGACAAGCTGTTCGCCAAGACCGGCTGGAAGGCCGCCGACGTTGACCTGTTCGAGATCAACGAGGCCTTCGCCATGGTGACCATGGCCGCCATGCAGAAGCACAACCTGCCGCACGAGAAGGTCAACGTGTACGGCGGCGCCTGTGCCCTCGGCCACCCGGTCGGCTCTACCGGCTCCCGCATCATCCTGACGCTGATCCACGCGCTGAAGCAGCGCGGCGGCAAGAAGGGCGTGGCCGGCCTGTGCATTGGTGGCGGCGAAGCCACGGCAATGGCCATCGAACTGGTCTGACCTCTCTCGCCCCGCCAGGAAGAGGCCGCCCTGTGCGGCCTCTTTTTTTGCCTTTTGACGGGAAAAGACAAGTTTTTCGCAGACGATAGCCCCATGCTCACAACAGTCAGGCCCGGCATCAGCAGGCGTCCGGCGGCGCGCCGCCGGCCTTCGCCGAAGGTCGACTGGTCAGGCCCGGGCGCTGCCGCTAGACTGACTCGCCGGTCATAGCCGGGATCGCCCAGAAGGCGCACCCTGCCCGTGCCCGCCCCAGCCATTGCCACCTTCACGAGGGGTGGCCCGACAGGAGTCGTCGTGTCCCGTCTGCCCGTCATTGTCGGCTTCGGCGGCATCAATGCCGCCGGCCGCTCGTCCTTCCACCAGGGCTACCGCCGCCTGGTCCTGGATGCCCTCGACCCCGCGACCCGCGACCGCACCGTGGCCGGCCTGGCCCGGCTGATGGGGCTGCCGCCGTCGGCGGACACCGCGGCGCAGGTGCTGCGCCACACCCTGGTGCGGCGCATCGAGCCGCAATACTTCAATGTCGACGCCGCGCCCCTGCACCAGCGCCTGCATGCCGAGGGCGACACGCTGCGCTTTCGCCTGGCGCGCCGCGACCTGCCGCACACCCCGCCGGCGAACTGGCGGGTGGAGCCCCTGGACGAGGACAGCGTCCACGTCACCGTCACCGGCACCCTCGAGGCACTGGTGGCGGACCACCGCCCCTTTCCCGTGAGCAGTGCCGGCCAGTTGCCGACAGGCTTCGACCCCGCTGCCCACTACCCGTCGCGCCACCATCCGCGCGCCCTGCAGCTCACCGTGTTCGGCGCCAGCGACGCGCTGGCCTCGCTGGGGGTGGCCTGGGACGACCTGCGCACGCGCATCGCGCCGGACCGCATCGCCGTGTTCGCGGCGTCCGCGCACGGCCAGGTCGACGACGACGGCGTCGGCGGCCTGCTCAAGTCGCCCTGGCTGGGACGCCGCACCTCGGCGCGGCAGTGCCCGCTGGGCTTTGCGGAGATGCCCGCCGACTTCATCAATGCCTACCTGCTGGGCAGTGCCGGCCGCACCGGCGGCACGCTGGGCGCCTGCGCGACCTTTCTCTACAACCTGGAACGCGCCGTCACCCTGATCCGCGACGGCGAGGTCGACCTGGCCGTGGTGGGCGCGGCCGAGGCCCCCATCCTCCCCGAGGTCATGGAGGGCTACCGCGCCATGGGCGCGCTGGGCGAGGACAGCCGCCTGCTGGAGCTGGACCGTGCCCGGGGCGCCACCGTCGTCGACAACCGCCGCGCCACCCGTCCCTTCAGCGACAACGCCGGCTTCACCATCGCAGAGTCGGCGCAGTTCGTGGTGCTGGCCAGCGACGCGCTGGCGCTGGCCGAGGGGCTGCCGGTCCACGCCGCCGTGCCGGGGGTCTACATCCACGCCGACGGCTACAAGAAGTCCATCTCGGCGCCGGGCATCGGCAACTACCTGACCTTCGGCAAGGCCGCCGGGCTCGCGCGCGAGCTGCTGGGCGAGGAGCGCCTGCGCCGGGCCACCTACGTGCAGGCGCATGGCACGGGCACCCCCCAGAACCGGGTTACCGAGTCGCATGTATTCGATACCATTGCCGACGCCTTCGGCATCGACGACTGGCTGGTGGCGTCCGTGAAGTGCTACGTGGGCCACTCGCTGGGGGCGGCGGCGGGGGACCAGGTCATGGCGGCCCTCGGCGCCTGGGCCGGCGGCTGGATTCCCGGCATCTTCACCCTGGACGCGGTGGCGCCCGACGTTCACCGCCGCCACCTGCGCTTCTCGCAGGGCCATGTCGCCTGCGGCCCCCGCGACATGGCGGCCTGCCTGGTCAACTCCAAGGGCTTCGGGGGCAACAATGCCACGGCGCTGCTGCTGGGGCCGGCCGAGGCAGAGGACATGCTGCGCCGGCGCCACGGCCGGGAGGCCCTGCTGGCCTGGGCGCGGCGGCGGGAGGCCACTGAGCCGGGCCGGCAGGAGGCCGAGGCACGCGCCGACGAAGGCCGGCCCCTGGTCCGCTACCGGTTCGGGGAAGCGGTACTGGCCGGCGATGACCTCGCCGTGGGCCCTGACGGCCTGCGCCTTCCCGGCCTGCCCCTTTCCGCCGCCTTCTTTCCAGGGGAGGCCTATTCCGCTTATCGGGAAGGCGAACCTGCGAAGGAGAAGTCATAGACTGCCAACTGTTAGACATATCCCGACTGTGTTAATTAAATCCTCATCCGCAGAAAACAGGACAAAAACAATGCGTAGGCTTCTCCTCGCACTGGCCGTGACGGTCTCCGTGTCGGGCGCCATGACCGCCAGCGTCTGCGCCGCCGCGCCTGCCGCCGCCAGCGCCTCCGCCGATGCCCTGCAGAGCCTGCAACACCTCGAGACCGTGAGCTACCAGGCCGCGACCTCGTTCTTCCTGTACAGCGTGCTCAACCGCGACCCGCAGCACATGAAGCGCGCCCAGGCCAGCCTGGGCAGCGGCGATGCCCTGGTCCAGAAACTGGGCAACGGGGCCATTTCCCCCAAATGGTCGGCCTTCAGGCAGTCCATCACGGGCGCCAGGTTCACCTCCGAGGGCGTGGCGGACAACGCCAGCCTGAACGCCATCGACGGCGCCCTGACCGGCCTCACGCAGGCCCTGCGCACCCAGCGCAACGAGCAGCGCCTGGCCGCCAATGTCGCCACCGACAAGATGGCCGACATGCTCTACGACCAGCACGTGCTGATGCAGACCATGACCACCGCCTACCTGCGCAAGTCCGCGGACTACTTCGGCGGAGCCATCGTGCAGAGCGATGCGCCGCAGGTGGAGATCGACAAGCTGGCGGCCAAGTTCCAGGCCCAGCTCGACCAGCTCAACAAGTACTATGCAAAGAACGCGGCCGTCGCCGCGCTGCTGCGCGAGGTCACCACCAAGTGGACCTTCATCCGCGGCTCCTTCATCAACTTCAACGAGAACAACGTGCCCTTCATCGTGGGTCGCTACAACGAGCAGATCACCGAGAAGCTGCTGGCGGCGTACGAGAAGGCCACCTGACCGGCACGCACCGGCAATGAAAAAAGGCGGCCTCAGGGCCGCCTTTTTGCTGGGGGAGTCGCCGCCTCCGGCATGGGGGACCGCCGCGTCGGCGCCGCCCGGGCCGGGGCGGGATCGAGCTGGCGCCAGCCGCGCAGGAAGCCGGCCACCGCGGCCAGCGCCACCACGCCCGCCGCGCCATGCCGCGCCGCGTCCAGGGTCTCGCGGCTCCAGCCCTGGCTGAGGACGGAGCCGGGCAGCGCGAATTGCGCCATCGCCACCAGGGCCGCGGCGCCGCCCAGGACCAGCAGTGCCAGCCAGCCGCTGCGCGCGGGACCGGGCGCGGGCAGCAGCCGGCGCACCAGCTGCAGGGCCGCCGCTGCCCACATCCACATCAGGATCCCCATTGCCACGATCACCGCTTCCACGCGTCTCTCCCCTTGCCGCGCCCCACGGGGCGTCGTCGATCCGATTCTACCGCCTCCCCGCCGCCCCGCCCGCGCCGTCATGCCGGCGCGCACCGCGCCCTCAGGCGGACAGGCGCAGGGCGCGCAGGCTCTCCCGCCGCGTGGCCGCCGCCACCTCCGCCAGCGGCAACCCCCGCAGCGTGGCGAGGGCCTGCGCCACCGCGGGCAGGAACTCCGGCGAATTGCGCGTCCGCGACTCGCCCGGCACGCGGTGCGGCTGCGGCGTCATGTCCGGCGCGTCGGTTTCCAGCACCAGGCACTCCAGCGGCATGGCGGACACCACCTCGCGCAGGCGGCGGGACTGGTCGTAGGTGAGCGGGCCACCGATGCCGAGGTGAAAACCCAGGCGCACGTAATGCCGCGCCTCCTCGATGCCGCCCGACCAGGCATGCACGATGCCGCCTTCGCGGAAGCGCTCCTCGCGCAGCACGCGCAGCACGTCGGCGTGGGCCTTGCGCACATGCAGCAGTACCGGCTTGCCCGCTGCTGCGGCAATGCGCAGCTGGGCGCGGAAGAATGCCTCCTGCTTGCGGCGCAACACCTCGCCCTTGAGCTCCGCGAGGAAGAAGTCGAGCCCGATCTCCCCCACCGCGACCACCTCCGGATGCTGCGCCAGCAGCTGTTCCAGGGTGGCGAGATCGGCCTCGCGGTGCGTCTCGACATAGCAGGGATGCAGGCCCGGCACCGGCAACAGGCGGGGCGCCGCACAGCCCGCGCAGACCGCGAACAGGCGCGGCCAGTGTGCCGCCACGTAGCCTGGCACCACCACGGTGTCGACGCCCGCCGCCAGGGTGCGCGCCGCCACCGCGTCGCGGTCGGCATCGAACTCCTCCACGTCGAAGTGGCAGTGGGTGTCGATCAGCATGGCGGCCTCGTGGCGGACGCCCGCGCCCCGGGGCCTCGCGGCCCGGGGGCGTGTCGCCCGGTATCAGTGCTCGCGCGTCTGCCGGAACTGGATGTCCGGATAGCGCTCCTGCATCAGCTGCAGGTTGACCCTGCTAGGCGCAAGGTAGGTCAGGTAGCCGCCGCCGTCCAGCGACAGCTGGTCGTGGGCCTTCTTCTTGAACTCGTTGAACTTCTTCTCGTCGTCGCAGTGCACCCAGCGCACCGTGGCCACGTTGACCGGCTCGTAGACGCACTCGACCTTGTATTCCTCCTGCAGGCGGAAGGCCACCACGTCGAACTGCAGCACGCCCACGGCGCCCAGGATGAGGTCGTTGTTGATCTGCGGCATGAAGACCTGGGTGGCGCCCTCCTCCGACAGCTCCTTCAGGCCCTTCTGCAGCTGCTTGCTCTTGAGCGGGTCCCTGAGGCGCACGCGGCGGAACAGTTCCGGCGCGAAGTGCGGGATGCCGAGGAAGTGAAGGTCCTCGCCCTCGGTGAAGGTGTCGCCGATCTGGATGGTGCCGTGGTTGTGCAGGCCGATGATGTCGCCGGACCAGGCCTCCTCCAGGTGGGCGCGCTCGCCGGCCAGGAAGGTCAGGGCGTCGGCGATGCGCACGTCCTTGCCAAGGCGCACGTGCTTCATCTTGAGGCCCTTCTCGTACTTGCCCGAGCAGATGCGCAGGAAGGCGATGCGGTCGCGGTGCTTGGGGTCCATGTTCGCCTGGATCTTGAACACGAAGCCGGAGAATTTCTCCTCCGTGGACTTCACCTCGCGCTCGGCGGCCTTGCGCGTGCCGGGGCACGGCGCCCAGTCCACGAAGCCGTTGAGGATGTGGTTGACGCCGAAGTTGCCGAGCGCGGTGCCGAAGAACACCGGGGTCAGCTTGCCGGCGAGGAACTCCTCCAGGTTGAACTCATGCGAGGCGCCCAGCACCAGCTCCAGGTTGTCGCGCAGGGCGGCGGCCTCGTCGCCCAGCACCTTGTCGAGCTCGGGGTTGTCCAGGCCATCGATCACCACGTCGTCGACGAGCTCGGAGCCGTGGCCTTGCTGGTACAGGTAGACACGGTTCTCGAGCAGGTGGTAGACGCCCTTGAAATCGCGGCCCATGCCGATGGGCCAGGTCACCGGCGCGCACTTGATCTTGAGGACCGACTCGATCTCGTCGAGCAGCTCGATGGGCTCGCGGATCTCGCGGTCCATCTTGTTGACGAAGGAGATGATGGGCGTGTCGCGCATGCGGCACACGTCCATGAGCTTGATGGTGCGCTCTTCCACGCCCTTGGCGCCGTCGATGACCATGAGCGCGGAGTCCACGGCCGTCAGGGTGCGGTAGGTGTCTTCCGAGAAGTCCTCGTGGCCCGGGGTGTCGAGCAGGTTCACCGTGCACTGCTTGTAGGGGAACTGCATCACCGAGGTGGTGATGGAGATGCCGCGCTGCTTTTCCATCTCCATCCAGTCCGAGGTGGCGTGGCGGTCCGACTTGCGCGACTTCACGGTGCCCGCCACCTGGATGGCGCGCCCCCAGAGCAGCAGCTTCTCGGTGATGGTGGTCTTGCCGGCGTCGGGGTGGGAGATGATGGCGAAGGTGCGGCGCGCGGCCACCTCGGCGGCGACTTGTTCGGACAGGCTCATGACGTTCCGGGGGCTCAAAAAATCGAGGGCCGATTATACGGGCTGCCGGGTCTGCTGTCAGAACGGGCGGGACGCGAGCGACCGGGAGGTGACGCCACCGGCGGAGGACGGCGACCGGTCAGAAGGCCAGCGCCATCAGCAGGGCGTCCTCGCGGCCGCCTCCGGGCGCCGGATAGTAGTTCCGGCGCAGGCCGATCTCGTTGAAGCCCGATGTCTGGTAGAGGGCGATGGCGCGCTGGTTGGAGGGACGCACCTCGAGGAACAGGGTGTCGGTGCGGGAGGCGGCATAGTCCAGCAGGTGCAGCAGCAGCTCCCGCCCCAGGCCCCGGCCATGGCGATCGGGATGCACGGTGATGTTGAGCAGGTGCCCCTCGTCCAGGATGACCTGCACGATGCCGTAGCCGAGGAGATCGTTCCCCTCCTCCATCACGACCATGTAATAGCCGCTGGCCAGGGCGTCGGCGAAATTGCCGTGGCTCCAGGGAAAGGCATGCGCGCGCCGCTCCATGGCGAGCACGGCGGGCAGGTCGTCCGCGTCCAGCGGCCGGATGCGGCGCTCAGGCATGGCTGCCCTGCGGCCACTGCCCCGCCAGGGCCAGTTGCAGGCGCCGCTTGGCGCCCGTATCGGCCAGCAGCTCGCCGAGGCCGGGACCGGCAACCAGGGGGCGGCCGCCCAGCGCCGACTGCAGTTCGGCGGCGAGCGCCTCGCCTAAGACCAGGCAGAGGCCGGGGGGCAGGCGCAGCGCGTGGCGCAGCCAGGCGCGCATGGCCTCGCGGCCATGGTCCAGGGCGGGATTCCGGTTCAGCGGCCAGCGCAGTGTCTCGCCCTGGCCGCCCGGCAGCTCCGCCGCGCCCAGGGCGCGCGCGATGCTGTCGAGCAGGCGGTATTCCGCGGCGGCGAGGTCGGGGGCGTCACCGAGGTCGATCACGGCGCTCCAGCCCGGCGCCAGCGCCTGCACGCGGCAGGCGAGGCGGGGCGGATCGCCGGAGACGGGCGCGGCCGGGACCGCCGTCGCGCCGGCCCCGATGGCCGCAGGCCGGGGCACCGGCATGGCCGGGGCCGCAGCGGCCTCGCGGACGTCGGGGTCGCGCACCGCCGCGCCGGCGGGTGGCGCGGCCGGGGCGGGCAAGGGCGAGGGAGCGGAAGCGGCCGGCGCGAACGCCGGCGGCGCCAGGTGTGCGGGCGCGGCGTCGGCGACATAGGGCGCGAAGGCCAGCGGCGGCGCCGGCAACGCTCCCGGCAGCTCGACGCGCGCGCTCCACAACGGAATGCCGAGCGCCGCCAGGTAGGCCTGGCGCCGTCCCTCGTCCGCGTGGCGCGCGTCGCCCATCACACCCCTTCCCCGC
>DASUDN010000067.1:0-3417 GCA_036275595.1 Moraxellaceae bacterium
CAGGAGATCCTGGACGCGCAGCGCCTGCTCGCCATGCGCGAGGGCGTGTTCTGCGAGCCGGCCTCCGCCGCCTCGCTGGCCGGCGCCATGCGCGATGTCCGCAACGGCAAGATCCCCGAAGGCTCCAAGATCGTGTGCACGCTCACCGGCAACGGCCTCAAGGATCCGGACACCGCCATCAAGCAGTGCGGCAATGCGGTGGTGCAGACCATCGACGCCACCCTGGACCAGGTCAAGGCCTCCATCCTGGACGCGATGGCCAGGTAAGGTCCGGTGGTTGCCTCGAAAGCCCGTGCCCGCACGGGCTTTTGTTTTTGTGCCGCCCGTTTCGGTTAGGCTGTGCCCCATGAAGAAGATCATCCGCCCCCGCGTCCTGCCCGCGGACCTGCCGCCCTTGCCGGACATGCACCCGGTGCTGGCGCGCCTCTACGCCCTGCGTGGCGTGCGCCAGAGCACGGAGCTCGAGCGCGCCCTCAAGGGGCTGGCACCGGCGCAGGCGCTGAAGGGACTGGAGCGCGCGCTGGATGTGCTGGAGCAGGCCCTGCGCGAGGGCAGGCGCCTGCTGGTGGTAGGCGACTTCGATGCCGACGGCGCCACCAGCACGGCGCTGGCGGTGCGCGTACTGCGCGCCATGGGCGCCGACGCGGATTACCTGGTGCCCAACCGCTTCGAGTACGGCTATGGCCTCACGCCCGAGATCGTGGCGCTGGCCCTGCGCAGCAAGGCCCCCGACGTCATCATCACCGTCGACAACGGCATCTCCAGCCTGGAGGGCGTCGCGGCCGCTCATGCCGCCGGGCTGCAGGTGGTCATCACCGACCACCACCTGCCGGGGGCCCTGCTGCCGGACGCGGATGCCATCGTCAATCCCAACCAGCCCGATTGCGGCTTCCCGAGCAAGCACCTGGCCGGGGTCGGCGTGATCTTCTACCTGCTCTCCAGCCTGCGCACGCGGCTCAAGGAGGGCGGCTGGTTCGCGCAACACGGCCTGCCCGAACCGGCGATGGCGGATTACCTGGACCTGGTGGCGCTCGGCACCATCGCCGACGTGGTGCCCCTGGACAGCAACAACCGCGTGCTCGTGTTCCAGGGACTGTCGCGCATCCGCGCGGGCCGCTGCCGGCCCGGCATCAGTGCGCTGCTGGCGGTGGCCAACAAGTCGCCCGCGCAGGTGGTCGCCAGCGACCTGGCTTTCCAGGTGGCACCGCGCCTGAATGCGGCCGGACGCCTCGACGACATGTCGCACGGCATCGAGTGCCTGCTCACCGACTCGCCCGACCTGGCGGCGCAGTACGCCACCGAGCTCGACGGCCTCAACCTGGAGCGGCGCAGCATCGAGGCCGGGATGCAGCAGGAGGCGCTGGCCGCCATCCGCCAGCTCAGCTTCGACCGCGACCGCCTGCCGCACGGGCTGGTGCTCTTCGACCGGCACTGGCATCAGGGCGTCATCGGCATCGTGGCGGGGCGCATCAAGGATCGTTACCATCGCCCCGTCATCGCGTTCGCCCCGGCCGAAGGGGAGGGCGGGCAGCCCACCGTGCTCAAGGGCTCCGCGCGCTCCATTCCGGGCGTGCACATCCGCGACGTGCTGGATACCGTGGCCGCCCTCAATCCCGGCCTCATCACCCGCTTCGGCGGCCACGCCATGGCCGCCGGCCTGACCCTGCCGGCGGACCACCTGGCGGCCTTCCGCCTGGCCTTCGACAGCGCCGTGCAGGCGGCGGCCGATCCCGCCGACTTCGAGCCCGTGCTGCTCTCCGACGGCGAGCTGCCCCCCGAGTGCTTCAGCGAGGCCTTCGTGGAGCTGCTGCGCGAGGCCGGTCCCTGGGGCCAGGGTTTTCCGGAGCCCCTGTTCCACGGCGAGTTCATCTGCCTGGAGCAGCGCCTGCTCAAGGAGCGGCACCTCAAGATGAGCGTGAGCCATCCCGCCTCCAACCGCGTCTTCGATGCCATCGCCTTCAATATCGACCGCGAGCGCTGGCCCAACGAAGCGCGGCGCGTGCGCCTGGCCTACCGCCTGGACATCAACGAGTTCCGCGGCAGCCGTACCCTGCAGCTCATGGTCGAGTACATGGAGCCTGTCGCCTGAGTCGCCCGCGGACTCGTCCTGCGCTGCCGCACGGGCAGGCGGACGCGGCAATCGGCGCTGTCGACAGGCGGCCGTACCGTGTGACCTGCGTCAATCCATCCCGCGCGGCCGGGGCCGATACTCATGACTCGACCGAGCCAAACAGGAAGGACTCCATGAAAATGCAAAAGCTGGCCCTGGCCGCCCTCGTTTCCGCCCTTTCCCTGCCTGCACTGGCCGAGGAGGGCGGTGCCGCCGCCCCCGCCGGCCAGGCGACCCGCGCCGCGAAGATGCCCGACCAGGCCGAGGGTGCGGCCGCGCCGCAGGGACAGGACGTGCGTGCCGAAAAGCACCTGCGCAATGAGCAGCGCAAGGCCTCCCGGTCCGCGCGCCATGCGAAGAAGGAGGCGCGGGCCAAGGCCGAGGCCGCCGGGGCAGATGCCGCGGCGGCGCGCGACAAGGCGGAGAAGGCAGCGGTCGAGGGCAAGGGCGTTCATGGCCACCATGAGGCCAGGGCCCCCGCCGACACCGCGGAAAAGGCTGCCCGCGAGCAGAAGGAGGCCGCCGAGAAGGCGGCCCGTGAGCAGAAGGAGGCGGCGGCCAGCGCGTCCGGCAAGTTCCGGGAGGACGCCCGTGCCTCCCGTGACAAGGCCGCGAACAAGGCTGCCGACGCGGTGGCGCCGGCGGCGACCCCCGCCCCCGCGCCGGCCCCCGCTCCCGCGAACTGAGCGCGGCGGGGCCCTGACAGGCCGGGATGCAAGCGCATCCCGGCTTCGGTAGAATACGCGGCCTTTTCCCAAGGTCGCGTTTTCCAATGGAAATCAATCCCTGCCTGAACCGTATCAAGGACCTCACCGAGCGCTCACAGTCGCTCAGGGGGTACCTTTGACTACGACCTGAAAAAAGAGCGCCTCGAAGAGGTGCTGCGCGAGCTGGAAGACCCCACGCTCTGGAATGACCCCGAGAAGGCCCAGGCCATCGGCAAGGAGCGCGTCGAGCTGGAAGGCGTCGTGCTGGGCCTGGATCGCATCGCCTCCGGCCTGGTCGACGTGAAGGAGCTGCTGGACCTCGCCGTCGAGGAAGATGACGAGGGCACCCTCGGCGACGTCAGTACCGAGCTGGACAGCCTCGAGAAGGTCGTGGCCGACCTCGAGTTCCGCCGCATGTTCTCGGGCAAGATGGATGCCTCCAACTGCTTCGTCGACATCCAGGCCGGCGCCGGCGGCACCGAGGCCCAGGACTGGGCCGGCATGCTGTTCCGCATGTACATGCGCTGGGCCGACCGCCACGGCTTCAAGGTCGAGGTGCTGGAAGAGTCCGAGGGCGAAGTCGCCGGCCTCAAGTCCGCC
>DASUDN010000068.1:0-5757 GCA_036275595.1 Moraxellaceae bacterium
GACCCAGGCCTCGGCCCAGGCATGCGAGGCCTGGTGGTCCTGCAGGCGGTGGCCGCCGGAGTGCACATAGCCGCTGACATAGCGGGCGGGCACGCCGAGGTGGCGGCAGCAGGCGATGAAGACATGGGCATGGTCCTGGCACACCCCGCGCGCCGCCGCGAAGGCCTGCGCCGCGGTGGTGGCGGCGTCCGTGGCCCCGGGGGCGAACAGCAGCCAGGCGTGGACCGCGTGCGCCAGCCGCTCCACCGCGTCCACGGTCATGTCCGCCTGGCGGAAGCCGTCCGCGAACGCCGCCATCTCCGGACTCGTGGCGGTCAGCGCGGTGGCGCGCAGGAAGGGACGCGGGTCGCCGGTGGCCGGCGCCACGCGCTCGCCCGCCGCGGTCTCGACGATGCCCACCGCGCGGATGCGGATCTCCGTGTGCGGCATGTCTAGCGTCAGCACGTGCAGCACGTTGCCGTGGCCGTCGGTGGTGGCGAAGGCCGGGGTCGGCAGGTCCAGGCGCCACTCGAGGATATGCTGGCCCTCGCCGTCCTGCGGCGTGAGGCGCAGGTACTGGGTGCTGTGGGTGGCGGCCGAGTCGTAGCGGTAGACGGTCTCGTGGTTGATGGTGAGGATCATGCGGCCTCCAGGTAGGCACCGTGGATACGGGCGCCGAGCTCGTTGATGTCGGCCAGGAACTGGCCCAGGTACTGCGGCAGGCCCTCCTCCAGCGCCTCGCCGATGTGGCCGTAGGTCAGGCGCGCATGCAGCTGCGCCGCCAGGCGCTTGGCCTCGAGGCCGCTGCTGCCGGGAATGGCGCCCAGGGTCTGCGTGATCTCGGTGACGCAGGCCAGCAGCGAGCGCGGCAGGTCGGGGCGGAACAGCAGCATCTCCGCCACCTGCGCCGGCACGATGCTGTCGCGGTAGATGTCGCGGTAGCTCTCGAAGGCCGAGAGCGAGCGCAGCAGGGCGGCCCACTGGTAGTAGTCGCTGGCGCTGGCATCGCCCGGCGCCGCGGTCGCCACCGCCTCGGCCTTCACCAGCAGCAGGCGCGCGGTGTTGTCGGCGCGCTCGAGGAAGGTGCCGAGGCGCGCGAAGTGGAAGGCGTCGTTGCGCTGCAGGGTGCCGAAGGTGGCGCCGCGGAACAGGTGCGAGCGCTCCTTGACCCAGTCCAGGAAGCGCGACGCCCCCATGCGCCGCAGCTTGTCGCGGTTCATCCCCTGGATCTCCAGCCAGGTGGCATTGAGGCTTTCCCACATCTCCGCGGTGATCTTGCCGCGCACCACATGGCCGTTCTCGCGCGCCAGGCGCAGGCAGGAGTAGATGCTGGAGGGATTGTTCGGGTTCAGCGTGAAGAACAGCAGGATCTCGTCGGCGGTGGCGCGCACGCCGGAGGCCATGAAGGTGTCGCGCATGCCGGTGATGGCGAGCGGCGCCAGCACCTGCTCGCGCCCCACCCCGCCCGGCATCAGCGCCATCTGCGAGCTCACGTCCAGCACGCGGGCAATGTTCTCGGCGCGCTCCATCTGGCGCGACATCCAGTACACACAGGCGGCGGTACGGCTCAGCATGGCGTGTCCTCCAGGACCCAGGTGTCCTTGGTGCCCCCGCCCTGCGAGGAGTTCACCACCAGCGAACCCTCGCGGAGCGCGACGCGGGTGAGGCCGCCCGGCACCAGGCGCACCTCGCGCCCGGACAGCACGAAAGGCCGCAGGTCGATGTGCCGCGGCGCGATGCCCGCCTCCACGTAGGTGGGACAGGTGGACAGCGACAGCGTGGGCTGCGCGATGAAGTCGGCGGGGTTGGCCAGGATGCGCTGGCGGTAGGCCTCGATCTCCGCGGCGGTGGCCGCCGGTCCCACCAGCATGCCGTAGCCGCCGGAGCCGTGGACCTCCTTGACCACCAGGTCCTTCAGGTTCTTGAGCACGTGCTCGCGCTCGTCGGGCTTGCGCAGCTGCCAGGTGGGCACGTTGCCGAGCACGGGCTCCTCCGACAGGTAGAAGCGGATCATGTCCGGCACATAGGGATAGATGGACTTGTCGTCGGCGATGCCGGTGCCCACGGCGTTGGTGATGACCACGTTGCCGGCGCGGTAGGCGGCGAGCAGGCCCGGCACGCCCAGCACGGAGTCGGGGCGGAAGGCGAGCGGGTCCAGGAAGGCGTCGTCGATGCGGCGGTAGATCACGTCCACGCGCTGCGGGCCGGCCGTGGTGCGCAGGTACACGTGGCCGTCGCTGACATAGAGGTCCGGCCCCTCCACCAGCTCGACGCCCATCTGCTGCGCGAGGAAGGCGTGCTCGAAGTAGGCGGAGTTGTAGCGCCCGGGCGTCAGCACCACCACCACCGGGTCGTGCACGCCCGCCGGCGCCGACTCGCGCAACGTCTCCAGCAGCAGGTCGGGGTAGTGTTCCACCGGCGCCACCGCGTGCGTGGCGAACAGGTCCGGAAACAGGCGCATCATCATCTTGCGGTTCTCCAGCATGTAGGAGACGCCGCTCGGCGTGCGCAGGTTGTCCTCCAGCACGAAGTACTCGCCGTCGCCGGCGCGCACGAGGTCGATGCCGGCGATGTGCGAATACACCTTGTTGGGCAGGGTGATTCCCTGCATGGCGAGCTGGTAGTCCTGGTTGGTCAGGATCTGCTCGGCGGGGACCACGCCGGCGCGCAGGATGTCCTGGCGATGGTAGATGTCGTGCAGGAAGAGGTTGAGCGCCTGCACGCGCTGGCGCAGGCCGCGCGCGACCCGTTCCCATTCGGCCGCCGCGATGATGCGCGGGATGGTGTCGAAGGGGATCAGGCGCTCGGCGCCCTCCTTGTCGCCGTACACGGCGAAGGTGATGCCGACGCGGCGGAACAGCCAGTCGGCTTCCTGGCGGCGCTGCGCCAGGTCCTCCTCGGGATGGCTGTGCAGCCAGTCCGCGAAGGCGCGGTACTCCGGCCGGATCTGGCCCGGCGCGGCAAACATCTCATCGTAGAAGCGGGTCTTGGCACTCATGAAGCAGGCAGCCACCGTTACAGTGCATCACAGCCACTCCCTGGCGGCGGGTTCCTGTACGGGGCTAACGCAAGCTCTGTGCCAGCAACGAAAAGGCGCGGGCGCGCGGGTTTGCACGGCGCCAATCCGGTGCGGCGCGCCACGGCGGTGCGCGCCAGGCCCGAAATGCGGGCATAAAAAAACGGCGCCTTGCGGCGCCGTTCTTCCGGCGGAGGGGGAGGCCCCCGCTCGCGACCCGCGCCACCCCGGGTCCGGGGTGGCGCCAGGGTGGCTTACAGCTTGGCGGCGTTTTCGGCCAGGTACTGGGCCACGCCTTCGGGCGAGGCGGTCATGCCCTTGTCGCCCTTCTTCCAGTTGGCCGGGCACACTTCACCGTGCTCCTCGGTGAACTGCAGGGCGTCGACCAGGCGCAGGATCTCGTCCATGGAACGGCCCAGCGGCAGGTCGTTGACGATCTGGGCGCGCACGACGCCGGCCTTGTCGATGATGAAGGCGCCGCGGAAGGCCACGCCACCGGCGGACTCGACGTCATAGGCCTTGGCGATGGAGTGGGTGATGTCGGCGGCCAGGGTGTACTTGACCGGGCCGATGCCGCCGGCGTTCACCGGGGTGTTGCGCCAGGCGTTGTGGGTGAAGTGGGAGTCGATGGACACACCCACCACCTCGACGTTGCGGGCCTGGAAATCGGGGATGCGGTGGTCCAGGGCGATCAGCTCGGACGGGCACACGAAGGTGAAGTCCAGCGGATAGAAGAACACCAGGCCGTACTTGCCCTTGAGGGCGGCGGACAGGGTGAAGCTGTCGACGATCTCGCCGTTGGCGAGGACGGCGGGGACGGTGAAATCGGGGGCGGGCTTGCCGACGAGGACGGCCATGGGTCTTCTCCTTGAGTTCAATGGACGGGATGCGCGGATTCCGCACGGAAGCCCCGCATGATACACGAGCCCCGGGTCAGGTGGGACGGTGGCGACGCCGCCACATGACCAGGCCGGACACGGCCAGGATCATGAAGAGAATGGCCATGGCATCCATGAGGATGACGCCGGCGCGTCCGAACAGGCGTCCGCTGTGCAGGTCCAGCAGTACCTGCTCCCAGTCCAGGTCGGGGTCGGCGGCGGGGGCGGCCTCGCGCCAGGCAACCCCCGGCACCGGCACCGCCGGCCTCAGGCTGAGGTCGCTGAGGTCCACCGCCAGGCTGTCGTCGCCGGCGCGCAGCAGCACCTGGCCCTCCCCCTCCGCTACCGCGGACAGGCCTTCGGGCACCCCCCGCACACTGTCCGCCTGGTCGATGACCTGGCCGTCCGGGGTCAACAGCCACAGGCGGTTGCTGCATACGGCCAGCACCTGGCCGCCCTGCTCCACGATGCCCACCAGCCGGGGACAATCGCCGATGTCGCGCTCGCCCATGCGCAGGCGGCCACCGCGGGCGGTGAGTTCCCCGCCCGGCAGCGCCTGCGCGAGCGCCGGGGCGGCCGCCTCCGCCGCCTCCGCCGCCGGGGCGACGCCGTAGAGCCTGCGCAGCAGGGAATTCTCCAGCGGCAGGCGGTCGAGGCCGAGCTCGTGGGTGTGGTTCAGCAGGAGGCCGGTGGCGGCGAGCAGCAGCACGAACAGCGCCGACACGATGCCGAGGCGGCGGTGCCAGCGCAGCAGGAACAGTCGCAGGTGGGTCTTGGCCACGGTTCACATCCCCGCGTGGGCAGGACAGGAAGGGAGCGCGAGTGTATCAGCGCGCGCGCAGCGCTTCATCGTGGAAGGCGAGCGCGAGGCGCGCCACCTTCGTCATGGCCGTGACCGAGAGCGTGGCGCCGGTGATGCCGTCGATGTCGCGGTCGAGGCGGTCGCCGGGCTTCAGGGCGGCGCGCTCGAACTGGCGGCGGAAGAAGCCGTGGCGGATCTCGCCGCCGCGCGACTCGCGGTAGGCCAGCACCTCGATGTTGAGGATCTGCCCCTTTTCCACCACCACGCCCATGGTGATGGGCTGCTCCTTGCCGACGTGGTCCAGCACCCAGGCAGTGCGCTCGCCCTGGCGCCAGTAGCGGGTGCGCAGGCCGGGAAAGTCGTGGCCGAGGATGGCGGCGGCGCGCGCCTTGACCGGTGGCGTGAGCCAGAGCATGGCCGGTGCCGGCGTGGCGCCGGCGAAGGACTGCCCCAGGAAACGCTCGAGCGCCGCCTCGGCGCGGGCGGCGCCGGTGGCCAGCAGCAGCGCCGCGAGGGCGAGGCTGCGGAGGATCAGGGGGCGGTGCGTGCGCATGGCGGGTCTCTGTCCGGAACGCATCCGGGGAAGCCGGGAGCATACCTCCCGGCTCCCCGGCAGTCGTCAGAACGAGAAGCCGATGCCGACGTTGAAGCCGTCCTCGTCCTTGTCCGCCGGGTTCGGACGGTCACGGTGCTGGATGTCGGCCTTCACCACGGCGCGCTCGTGCAGGTACCAGTTCACGCCGGCCACGGTTTCCTGGAACTGCGAGCTGCTGTTGTCGGCGGCCTCGGCGTCCCATTCGCTGTAGCGGGCGAACACGGTCAGCTTGGGCAGCACCTTGACGTAGGGCTCGACGTACCAGCCTTCCTGCTCGGCGCGCTTCTGGTCGCCGGCGGCCAGGGCGGCGCGATCCAGGTCCCACTTCGCGGCCAGCGTGCGCAGGCCGACGATGCCTTTTTCGAAGGCGACATGCGCGGTCAGCAGGTCGGCCTCCAGCTTCTCGTTGTTCACCGAGGGCACGCCCTGGGACATGTCGGCCTGGTGGTGCCAGGAAGCGGCGACCTCGAGGCCCGGCACGCCGGTG
>DASUDN010000069.1:0-4732 GCA_036275595.1 Moraxellaceae bacterium
CGCCACCCCCGCCCGCAAGGCCGCCGCCGCGACCCCGGCCATCGCGCCGGCCTCCCGGGCTGCCGCCGCCCCGCTGCGCCAGGTGGACGTGGTCCTCATCGGCGCCGGCCCCTCGGGCCTGTCCGCCTGCATCAAGCTCAAGGAGCAGGGCATCACCGACGCCGTGATCCTGGACCGCGCCCCGCGCATCGGCGGCACCTGGGCCCTCAACGACTACCCCGGCCTGCGCTGCGACGTGCCGAGCGAGCTCTATTCCCTGGGCTTCGCGCCCAAGCCGGACTGGTCGCGCACCTACGCGCCCCAGGCCGAGATCCGCGACTACCTGGAGGACGTGGCCCGCCGCTTCGGCATCACCGGGCAGGTCCGCCTCAACACCGAGGTCACCGACGCGCGCTGGCAGGAGGCCGAAGGCCGCTGGCACATCGCCACCGCCGCCGGCGAGCGCTACGCGGCGCGCGTGCTGGTGGCGGCGCCGGGCTATATCGGCGAGGCCAAGATGCCGCACTTCCCCGGCCAGGAACGCTTCCGCGGCACGATCTTCCATTCCGGGCAGTGGAACCATGACCACGACCTCAGCGGCGAGCGCGTGGCGGTGATCGGCTGTGGCGCCTCCGCCATCCAGTTCCTGCCCGCCATCCAGCCCATCGCCGGCGAGATCATCAGCCTGCAGCGCACCCCTTCCTGGGTGCTGCCCAAGCCCGACTTCGCCATGCCCAAGGCCGTGGGCGCGCTGTTCCGGCGCCTGCCCGGGGTGCAGCGCCTGGTGCGCGAAGCCGGCCTGCTGGGCCTGGAACCCTCGCTGCCGATCTTCATGAACGAAGAACTGCTGCGCCGACTCACGCATCCGCTCGGCCTCTGGAACATCCACCGTTCCATCAAGGACCCCGTCATGCGCGAACAGCTGACGCCGCACCATACGCTGGGCTGCAAGCGTCCGCTGTTCTCCAACGACTGGTACGAGGCGCTGGCGCAGCCCAACGTGAAGGTGGTGTTCCAGGGCCTCGCGCGCATCACCGAGACCGGCATCGTCACCGAGGACGGCAGCGAGTTCCCGGTGGACACCATCATCTTCGGCACCGGCTACGCGGTGGCGGAACCGGCCATCTACGGCATCCTGCACGGCGCCGATGGCCGCAGCCTGAGCCAGCACTGGCGGGGCCGGCCACGCGCCTACCAGGGCCTGGCCATCCACGGTTTCCCCAATATGTTCATGATGCTGGGCCCCAACTCGCATGGCGTGCAGGGCTCGGTGATGTGGACCTCGGAGCATCAGGCCATTTACATCGCGCAGGCGGTGCGGCGCATGCGGGACCAGGGCATCCGCCGCCTGGAGGTGCAGCAGGGCGTGCAGGACGAGTTCAATGCGCGCATCGACACGCGCCTGGCGCGCATGCCCATCCGCGCCGACGTCTGCAGCAGCTATTACCTGGACGCCAGTGGCCGCAACCAGTTCGTCTGGCCGGAGTTCGGCCTCAACATCAAGCGCCGGCTCACGCACTTCGCGCTCACCGACTACAGTACCGACTGACCCCTGTCACTGAACCGGGCGCGCCGCGCCCCCTGCCCGGAACGGCGCCGCCGTTCCCCACCCCCGGAGACTCCCATGCCCCGCTACACCGTCGACGTCACCCAGGACTACCGCGCGCCCGCCGAGAACATTTTCCGCGCGCTCTCCGACCACAACCGCCTGGGGCGGGTGCTCGGCATTCCCGTGAAGCGCGTGGTGGACGGCCGCCCCGACGTGAACGGCCCCGGTTCGGTGCGCCGCATGGGCCTGTGGCCGGTGGCCATCGAGGAAACCGTGTACGAGGTGGTGCCCAACCAGGCCATCCATTACCGCATCAGCAAGGGCGGCGCGCCGCTCAGCAACCACCGCGGCGACCTCACCTTCAGCAGCACCGGCAGCGGCTCGCGCGTGAACTGGACCATCAGCTTCGACGCCCCGCCGGTGATCGGCGCCGTGGTGAAGCAGGTGCTGACGCAGGGCCTGCGCCTCGGCCTCAAGCGCGTGAAGTAAGCCCAGCCCCAGGGTACCTGTGCCCTCTACTGCCGAGGTCGTCATGTCGTCCACCGCTCCCTCCACTGTCGCCCCGCGCGCCACCGCCGCCGCGGTCCCCGCCCACGAGGCCATCATCGTCGGCACCGGGTTTGGCGGCATGGGCGCCGCCATCCAGCTGCAGCGCGACGGCATCGGCAACTTCCTGATGCTGGACCGCAACGACGACCTCGGCGGCACCTGGCACGTCAACACCTATCCCGGCCTGGCCGTCGACATCGCGTCGGTGACCTACTCCTACTCTTTCGAGCCCAATCCCTACTGGTCGCGGCTGTACGCGCGCGGCGCGGAGCTGAAGCAGTATGCCGCGCACGTCGCCGACAAATACGACCTGCGCCGCCACATGCGCTTCAACACGACGGTGGAAAAGGTGGTGTACGACGAGCCCGGGCGTTTCTGGACCGTTCATGTCGCAGGCCAGCCGGCGCTCACGACGCGGCTGCTCATCATGGCCACCGGCTTCCTGTCGCAGCCGCGGCTGCCGGACATTCCCGGCATCGACGCCTTTGCCGGCAAAGTCATCCACACGGCGGCCTGGGACCACGATTTCGACCTGACCGGGCGGCGCGCCGCCGTCATCGGCACGGGCGCGACCTCGGTGCAGCTGGTGCCGGAGATCGCCCCCGCTCTGGCACAGCTCGACGTCTACCAGCGCACCGCCATCTGGGTCACGCCCAAGCTGGACAGCCCGATCCCGCGGCCGCTGCAGCGCCTCTTCGCCACGCTGCCGGGTACGCAGAAGGCCGCCCGCCTCGCCAGCGACAGCCTGCTGGAAGCCATTATGGTGACGGGCGTGCTGCACAACCGCGAACTGGCCTTCCTGAACCGGACCATGGAGCGCGTGTGCAAGGCGCATATCGCCTTCCACATCAAGGATCCGGCGCTGCGCCGCCAGCTGACGCCGACCTACAGCTTCGGCTGCAAGCGTCCCACCTTCTCCAATGCCTACTACCCCACCTTCAATCGCCCGAACGTGGCGCTGGTGACCGACGGCATCGACCGCATCGAGCCGGACGGCATCGTGACGCGCGACGGCCGCAAGCGGCCCGTCGATACCCTGATCCTGGCCACGGGCTTCAGCCTGTGGGAAGAGAACTTCCCGGCCGTCCCGGTCACCGGCCGCCAGGGGCGGGACCTGCGCCGGTGGTGGCGGGAAGAGGGCTACCGCTCCTTCGAGGGGCTGTCGCTGCCGGGCTTTCCCAACCTGTTCTACCTGCCCGGTCCCTATGCCTACAACGGCCTGTCGTTCTTCAACACCATCGAGGGCCAGATGACGCATATGTCGCGCTGCCTGCGCGAGATGCGGCGGCGCGGCGCGCAGAGCTTCGAGGCCAGCCGGCAGGCCAGCGACGCCTTCGTCAGCGAGATGAAGCAGCACCTGCGCAGCTCCGTCTTCCTGAACGGCAACTGCGCCTCCGCCAACAGCTACTACTTCAACCCCCATGGCGAGCCAACGCTGCTGCGGCCCACGTCCACGCCTGCCGGACTGAAGCGGGCGGCCCGCTATTCCCTCTCGAGTTACGAGTTTTCCTGACGGCCGACGGCCATCGCGACCGTCGCGGTCCCTTTCCCTTCCCCTGGAGACATGACATGCCCAGTTCACGACCGGTCAACCTGAAAGGCGCCGTGGTGGCCGTCACGGGCGGGGCCCGCGGCATCGGCCTGGCGATTGCCGAAGCCCTGCGGGCAGCGGGCGCGCGAATCAGCATCGGCGATGTGGACGTCGCGCTGGCGCAGAAAGAGGCCGCGCGCCTGGGCGGCTTCGCGCATGTCCTGGACGTGCGCCGCCGCGACAGCTTCGCGGCCTTCCTGCAGGCCACCGAGGCCGCGCTGGGCCCGGTCGACGTCCTGGTCAACAACGCCGGCATCATGCCCATGGGCGCCTTCCTCGACGAGGCCGAGGGCATCACCGACGCGCAGATCGACATCAACTTCCGCGGCGTCATCCACGGCATGCAGCTGGCGCTGCCGGGCATGCTGGCGCGCCGCCGCGGCCACATCGTCAACGTCGCCTCCATGGCCGGGCGCTTCGCCATTCCCGGCGCCGCCGTCTATTGCGGCACCAAGCACGCGGTGGTGGGCATGACGGAGGCGGTGGCGGGCGAGCATCGCGACTCGGGCGTGGACTTCACCATCGTGATGCCCTCCAAGGTGCTCACCGAATTGTCGTCGGGCACCGACGCGGCCAATCCGGGCATTCCCTCGGTGACGCCGCAGGAGGTGGCCGCGGCCGTGGTGCAGGCGCTGCGCAAGCCGCGCCTGCGCGTGGCGGTGCCGGACTACCTGCAGGCGGCGCATGCCGTGTACGGGCTGGCGCCCGCCTGGCTGCAGGAGCGCGGGCGCCGCCTGCTGGGCGACACCGGCATCCTCACCAAGCTCGACCTCGGCGCGCGTGGCGCCTACGACAAGCGCCTGGCGGCGCTGTCCGGGAAGAGCAGGGGCTGAGCCGGCGGGACGGGCCCGCCGCCGCGGGCCTTCCGCGGCTGATGCCGCCGTCAGTGCGGCGTCAGCTTCTCCAGCAGGACCTGCTGCGCGATCTTTTCCTTGCCTACTTCCACACTGCCCTGGCGGTAGCCGCCGTCGGCGCCCAGCGTCCAGGCCTGGCGGTTGTCGGCCAGGTAGGTCAGCAGCGCCTCCTGCTTCACGCGCTTCGCCAATTCACGGTCGGTGACGGGA
>DASUDN010000070.1:0-3584 GCA_036275595.1 Moraxellaceae bacterium
GAGGCGCACGCGCCGCACGGCCTGTCCCACCACCTCCCGCTGGCGGTGCTGCTGGTGCTGTCCACCGCCGTCGGCGCGCTGATCCACCCGCCCGTGGCCGGCGTGCTGCCGGAAACCACGCCGGTGGTGACGGACAAGGGCGTGCAGCACGGCATCGAGCTGCTGTCCGCGGGCGTCGCCCTGGCGGGCATCGCCCTCGCCGTGTTCCTGTTCGCCGGCCAGCGCCGCTTCATCACGGGCCTCGCCAACAGCGGCGCCGGTCGCCTGGTCGGCGGCCTGTGGAAGAACGCCTGGGGCTTCGACTGGCTCTACGACCGTGTGTTCGTGAAGCCCTTCATGCTGGTGGTCCGCGCCACCGCGCGCGAATGGGCGGACGCCGGCGTCGGCGCCATCACCTGGGTGACCCACAAGGCCCACGACATTCTGGCGAAGACCCAGAGCGGCAAGCTGCGCTGGTATGCCGCCTCCATGGCCATCGGGCTCGTGCTCGTGGTCGCCGGCTTCGCCCTGGTTTGAAGAATCTGAATAAAAGGCCCTGACATGATTCTGGTTTGGCTCATCCTGATACCCTTCATCGGCGGCCTGCTCTGCTGGCAGAGCGAGCGCCTGGGCACCAACGTTCCGCGCTGGATCGCGCTGATCTCCATGGCCATCGTCCTGTTCCTGGGCTGCTGGCTGTGGACGCAGGGCAACTACACGCTGGCCGGCGTCGGCAGCCAGCCGCAGTGGCAGGTCGAATTCCGCGCCGAATGGATCCCGCGCTTCGGCATCAGCTTCCACCTCGGCCTCGACGGCCTGTCGCTGCTGATGGTGCTGCTCACCGGCTTCCTCGGCGTGCTCGCCGTGGCCTGCTCCTGGCGCGAGATCCAGACCCACGTCGGCTTCTTCTTCCTGAACCTGCTGTGGAACCTGGGCGGCGTCATCGGCGTGTTCCTCGCCCTCGACCTGTTCCTGTTCTTCGGCTTCTGGGAAATGATGCTGGTGCCCATGTACTTCCTGATCGCGCTGTGGGGCCACAACGCGCCGGGGGGCAAGGGCCGCATCTACGCCGCCAACAAGTTCTTCATCTTCACCCAGGCCTCCGGCCTGCTGCTGCTGGTGGCCATCCTGGGCCTGGTGTTCGTGCACGCACAGGCCACCGGCGTGGTGACCTTCGACTACGTGGCGCTGCGCAACACGGTGATGTCGCCGGCCGTGGAAATGGCGCTGATGCTGGGCTTCTTCGTGGCTTTCGCCGTGAAGCTGCCGGTGGTGCCCATCCACTCCTGGCTGCCCGACGCGCACTCGCAGGCGCCCACCGCCGGCTCCGTGGACCTGGCGGGCGTGCTGCTCAAGACCGCCGCCTACGGCCTGCTGCGCTTTGCGCTGCCGCTGTTCCCGAATGCCTCGCTGGACTTCGCGCCCATCGCCATGGCCCTGGGCGTGGTCGGCATCTTCTACGGTGCCTTCATGGCCTGCTCGCAGCACGACATCAAGCGCCTGATCGCCTACACCTCGATCTCGCACATGGGCTTCGTGCTCGTGGGCATCTACTCGGGCAGCGAGGTCGCCCTGCAGGGCGTGGTGGTGCAGATGCTTGCGCACGGCCTCTCCGCCGGCGCGCTCTTCATCCTCTGCGGTGAAATCTACGAGCGCCTGCATACCCGCGACCTGCGCGAGATGGGCGGTCTGTGGTCGCGCTTCAAGTTCCTGCCGCCGATCGCGCTGTTCTTCGTCGCCGCCTCGCTGGGCCTGCCCGGCCTGGGCAACTTCGTGGGCGAGTTCATGATCCTGGTGGGCAGCTTCGAGAACCATCCGGTGCTCACCGTGATCGCCACCGGCGGCCTGATCCTGGCGGCCGTGTACTCGCTGCTGCTCATGCAGCGCGCCTTCTACGGCGTGCCGGCCAAGTCCGCCGAGCCCATGGAGGACCTGTCGCGCCGCGAGATCTCGCTGATGCTCACGCTGATGGGGATGCTGCTGTTCCTCGGCCTTTACCCGCAGCCGGTGCTGAACACCTCTGCGGCCGTCATGCACGCGGTGCACGAGCATTATGCGCCGCCGGCGGCCGCGCCCCTGGCCGCGCTCCCGGACGTCACGTCCGGCGCCCTGCCGGCCACGGTGCCTGCCACTCCCGCCACCTCTGCTCCGGAAGGCGAATAACAATGATCAAGCTTGAACAAATGATCGCCCTGCTGCCCATCCTGGTGGTGTCGCTCACCATCGTGGCGGTGATGCTGCTGGTGGCGCTGCGCCGCCACCACTGGTGGACGGCCACCATCGCCGTGGCGGGCCTCAACGTGGCCCTGATGGCGGTGGTGTACGTGTCCCTGCGCCTGCCTCCGGTGGCGGTGACGCCGCTGCTGGTGGTGGACCACTTCGCGCTCTTCTACATGGGCCTCGTGCTCGTCACCACGCTGGCCTGCTGCACCCTGTCGCATGCCTACATGGAGAAGTACCGCGGCAATCGCGAAGAGCTCTACCTGCTGCTCCTGCTGGCCGCGCTCGGCGGCATGGTGCTGGCCTGCAGCCGCCATCTCGGCGCGCTGTTCGTGGGCCTGGAGCTGCTGTCGGTGCCTGCCTACGGCCTCGTCGCCTACACCTTCCGCAAGGGCCGCAGCCTGGAAGCCGGCATGAAGTACCTGGTGTTGTCCGCCACCGCCTCCGCCATGCTGCTGTTCGGCATGGCACTGGTGTACGCCATCGGCGGCACCCTGAGCTTCGGCGCGCTCGAGTACACCTTCCGCGGCCCCGAGTCGGGCAGCGCCATCCTGATGCTCGGCACCGGCCTGATGCTGGCCGGCCTCGCCTTCAAGCTGTCGGTGGCGCCTTTCCACATCTGGACGCCCGACGTGTACGAAGGGGCGCCCGCCCCGGTCGGCGCCTTCCTGGCCACCGCCAGCAAGGCCGCCGTGTTCGCCGTGCTGATGCGCTTTCTGTATGAGTCCGGCGCGCTGGACGCCGACATCGTGCGCACCGTGCTCGCCGTGATGGCGGGCGCCTCCATCCTGGTTGGCAACCTGCTCGCCGTGCTGCAGACCAACATCAAGCGCCTGCTGGCCTACTCCTCCGTCGCGCATTTCGGCTACCTGCTGATCCCGCTGGTGGCGCCGGTGGCGACGCCGGAGGCCATGACGGTGTACCTGGTCACCTACGTGGTCACCACCCTCGGCGCCTTCGGCGTGGTGTCGCTGATGTCCAGCCCCTACTCCGACCATGACGCCGATGCGCTGCACAACTACCGCGGCCTGTTCTGGAAGCGCCCCTACCTGACCGCCGTCATGACCGGCATGATGCTGTCGCTGGCCGGCATTCCGGTCACCGCCGGCTTCATCGGCAAGTTCTATGTCGTCGCCGCCGGCGTCAGCGCCACCATGTGGGTGCTGATCGGCCTGCTGGTGGTGGGCAGCGCCATCGGCCTGTACTACTACCTGCGCGTGATGATCACCATGTTCCTGCCGGCGCCGGGCATGTCCCGCTACGACGCACCGCTGGACTGGGGCGAGCGCGCCGGCGGCGTTATGGTGCTGGGCGTGACGCTGCTGATGTTCGCCCTCGGCATGTACCCGCAGCCCTTCCTGGATGTGATCCGCAAGGCCATCCCG
>DASUDN010000071.1:0-6741 GCA_036275595.1 Moraxellaceae bacterium
CGTGGTGCTGACCGGCGGCTCCGCCAAGATCGAGGGCGCCACCGCGCTCGCCGAATCCATCTTCCACATGCCGGTGCGCATCGGCATGCCGCAGTCGCTCAAGGTAGGCGGCATGGGCGAAGTGTTGCGCAACCCGATCTATTCCACTGGCGTGGGATTGTTGCTGTACGGGAAGAAGCAGGTGGAGGAAAACCTGCATGCGCGTCCGCTACCCAGGAACAGTGGGAGCATGGGCGACATGTGGCAGAAATTGCGCGGATGGGTGGCGCGTAATTTTTAAATTTGTGGGAATTTTTTACGCATTTAATGCGAGAATAATTGCCGGTACGTCCGGCCTACGACAGCAAAAAAGCAGCAAGCGGTTTCAAAGGAGAGAGAGCAATGAACGTATTTGAGCTGGCGGACAACGCCCCTCAGCTGGGGACGGCGGTCATCAAGGTGGTGGGCGTGGGCGGCGGTGGCGGCAACGCCGTCGAACACATGGTCAAGAGCCAGGTCGAGGGCGTGGATTTCATCTGCGCCAACACCGACCTGCAGGCGCTCTCCAAGATGCAGGCGCGCACGCACCTGCAGCTGGGCCAGGGCGTGACGCGCGGCCTGGGCGCCGGCGCCAACCCCGAGGTCGGCCGCCAGGCCGCCGTCGAGGACCGCGAGCGCATCCGTGAAGCCCTGGAAGGCGCCGACATGGTGTTCATCACCGCCGGCATGGGCGGCGGCACCGGCACCGGCGGCGCGCCGGTGGTGGCCGAAGTCGCCAAGGAAATGGGCATCCTCACCGTCGGCGTCGTCACCAAGCCCTTCCCCTTCGAGGGCAAGAAGCGCATGGACGTGGCCGAGTCCGGCATCGAGAACCTGTCCCAGTTCGTGGACTCGCTGATCACCATCCCCAACGCCAAGCTGCTGTCGGTGCTGGGCAAGGTGTCGCTGATGGACGCCTTCAAGGCGGCCAACAACGTGCTGCAGGGCGCCGTGCAGGGCATCGCCGACATGATCCAGCGTCCGGGCGTGATCAACGTCGACTTCGCCGACGTGCGCACCGTGATGTCCGAGCAGGGCCTGGCCATGATGGGCACCGGCTCCGCCAAGGGCGAGGAGCGCGCGCGCATCGCCACCGAGATGGCGGTGCACAGCCCGCTGCTCGACGACGTCCGCCTGGACGGCGCCCGCGGCCTGCTGGTGTCCGTGGCGGCCTCCGAGAGCCTGGGCCTGGACGAGTTCTCCACGGTCGGCGAGATCGTGTCCCAGTTCGCCTCCGGCGAGGCCACGGTGGTCATCGGCACCATCCTGGACCCCGAGCTGAACGACGAGCTGCGCGTGACCGTGGTCGCCACCGGCCTGCCCAAGGCGCAGCGCGCCGCCGGCATGAAGCTGGTGTCCCAGCCCGCCGCCGCCCCGGCCGCCGCGGCCCCGGTGCAGCAGCCGCAGGCCGCCACCGGCACCCACGGCATCACCGCGGACTACGACACGCCGGCCTACCTGCGCAACCAGAAGGTCAACAGCAGCGGCTCCACCCCGCGCTCCACGGATGTGAACCTGCTGAACATCCCGGCCTTCCTGCGTCGCCAGGCCGACTGACCCTCCCCGGGCCCCGGACCGGCCGACCCTCTCCCGGTCGGTCCGGACGCCTGGCGGTTGCAGGCCTCCCCATGTCTGCTACCATCCCCCTCCCGCTGTTTTGAAATAATTTGTCACATGTTGCGTCAACGCACTGTCAAGCAGGCCATCCGCGCCAGCGGTGTCGGCCTCCACTCCGGCGCCAAGATCTTCCTGACCCTGAAGCCCGGGCCTGTCGACAGCGGCATTGTCTTCCGCCGGACCGACCTCGACCCGCCCGTGGACCTGCCCGCCAAGACCCTGATGGTCCGCGACACCATGATGGCCACCAGCCTGGTGCAGGGCGACGTCAAGCTGTCCACCATCGAGCACCTCATGTCCGCGCTGGCCGGCCTCGGCATCGACAACGCCGTGGTCGAGGTCACCGCCGCCGAGATCCCCATCATGGACGGATCGGCCGGCCCCTTCGTGTTCCTGATCCAGGCCGCCGGCATCGTCGAGCAGGACGCCCCCAAGCGCTTCGCCCGCATCAAGCGCCGCATCGAGGTGCGGGACGGCGACAAGGTTGCCGCCTTCGAGCCCTACGACGGCTTCAAGGTCTGCTTCACCATCGATTTCGACCACCCGGCCTTCCCGGCCGAGACCCGCTACGCCGAGGTCGACCTCTCCACCACGGCCTATGTGAAGGAAGTCAGCCGCGCCCGCACCTTCGGCTTCATGCGCGACATCGAGTACCTGCGCTCGCGCAACCTGGCGCTGGGCGGCAGCATGGAGAACGCCATCGTGGTCGACGACCACGGCGTGATGAATGCGGAAGGGCTGCGCTACAAGGACGAGTTCGTGCGCCACAAGATGCTGGATGCCATCGGCGACCTGTATCTGCTGGGCTACGGCATCCTGGGGGAGTACCAGGGCTACAAGTCCGGGCACGGCCTCAACAACCAGCTGCTGCGGGCGATGCTGGACCAGCCGGACGCCTGGGAAATTGTGACATTTGATGACGAGGAGACCGCCCCGATCTCCTATATCCGGGCCGAGCGCCTGGCCTGATCCCTGCCGGAACCCCCCGGTTTCCCCTTGGTTGCGGCCGCCCCGGCGGCTATTCCCGCCCTGTTTTGGGGCAAATTCCTCAGGACGAGCGGTCCGGTTTCCCCTCCCGGGCGGGGTCCCCATGCCTTGCCAGCCGTTGCAGGGCTTCGCTAATCTCGCCCCCTCCCAGGTCCTCCGAGAGGGCCCGCAGCAGGTCGGCCGTGGCCGGGCTGAGGCGCCGGGGGGGCTTGCGCGGCTTGCCGGCTGCCGGAGATGCGGGGGCGATCACCGCCTTGATGCGCCCGATGTCACAGAACTCGGCATGTTGGCGCAACTGCTGCATATAGATGCGGCTAAGATAGCGGAGCTGGCCGGCCACGGTGGTATTGGCGCAGGCCAGCACCAGGGTGCCGTCCTGGTAGCCGGCGACCCGCACCTGCTGGCGCAGGCGCTGGTCGAGGTAGAAGCCGAGCAGGGTATCCAGGCGCTCGATGCGGCTGGAGCGCTCCCGCAGGGAGCCGAGCCGGCCCTGGGCCAGGATGTCGCTCAACGTTGTGGTTTTTTCGTGGCGCATGTCCGCTTTTTTTCGTGGTCGTGCCGGTAAAGTGGGCAGGACCAGACTGCTGGTGAGCCGGGTCAAGCAGTATACCCGCGCCATAATAATAAGCAGGTGACAAACATGA
The DNA here is from genome assembly GCA_036275595.1 of Moraxellaceae bacterium. Classification (GTDB taxonomy): domain Bacteria; phylum Pseudomonadota; class Gammaproteobacteria; order Pseudomonadales; family Moraxellaceae; genus UBA2031. The sequence continues at coordinate 3,267 of DASUDN010000071.1, forward strand.
ACATCATTCTCCTGAGCCGAAAGCACGGCCGTCCCCTGACGGTCCAGCTGCGCCCGCGCCTGTTGCTGACGGGCCTGGGCGTGGCGCTTCTCCTCTGCGCGACGATGGGCGTGGGCGCCTACTGGGCCGCCGCCCGCTTCATGGCCCCCACCCTGACCACGGCCGCCGCCGACGGCCGCGATGCCCGCGACCAGCTCAAGGCCATGTCCTCGCGCATGGCCGAGATGCAGGCCCAGCTCATGCGCCTGGATGCCCTGGGCGAGCACCTGGCCGAAAGCGCCAACCTCAATCCCGCCGAATTCGAATCCGCCGCCAAGAAGCCCCCCATGGGCGGCCCGCTGAGCCAGGACCTCACGGTGCTGTCCGACGGCGGCGCCGGGCTGCAGCTGCGCCTGCAGGAGCTGTCCGAGCAGATCGCCATGAAGGAGGCGCAGCTGCAGGCCCTGGACAGCCTGATGAGCGGCCAGCGCGCCCTGCCCAAGAGCTACCTGGCGCACATGCCGGTGCGCACCGGCTACATGTCCTCCAACTACGGCTACCGCACCGACCCCTTCACCGGCCATGCCGCCTTCCACGGCGGCATCGACTTCGCCGGCGCCGAGGGCACGCATGTGTTCGCGGTTGCCCCCGGCATCGTCACCTGGGCCGGCGCCAAGACCGGCTACGGCAACCTGGTCGAGATCAGCCACGGCGACGGCGTCAGCACCCGCTACGCCCACGCCAGCCGCGTGATGGTCAAGGTCGGCGACCTGGTCTCCAAGGACCAGCTCGTGGCCCTGATGGGCTCCACCGGCCGCTCCACCGGCCCGCACCTGCACTACGAGGTGCTGCGCGACGGCAAGCAGGTCGATCCGGCCACCTACATCGCCCAGGCCAGGCGCTGAGCCGCTGGACAAAAACCCGGCAATCGCCGGGTTTTTTTCAGGCCCCCGCATGACGGGGGCTTTGTTTTTTCCGGGGCGGGAATCGGAGTAGAATGGCCCGCTTTGCGACCGCCCGGCCTGGCCCTGGCGCGGGCCGCAGGCCATCGCCGCCCGCCGACCCGCGCGGGCGCGGGGGAGATACGCAGGACGCTGCGCCCACCGGGAGGGCAGCCCTTCTTCATTGTTGACGAGTAGCGGTTATGTCGGGATTTGCAGGTCTGCTGGGCAGTATTTTCGGTACCAAGAACGAGCGCGAACTCAAGCGCATGGGCAAGCTGGTCACGGCCATCAATGCCCTCGAAGAAGGGCTCAAGGCCCTGTCCGACGCGGCCCTCTCCGCCAAGACCGCCGAGTTCCGGGAGCGTTTCCAGAAGGGCGAGACCCTGGACCAGCTCCTGGTCGAGGCCTTCGCCGTCTGCCGCGAGGCCGCGCGCCGCGTGCTCGGCATGCGCCACTACGACGTGCAGCTCATCGGCGGCATCACCCTGCATGAAGGCCGCATCGCCGAGATGCGCACCGGCGAAGGCAAGACCCTGACCGCGACGTTGCCCGCCTACCTGAACGCGCTCTCCGGCGGCGCCGTGCACGTGGTGACGGTGAACGACTACCTCGCCAGCCGCGACGCCGACTGGAACCGCCCGCTGTTCGAGTTCCTCGGCCTCAAGGTCGGCGTCATCCGCTCCATGCAGCCCTCCGCCGAAAAGCATGCCGCCTACCAGGCGGACATCACCTACGGCACCAACAACGAGTTCGGCTTCGACTACCTGCGCGACAACATGGCCTTCCGCCTGGAAGACAAGTTCCAGCGCGGCCTCGCCTACGCCCTGGTCGACGAGGTGGACTCCATCCTCATCGACGAGGCGCGCACGCCGCTCATCATTTCCGGCGCCAGCGAGGATTCCTCGCGCCTGTACGAGCAGATCAACACGCTGATCCCGAAGCTGAAGAAACAGCCGGAACCGGAAGCGCCGGGCCAGCCGCCCGCGGAGATCGGCCACTACACCGTGGACGAGAAGCACCGCTCGGTGGAACTCACCGAGACCGGCCATGAGTTCGTCGAGGAGCTGCTGACGAAGATGGGCCTGCTCGCCGAGGGCGACAGCCTGTACTCGGCCGCCAACCTCGGCCTGCTGCACCACGTGCACGCCGCGCTCAAGGCGCATGTGCTGTTCCAGCGCGACGTGCAGTACATCGTGCACAACAACGAAGTCGTGATCGTGGACGAGCACACCGGCCGCACCATGCCGGGCCGCCGCTGGTCCGAGGGCATCCACCAGGCGGTGGAGGCCAAGGAGCGCGTGCCCATCCAGAACGAGAACCAGACGCTCGCGACCACCACCTTCCAGAACTATTTCCGCCTCTACCGCAAGCTGTCCGGCATGACCGGCACCGCCGACACGGAAGCCGCGGAATTCCGCCAGATCTACGGCCTCGACGTGGTGGTGATCCCGACCCACCGCCCCATGGTCCGCAAGGACCTGGACGACCTCGTCTACCTGAGCAAGCAGGAGAAGTACGAGGCCATCATCCGCGAGATCAAGGCCCTGCGCGAGAAGCAGGCGCCGGTGCTGGTGGGCACCGCGACCATCGAGACCAGCGAGTTCCTCTCCGCCCTGCTCAACAAGGAGAAGATCCCGCACCAGGTGCTGAACGCCAAGTTCCATGCCCAGGAAGCCGAGATCATTGCCCAGGCCGGTCGCCCCGGCACCGTGACCATCGCCACCAACATGGCCGGCCGCGGCACCGACATCCTGCTCGGCGGCAACTGGAAGGCCGAGGTCGCCAAGCTCGACAACCCGACCGACGCGCAGGTGGCCGCGCTCAAGGCCGCCTGGGAAAAGGACCATGCCGCGGTGATCGCCGCCGGCGGCCTGCACATCGTCGGCTCCGAGCGCCACGAGTCCCGCCGTATCGACAACCAGCTGCGCGGCCGTTCCGGTCGCCAGGGCGACCCCGGCGTCACCCGCTTCTACCTGTCGCTGGAAGACGACCTGATGCGCATCTTCGCCAGCGACCGCGTCAAGAACATGATGCGCTCGCTGGGCATGCAGCAGGGCGAGGCCATCGAGCACCGCTGGGTGACGCGCTCCATCGAGAACGCGCAGCGCAAGGTCGAGGCACGCAACTTCGACATCCGCAAGAACCTGCTCAAGTACGACGACGTGGCCAACGACCAGCGCCGCGCCATTTATTCGCAGCGCGACGCCATCCTGGCCTCGGAGTCCATCGCCGAGAACGTGGACCTCATCCACGGCGACGTGCTCAACACCGTGATCAGCGAGTTCATCCCGCCGCAGTCCGTGGACCACCAGTGGGACCTCGAGGGCCTGGAGAAGGCGCTGGCCGCCGACTTCGGCGCCGACCTGCCCATCCGCCAGTGGCTGGACGCGGACGACGCCCTGCACGAGGAAGGCCTGCGCGAGCGCATCGTCGCCGCCGTGCTCGACACCTACCGCAGCAAGCGCGGGCAGATCGGCAAGGAAGTGGCCGACCAGCTCGAGAAGCAGCTCATGCTGCAGATCCTGGACCGTCACTGGAAGGAGCACCTGGCC
>DASUDN010000072.1:0-3002 GCA_036275595.1 Moraxellaceae bacterium
GCCGTGGCAACCCGGCCGTGGAATACGTGCTGAACGAGGGCATTCCCTACACGTCCGGGCCGGCGTGGCTGGCGCAGCACGTGCTGCAGGGCCGCCACGTGATCGGCGTCGCCGGCACGCACGGCAAGACCACCACCACCACCATGGTGGCCTGGATCCTGGACCAGGCCGGCCTGGCGCCCGGCTTCCTGATCGGCGGCGTGCCCAAGGGCTTTTCCGCCAGCGCGCGCCTGGGCGGCGGCAAGTACTTCGTGGTCGAGGCCGACGAATACGATTCCGCCTTTTTCGACAAGCGCTCCAAGTTCATCCACTACGCGCCCACCACCGCCATCCTCAACAACCTCGAGTTCGACCACGCGGACATCTTCGAGGACCTCGAGGCCATCAAGAAGCAGTTCCACCACCTGGTGCGCACCGTCCCCGGTCGCGGCCGCATCATCGTGCCGGCCGACGACGCCAACCTGGCGGACGTGCTGAAGAAGGGCGCCTGGACGCCGGTGGAGCGCTTCTCGGTGGACGAGGCGCGCGCGGATGCCGCCTGGCGCGCCGAGAGCCTGGTGCCGGACGGCTCGTCCTTCGCGGTGTACATCGGTGCCGACAAGGTGGGCGAGGTGCACTGGACCATGACCGGCCGCCACAGCGTCAACAACGGGCTGGCCGCCATCATGGCCGCCGAGCACGCCGGCGTGAAACCCGCCGACGCCTGCCGCGCGCTGTCCGCCTTCCCCGGCGTCAAGCGGCGCATGGAGGTGGTGGGCGAGGTGCGCGGCGTCACCGTCTACGACGACTTCGCGCACCACCCCACGGCCATCGCCACCACGCTCGAGGGCCTGCGCCGCAAGGTCGGCAGCGCCAGGATCATTGCCGTGATCGAGCCGCGCTCCAACACCATGCGCCTGGGCGCGCACAAGGAGAACCTGGCGCCCTCGGTGGCCAGCGCCGACCAGGTGCTGTGGTACCAGCCCGAGGGCCTGAACTGGGACCTCGGCCCCGTGGTCGCCGCCAGTCCGGTGCCGGCGCTGGTGCTCAACTCCATCGAGGCCATCATCGCCAAGGTCGTGGCCGAGGCGAAGGCGGGGGACCAGGTGGTGATCATGAGCAACGGCGGCTTCGGCGGCATCCACCAGAAGCTGGTGCAGGCCCTGTCGGCCTGAGCCGGCGTCCCGTCCTCACTCCGGGGTGGCGAAGAGGCGGTCGCGCGCCGCCCCGATCACCGCCAGCGTCGCCGCGTGCGACAGGCGCCGCTCCGCGGTGATGGCCCAGAACTGCTCGCGCAGGTCCTCGGTGCGGCCCAGTTCCTGCACCGCCAGCTCCTCCCGGATCTCCTCCGCGATCGCGGCGGGCACGGGGAACACGCCGGCGCCCGCCTGACCGAACGCCTTCATCAGGGCGCCGTCCTCGAACTCCCCCGCGACTTGCGGATGCACGCCCGCGTCATTGAGCCAGCGCAGCAGCGGGCCGCGCAGGGCGCTGTCCAGGCCCGGGAGCAGCAGCGGGGCGTGCGCCAGCAACTGTGGGAAGCCCACGCCCCGCGGCAGCGACCGCGCGAGCACCGGGCTGGCCAGGAAGGCGACGCCGCTGGAGCCCAGCGCGTGCGAGTAGCACTTCACGTCCAGGCCGGGCGGGTGGGGCGCGTCCGCGATCACCAGGTCGAGCTCGTGGATGCCGAGCTCGGCCAGCAGGCGCGGCAGCTTGCCCTCGCGGCAGACCAGGCGCACCGGCTCGGCCAGCTCCAGGGCCGGCGCCAGCAGGCGGTAGATGACGGACTTGGGCACCACATCGGCAATGCCGACGCGGAAGAGGGTGCGGCGCTCGCCCGTGCCCGGGCGCTGGCGCAGTACGTTTTCCAGCTCCCCGGTGGCGCGGAAGATGTCCTCCGCATAGCTGAGCGCGAGGCGGCCGGTCTCGGTCAGCACCAGGCGCCGGCCCTCGCGCTCGAAGAGGGGCACGCCCAGCGTCTCCTCCAGCTTGCTGATCTGGCCGGAGAGCGTCTGCGGTGTCAGGTGCACCTGCTCGCTGGCGCGATGCACGCCTCCGGCGCGGGCCACGGCCCAGAAACAGCGGAGCTGGTTGAGGTTGAGCATGGTCTTTTGTTCGATTATTCCGAATAAAAGTCAGATTAAAAGGGAATTTATTGGACAAGGGAATCCCCCCAGCATAGGCACCGTCCCTGTTTCGGAGGTTCCCATGAAACGCATAGCCCTGTTCCTGGCCACCAACCTGGCCATCGTCCTCGTCCTGTCGCTGTCCATGAGGCTGCTCGGCGTCGAGCCCTGGCTCACGTCGCGCGGCATCAACATGTCCGGCCTGCTGGTGTTCGCCGCGGTCATGGGCTTCGGCGGCGCCTTCATCTCGCTGGCGCTGTCCAAGTGGATGGCCAAGCGCAGCACCGGTGCCCGCGTGATCGAGGTCCCCGCCAACGAGGCCGAGGCCTGGCTGCTCAACACCGTGCGGCGCCAGGCCGAGGTCGCCGGCATCGGCATGCCCGAGGTCGCCATCTACGACTCGCCCGACGTCAATGCCTTCGCCACCGGCATGTCGCGCAACAAGTCGCTGGTGGCGGTGTCCACCGGCCTCCTGCGCAACATGACGCGCGCCGAGGCCGAGGCCGTGCTCGCCCACGAGGTCAGCCACGTCGCCAACGGCGACATGGTCACCCTGACCCTGATCCAGGGCGTCGTGAACACCTTCGTGATCGTGCTGGCGCGCCTGATCGGCAACTTCGTGGACAAGGTGCTCCTCAAGAACGAGGAGGGCACCGGTCCCGCCTTCTTCATCACCACCATCGTGGCCGAGCTCGTGCTGGGCATCCTGGCGTCCATCATCGTCATGTGGTTCTCGCGCTACCGCGAGTTCCGCGCCGATGCGGGCGGCGCCCGCCTGACCAGCCGCCAGGACATGGCCGCCGCCCTGCGCCGCCTGCAGCGTATCCACAGCGAGCCGCTGCCCGAGGGCATGGCCGCCCTCGGCATCGCCGGCGGCGACCGCATGCCCGGCTGGCG
>DASUDN010000073.1:0-8538 GCA_036275595.1 Moraxellaceae bacterium
CGGCGAGGTCAGCTCCAGCTCGCCGATCTTCTTGGCGCTGGCGCGGCGCTCGCTGGCGTACGAGGCGTTGAGCGACGGGAAGATGGAGGTCTTGATCTCCATCGAGGTCGCGTACACGTCATAGAGCCGGGAGCCGGCCCCCAGGCTGGCCAGGTCGTAGCGGAAGTCATGGGCGGAGGTGGCGAAACGGGTCTTCACTTCCGGACGCGGCACGAACCAGATCTGGGTCGGCGCCTTGGGTAGGGACACCGCGGCGCCCTTCTGGGTGACGCGCGCCATGTCGGTCATCACCAGCTGGGTCGGCTTGGTGCTCACCGCCGAGAACAGCAGCGTGGTGCCCAGGGTTTCATTCACTTCCGTCGACACGTAGTTGGAGAGCTCGTTGGCGAAGAAGTTGTAGTTGCCGCCCTGGCCGGAGAGCGTGTACAGCGCGGACACGTTCTGCGAGGGCTTGCCGTCCACGAACGCCTTCCAGGCCAGGCCGGGCGCGAAGCCGCGGTCGGCCGGGTCGCCGGTCACGGACAGGCGCAGCAGGCCGTAGTCGGCCCCCTGGAAGATGCCGGTATAGCCGTTGCCGGCCACCGGCACGAACTTCACCTTGGCCATGGCGGCGCGCGCATGGATGGGCTTCTCGTAGCCGGCCGGGGCCACGTCGACGCGGTCATTCACCTTCTTCCACAGCACCGAGCTGATCAGCCCGCCGATGTCCACCGGCGCCACGTTGGGCATGGTGGTGCGGTACTGCGTGCGCACCGCGCCGTTCACCCACAGGTGGTCCGCCTTGGCGCTGGCCGGCCAGTTGTTGTAGTCGGCCGGCATGTTGAGGCCCCAGGGCTTGAACGCGTTCTGCACGCCGGTGAGGCTGAGCGTGAGCTGCGGGAAGTGGCGGCGCAGCACGTCCACCATGGTGTTGCCCTCCACCCAGGCATAGCCTTCCGGCGTGTACACCTCGGGGCGGTAGTCGCTGGTGAAGAAGCGGTCCGTCATCAGGCGGCGCGAGGCATTCAGGATGAAGATCTGGAAGGCCGTCTCGCCGAAGGCGAAGCCGTCGGGGCGCACCGTCTCGGCCAGCATGCCCACCAGCGTATCGATCTTCTCGATGTCGTTGCCGTACAGGCGCTTGAGCTCGGCCAGCGTGGTCGGGTCGGTGGTGAGGTCCTCGAACTTGGTGATGGGGTTGAGTCCGATCTGGCGACGGAACTGGTTGTAGCGCGGCACGCCGCGCTCGCGGTCACGCAGGATGTCGGTGGTGGCCAGGTCGATGTTGCCCACGCCCGGAATGGACAGGTTGCGCAGGAAGTTGGGGTAGTTCTTCAGGGTCAGCGCGCCCGGGTGCGTGATGCCGAACGAGTACCACAGGCGGTCCGGGTGCTCGCTGCCCAGCACGCTCTCGGCCTTGCCCTCGCGGGTGTCCTGCAGCGGGATGCTGCGCGCGACCTCGTTGCTGCCGATATCGTACACGTCCACCTTGTCGCGCATGAGCGGGTGCATGCGGTACACCGCGACGAACTCCTCGGTCAGGGTATAGGGCGTGCCGTAGTTGTTGGGCGCCGCGGAGCCGACGATGCCGCCCAGCGCGTGGTCCAGGGCGGAGTTGCCGGCCTTGTCCTCCAGGTTGGGATCGAAGCCCAGCACCGTCTTCACCCAGGAGCTGGTGCTGGCCAGGTCGTCGCGCAGCTGGCGCGCGTCTTCCTGGTACTGGTCGCGCGGACCGCCCTGGCCGAGCAGGCCCCACCAGTTGGCGTACATGGCGCGCTCGGTCACCGGGTTGGCGATGATGGCCGGCGTCCACTCCACCGTGTGGATCTTGGCCATGAGCGCGGAGTTGACCAGACGCGCCTTGTCGTAGAGCCACTGGTCGCTCTGGTTGGGGTACTTCTGCTTCAGCATGGTGGCGATGGCATTGTGCTCGCGCACGAAGAGCTGGTGCATCATGCTGAGGCCCACCCACCAGTTGTCGTTCACGCCGGTGATGGGCTTTCCGCTCAGCAGCTCGGTGGGCAGCGTGCCGTCGCTGTTCACCTTGAGCTTGCCGTCGACGAAGGTGCGCAGCTTGTCGTTGGTGGCCTTGCTGCTGCCGTAGATCTGCGAGCCGTCCCACCAGTGCGTGTTGTGGTTGCGGTAGGTGGCGGGCTTGCCGGCCTCGGCTGCGGTGCGCGTGGGGTCGGCCTGGGTGCGGCGCACGTCCAGGTAGCCCGTGCCGAGGGCGTCGCCGGAAGGCAGCGGCACGCGGATGGGGTTGTCCGCCTGGTTGGGGCCGTGGTCGACCCAGTCGTGCACCATGAACTGGATCCACGCGGCGGCGATGAAGTTTACGCTGGTGGCGGGCTTGAATTCCTGGCGCGCCATCAGGGAGTTGCTCACTTCGCGCGGATTGGGCGAAAGCAGCGTCGTGGCCTCGGTCTCGCCCTGGGTGTAGGCCGGGTTCACGTTGCGGCCGAAGCGCCGGTAGACCGAGCCTTCGGCGGGATTGGAGAGGATGTTGCAGGTGCCGTCCTCGGTGCGCGCGCCCAGGCTGCGGGCGTCGCAATTGATGTTGCCGTTGTAGCGTGAGTAGTCCTCCACGTCGAACAGGTTGTTGTTGAGCAATTCTGATCGCTCCGCCGCGAGCGTCAGCAATCCCGCCATCACGCCCAGCGTGCCGAATTTGGCCAGCGTCGGCCAGGTGACCCATACCGCCATCGCAAATCTCCCTGGAATTGTTGTTGACATCCATCGTGCGCCGCGCCGGCTGGCAACGGCCCGCCGAGTGTAGGGAGACGCCCGCGCGGCCACGCCCCCCCAAGGGAGGGCAACGAAAGTCATGCCAGGGGCGCGTGAGGGTCAGAACCGCCTCGTGCCGCGGCGCGGGCAAAAAAAAGGGCGCCGCCCGCTGCCCGCGGACGACGCCACCCTCAGGAAAAGCCAGGGAGTATTACTTGGTCAGCACGTACTGCACGGTGCTGTCGATGTCGGCGCTGCTGGCACTGCACCAGGGGTGCGGCGCGGCCGGCAGGCCGATGGGCGCGGCGGTGCCGAGCTCGCCGGGACCGTATTCCCGACGCATCTTCTGGTAATCCCAGTAGTAGTTGTCCTTGTCCCAGTCCACCTTCACGAAGTACTTGTGGCGCTCGATGAAGCGGTTGCGCTGGGTCGAGGGATCCGTGGCGCTGTACTCGGTGTTGCGGTACACGCGGAACACGTCGCCCTTGCGGTTCAGGTCCGGAAACGGCGTCGGCTGGTCCGGCGTGCCGGGGGCCGGGCGCACCGCGGGATGGATCGTGTAGTACTGGTTGTACAGCGCGGAGCCCTCGGTGCAGCGGTCGGGGTTCACCAGGTCCTCGAGATTGCGCACGTGGCCGTCCGAGAGCAGGCCGCGGGACTGGGTCCAGTACATGTCGCGCAGGTAAGCGGCGCGGATGGACTGCTGGTCCTTCTGGTAGATGGTGGGCGCGAAGAAGCGGCCGACCTGGTCCAGGCGGAACATGCGCTCGTTGGAATTGGCGCCGACGTTGTCGTTGTGGCAGCTGCCGCAATCGCGGTCGTAGGCGGCCTTGCCCTTGTTCACCTCCGCCACCACGCCCGGGAAGCTCTTCCAGCCGGCCTGCACGAACTGGCCCTCGGACAGCGTGGCGTTGCCGGTCTGGGCGGCGAGCTTGCCGCGCGACTTCAGCCAGCGGTAGAGGCCGGCGTTGATCAGGTCGTTGTCATCCGCGTCCAGCGTGGTCATGTAGGCGGTGAGCGCCTTGAGGTCGGCCGCCTTCATGGAGCCCATGGCGCCGTCCGGCTCCTCGGAGTGGATGTAGGAGCCCTCGAAGCCCACATAGCTCTCGGTGTGGGAGAGCGAGCGCCGGATCGGCATGTGGTTGGTCACGTTGGGGATGACGATCGGCGAGAACTGGTAGTCGTTGTCGGTCTCGCTGCCCTCGCCCACCGCGCGCACGATGTTGTGCTCGCCGGCGCCGGCCGGCATGTAGTACAGCAGCGTGGTCTTGTCGACGGCGGCCTTGCCGGGCGCCCAGGACGGCCCTTCCTCGTCGGTCACGATGCCGTCGAAGGTGGCGGTGGTGGCGCCGGTCTTGTCGCCGAGCACCGTCCACTTCATGGACCAGCCGGGATTGGGCAGACCCGGGAACACCTTGGTGACGGTGGTGCCGGACGCCTTCTCGTAGCTGATGCGGTAGCCGTGGCAGGAGGCGCAGTTGAAGCCGGCCCAGGCGCCGTCGCCGGTGTAGGGATGGCTGGACTCGGCGGTGCGGTAGCCCACCCAGCCCGTGTTCTTCGTGTTGCCCCGGGTCTTCTGCGGCGTCACCAGCAGGAAGCCGGGGATGGGATTGGCCATCGGGTAGGGGTCGAAGTAGACGTCGTTGATGGCCTCGGGCGGCACCTCGCCCGCCACCGCCTTGACCGCGCCGAAGAGCTTGGCGGGGTCGGCCGGCTGGCGCGTGATGGGGTCGGTGGTCTTGTAGGAGAAGATCTTGGCCCAGTCCAGGTTGCGCATCTTGTGGGCCAGGCCGATGTTGTAGTCGTAGGCCCAGAAGATCTTGCGGCCCTGCGCCACCAGGCCCGCGAACTGGCTGTTGCTGACGTTGACGTTGATGGGCGTGATGGCCTTGGTGGTCGCGCCGAGCTTGGACACCACGTCGCACTTGTGCGTGAACAGGTCATTGGTGATGCGCTTGGTCTGCGCGTCGATCACGTTGTGCGGCTGGCCGGGGCGCAGCAGCGACTCGTTGTAGCCCACGCGCTTCTGCACCTGCAGGCGCAGCGGCCCCTTGCTCACCGTCACCGGTACCTTGAACTGCACCTGGGTGTCGCTCCAGGACTGCACGTCCTTGTCCCAGCTGCTGTGCGTGAAGATGGTCTCGTAGTTGACCTGGGCGATCAGGTCCAGCATCTGGTTGTACATCTTGAGATCAGTTTCCAGCACGCGGCTGTTGCCGATCATGATCTTGCTGAAGTCCACGTCCGGGCCGTTGCCGAAGCCGTAGCCCCTCAGCGTGATGACGTCGCCGGGCTTGATGGTGGGCACCGCGCTGGAGCCGGCGGTCCACGCCAGCACGCCGTTGACCAGCATGCTGTTCACCACGGGATCGGGGAAGGTCAGGGCCGACAGCGCGCGCTTGACCTCGCGGGTATCGTCGAAGGAGCAGACTTTTTCCTGCTCGGGGAAGCTGGGCGCCGCCCAGGCGGCGGGGAGGAGGAAGAGGCTGGCAGCCACCGCGGCCGCCGGGCGCAGCAAATTTATTGTTTTCATGGTCATTCCCTCGGAGTCACCGCCTCCGGGCTGGCGGCGGGCCGATAGTGCGCCGCGCGCCGCGGGGCCCGCCCCCCTCCCGGGGAGGGGCCGGGGGACGGGAGGTAGTGGGACCAAAGGAGGGGCTGCGTTAGGATTCCGGCACGGCCGTACTAATCAAAACAATAACGATGCAACGGATGCCGCCATGACAGGACAGTCTGCCTCTCCCGCCCCCACCCGTGCCCGCCTGCGCCGGGACGACCTGCTGCGCCTGCTGGACCGCAGCGGCGACTACGCCCTCACCCTGCTGCTGGCCCCGCCCGGCTGCGGCAAGTCCACCCTGCTGCAGCAATGGCAGCAGCACCACCCCGAACTCCGCTGCACGCTGCTCGCCCTGGACGCGGCCGATGCCGACCCGGTGCGCTTCTTCCGCCGCCTCGGCGCCGGCCTGCGCCGGGTGGTGCCGGACTTCGACACCCTGGCCTACAACCCCCTGAGCGCCGAGATCGCGCTGCCGCCGGCGGCGGTGGCCGAGGTGCTGGAGCAGGCGCTGGCGGCGGTGCCGGAGCCGCTGTGGCTGCTGATCGACGACTTCCAGCACGCCCATACCCCCTTCATCCAGCAGGTCATGGCCCTGCTGCTGCAGCGCCTGCCGCCGCAGGTGCACGTGATCATGACCTCGCGCCGGCACCCGGGCTTCTCGCTGAGCCGGCTCAAGCTGGAGGACCGCCTGCTGCAGATCGACGAGCACGACCTGCGCCTGGACACGCCGCAGGTGCTGGCGCTGGCGCGCGAGCTCGGGGTGCCCCTGACGGAGGCGCAGGTGCAGCGCCTGCTGGCGCTGACCGAGGGCTGGATCGCCGGCCTGCGCATCGCCCTGCTCGCCCAGGCCCGCACCGGCGCCGACGCCCTGGACCGCTTCGACGGCCGCCAGCCCGAGGTCATTGACTACTTCGCGCACGTGGTGCTGCGCGACCTCTCGCCGGAGCTGCACGACTTCGTGCTGTGCTCCGCGGCGCTGGAGGAGTTCGACGCCGCCTGCTGCGACGCCGTGCTGGGCCGGCGCGACTCCGCGCGCCTGCTGGACCTGATCGCGGCCGAGGCGCTGTTCCTGCAGGAATGCGACGGGCGTCCCGGCTGGTACCGCTACCACGCCCTGTTCCAGGACTTCCTGGAAAACCGCCTGCGCCGCGCGATGCCCGAGCGCGCCGAGCAGCTCCATGCCCAGGCCGCGGAGTACCTGCTCGGCCAGGGCGAGACCGAGCGCGCCCTGGCGCACAGCCAGCGCGGCCCGGCCGACTGCTTCCCGGCCACCCTCAGCCGTTGCTGCGCGCAGTGGCTGTCGCGCGGCAACTACCCGGCCATCCTGCGCTGGCTGGGCGCGCTGCCGGACGAGACCGTGGCGGCGCAGGGCGACCTCGCCCTGCCCTTCGTCAGCGCCCTCATCTTCTCGCGCCGCTTCAACCAGGCCCGCTACTACCTGGACCTGGTCAAGGAGGCGCCGCGCGACGAGCGCTTCGGCGGCGACTCCATGACCCTCTTCCTGGAAATGATGCTGCAGCTTTTCCAGCACGACACCGACTTCCGCCTGCACGCCGACCAGGCCGTGCTGCTGGAGTCCTGCCGCCACCACGACCTGCGCGCCTTCGGCCTGGCCATGCTCGCCTACCACCAGATGCTGCACGCCGACTTCGTGGCGGCGCGCCAGTACGCGCTGCAGGCCAAGACCGTGCTGGCGCAGCTCGGCTACACCTACCTGGAAAGCTACGCCGACCTCATCCTCATCCTCTGCGACCACGCCAGCGGCAACACCCTGGAGGCCATCCGCCAGACCGAGGACCTGTATGCGCGCAACCAGGCGCTGCGCGACACGCCGAGCTGGGTCAACGCCACCACCGCCATCGCCGTGGTGCGCTACGAGCAGAACGCCATGGACGAGGCCCAGCGCCTCTGCGAGGAGGTGCTGCCGCAGGTGAACACCGCCTGCGCCACCGAACTCCTGGCCGCCACCTACCTCACGCTGTCGCGGCTGCTGTCGCACAAGGGCGAGCGCCGCCGCGCGCAGCGCCTGACCACGCAGCTGCACCGCATCCTGCAGCTCGGCAACTACGACCGCTTCGTGGGCCAGCTCGCCTGCGAGGAGATGCTGCAGGCCATCGCCTGGGGCGCGCCGGAGGACATCGCCGTGGTGGCGCGCCTGCACCAGCTCGAGGAGCGCCTGGCGCGCGGCAGCTGGCGCGAGGCGCGTCCCTACGAGGAAGGCTGGGAAAGCTACGGCCTCGCCACCGCGCTCTACCTGGGCAGCCGCAACCGCCTGCGCGAGGCCGGCCAGGTGCTGGACATGCTGTCGCTGTCCAGCCGCCGCGCCGGCGTGCTGCTGCGTGCCCTCGTCATCGACGCCAACCGCGCCGTGCTGCTGCAGCAGTGCGGCGACACGCCGGCGGCCATGGAACTGCTGCGCCAGCTCGTGCGCGAGCACGGCCTGCTCACCTTCAACCGCCGGGTCTTCGACGAGGCGCCCGGCACCGCGGCGCTCATGCTGCAGGCGCACCAGCACTTCCAGCTCAACCTGCCGGACCTCTACCTGACGGCCTTCCGCGACGTGTTCACGCCGCTGCCGTCGGCGGCGCAGCCGGAGCCGGCGGCGGCCGACGCCGCCGTGCTCACGGAAAAGGAAGCGGAGATCCTGGGCCTGCTGCAGCAGGGCCTGTCGAACAGCGCCATCAGCGCGGCCACGGGCATCGCCCTGTCCACCACCAAGTGGCACCTGAAGAACATCTTCGCCAAGCTGGGCGTGGCCAACCGCACCGCCGCCATCCTGCGCGCCTCCGGCGCGGGACGCCTGCCGGCGCGCTCCTGAGCGCGGGGACGGGCGCCGCGCTCAGGCGTGGGTGGCCAGGCGGTAGAGCATGCGGCTGCGGTAGCCGGTGACGACCTCGACGAAACCCTCGAACTCCCGCGCCAGGGCCTCGTCGGGCAGGTCCATGAGCAGGGGCCGTCCGCCCAGGGCGGCCAGCTTTTCGTGGGTGGCGATCACCACCAGGCCCTGGCGCCCCACGGCGCGCAGCACGGCGGGGCTGAGCTGCTGGTTGCCGCGGCCGAGCAGCATGCCCTGGCCGCCGGTGGCGGTGAGCACCAGCCGGCACTCGCCCTCTGCGCACAGGCGCTCCAGGGTGGCGGCGTCGGCGTCGGCCGCGACCAGGGCGCCGTCGCGCACGGCATCGACGCCGAGCAGGGTGTGCGGCAGCCCGAGCGCGGCCATCACGGCCGCGGGGGTGGTGCCGGGGCCGACCAGCCAGGTCACCCCCGGAGCCTCCTGC
>DASUDN010000074.1:0-3723 GCA_036275595.1 Moraxellaceae bacterium
CGAGAACATGGGCGCCCAGCTGGTCAAGGAAGTCGCGTCCAAGACCGCCGACGTCGCCGGCGACGGCACCACCACCGCCACCGTGCTGGCCCAGTCCATCCTGAACGAAGGCCTCAAGGCCGTCGCCGCCGGCATGAACCCCATGGACCTGAAGCGCGGCATCGACAAGGCCACTCAGGCCGCCGTCGAGGCCATCAAGGCCGCTGCCGTCCCGACCAAGGACAGCAAGGCCATCGCCCAGGTCGGCTCCATCTCCGCCAACTCCGACACCCGCATCGGCGACCTGATCGCCCAGGCCATGGAGAAGGTCGGCAAGGAAGGCGTGATCACCGTGGAAGAAGGCTCCGGCTTCGAGGACGCCCTCGACACCGTGGAAGGCATGCAGTTCGACCGCGGCTACATCAGCCCGTACTTCATCAACAAGCAGGAGTCCATGACCGCCGAGCTGGACAACCCCTTCATCCTGCTCGTGGACAAGAAGATCTCCAACATCCGTGAAATGATCCCGGTGCTGGAAGGCGTGGCCAAGTCCGGCAAGGCCCTGCTGCTGATCTCCGAGGACGTCGAGGGCGAAGCCCTGGCCACCCTCGTGGTCAACTCCATGCGCGGCATCGTCAAGGTCTGCGCCGTCAAGGCCCCGGGCTTCGGCGACCGCCGCAAGGCCATGCTGCAGGACATCGCCATCCTGACCGGCGCCACCGTGATCTCCGAGGAAGTCGGCCTGAACCTGGAAGGCGCCAGCCTGCAGGACCTGGGCACCGCCAAGAAGGTCATCGTGTCCAAGGAAAACACCACCATCATCGACGGCGCCGGCAGCAAGGCCGACATCGATGCGCGCGGGGCCCAGATCCGCAACGAGATCGAGAACGCCACCTCCGACTACGACAAGGAAAAGCTGCAGGAGCGTGTCGCCAAGCTCGCCGGCGGCGTGGCCGTGATCAAGGTCGGTGCCGCCACCGAAGTCGAGATGAAGGAAAAGAAGGACCGCGTGGACGATGCCCTGCACGCCACCCGCGCTGCCGTTGAAGCGGGCGTGGTCGCCGGCGGCGGTACCGCCCTGGTGCGCGCCATCGACGCCCTGGCCAGCCTGAAGGGCGCCAACGCCGACCAGGACGCCGGCATCGCCATCCTGCGCCGCGCCATGGAAGCGCCGCTGCGCCAGATCGTCACCAACGCTGGCGACGAGGCCTCCGTGGTCCTGAACAAGGTGAAGGAAGGCAAGGGCAACTTCGGCTACAACGCCGCCAACGGCGAATACGGCGACATGATCGAGCTGGGCATCCTGGACCCGGCCAAGGTCACCTTCACCGCCCTGCAGAACGCCGCCTCCGTGGCCGGCCTGATGCTGACCACCGAAGCCATGGTCACTGACGCGCCGGACGACAAGCCGGCCGCCGGCGGCATGCCCGACATGGGCGGCATGGGTGGCATGGGCGGCATGATGTAAGCCGCGCCCACCCGGGCAGCTGACCGGAAAGGCCCCGCAAGGGGCCTTTTCTTTTTTGGGGCTGTCAGAAGAAGGTTGTAGGGGGAGGGCGGTGGCCCGGCGCGACGGTGGCACTTGTCGGAAACCCCCCTCCGCAGAAGGGCTTTTGCCAACTGCTCCCTTGAGGGCACGCCCGGCGGGGTGCAAAATGCCCGCGACCGACGGAGCCCGGTCGGGCGGTAGTGCCGCCCAGCAAGGAAGATAACAACAATACCGAGGGGACCATGCGTCCGATCCGCTTTCTGCTCCCGCTGCTTCTGGGCAGCCTTTATGCATTGCCTGCGCATGCGGACAATTGTGCCGACCTGTCCATGCAGTTCGCCGGCGCCGGCCGCTTCCACATGACGCTGGGCGAACTCGACGAACTCAAGACCTGCATCAACACCATCCTGCGTGAAAAGATCAGCGCCACCTCCAGCGAGGCCCGCGGCGCCACCTCGCCCCCCGTCAACGGCGAGGCGCCCACCCTGGAGGCCCGTCGCCCGCGTCCGGTGCCCGTCCTGCAGGATGCCGAATAAGCTCTTCTCCTCCTCGTCCCCGCTGCCCTCCGCCCTGGCCCTGGCGGGCCTGTTCGTCGTGCTGGCGCTCTGGCCCGGCGCGACCGACCTGCTCTGCTACCAGCGCGAGGCCATGGCGAGGGGGGAGGGGTGGCGCGCCTTCAGCGGCCACTTCGTGCATCTCAACCTCGCCCACGCCCTGCTCAACGGCGGTGGCGCCGTGCTCATGGCCATCGTGCTCCGCCGCGAGCTGCCCGCCCGCGACTGGTGGCGCATCGCGCTGGTCGCGCCCTTCGTGATCTCGCTCGGCCTCTGGATCCGGCAGCCGGCCCTGACCAGCTATGTGGGCTTCTCCGGCGTGCTGCACGGCCTGCTCTACTACGGCGTCCTGCGCCTGGTGCCGTCGGCACCGGGGCTGGCGCTCACGGTGCTGGCCCTGCTCGCGGGACGCCAGGCCTGGGAACAGACCGCCGCCTACGATCCGGACTACCTGCGCGGCCTCATCCACGGCCGCGTCATGCCCGACGCCCACCTGTTCGGCGCCCTGACCGGCAGCGCCTTCGGCCTGTGGCGGCTCTGGCGCGGCCGGCTTCACAAGGGCGGGGGGACTGGCTATAGTCCCGGCAACGGTCCGACGCCTGACGCCTGATGACCCGCGCGCCCCGCCCCCTCATCAACGCCGTCATCCGCGTGCACGCGGTTGCGCGCGGCGCTGAGCTGCTTCCGCTGCCCTGACCGGCAGACGATCCGCCCCATCCCCGTACCGTATCGCCAGCAGCAGCGCCCGCGCCGCGCCCCTCCCGGAATTTGGAGTACCCCGGTCATGAGCAAGCAGCAACTCATCATTTTCGACACCACCATGCGCGACGGCGAGCAGAGCCCCGGCGCCTCCATGACCCTGGAGGAGAAGGTGCGCATCGGCAAGGCACTGGAGCGCATGCGCGTGGACGTGATCGAGGCCGGCTTCGCCATCGCCTCGCAGGGTGACTTCGAGTCCGTGCGCGCCGTGGCCGAGGCCGTGCGCGATTCCCGCATCTGCTCGCTCTCGCGCGCCCGCGCCGAAGACATCGACCGCGCCGCGGAGGCACTGAAGCCCGCCAATGCCGCGCGCATCCACACCTTCATCGCGACCAGCCCCATCCACATGAAGTACAAGCTGCGCCTGGAGCCGGACGCGGTGGTGGAGCACGCCGTGCGCGCCGTGAAGTACGCGCGCAACCTGGTCGAGGACGTCGAGTTCTCCTGCGAGGACGCCGGCCGCTCCGAGCTCGACTTCCTGTGCCGCATCATCGAGGCCGCCATCGACGCCGGCGCCCGCACCATCAACATCCCCGACACCGTGGGCTACGCCATCCCCGGCCAGTTCGGCGAGATGATCGGCCAGCTCGTCACCCGCATCCCCAATGCGGACAAGGCCATCTTCTCGGTGCACTGCCACAACGACCTCGGCCTCGCCGTGTCCAACTCGCTGTCGGCCGTGCTCAACGGCGCGCGCCAGGTGGAGTGCACCATCAACGGCCTCGGCGAGCGGGCCGGCAATGCCGCGCTCGAGGAAATCGTGATGGCGGTGCGCACCCGCGCCGACCTGTTCCCGGTGGAAACCCGCATCAACACCACCGAGATCGTGCCGACCTCGCGCCTGGTCTCCAGCGTCACCGGCTTCCCGGTGCAGCCCAACAAGGCCATCGTCGGCGCCAACGCCTTCGCGCACGAGTCCGGCATCCACCAGGACGGCGTGCT
>DASUDN010000075.1:0-16782 GCA_036275595.1 Moraxellaceae bacterium
ATCGACAACCTGGGCCAGTACTGGTTCTCGCAGTTCCTGGCGGCGCCGACCGTGCAGAAGCTGGGCTTCGTGCTGCACACCACCGACCTGCTGCAGCCGCACCACACCTGGACCACGCTGGACCTCAACCACAGCGGCTGGGAAAGCTGGGTCAATGACAACTACTACTCCCTGGGCCTGAACAACCACGCCCTGGTCAGCGCCGCGCTGAACAACTTCACGCCGCTGGCCGCCACCGCGACGGACATCCGTCCCCTGCTGACCCAGGGCGGCGCCATCTCCTATGCCCAGGGCGGGATCGTGCTCTCCAGCACCGACGACGCCGACCGCGTGCGCATCGCCCGTACCATGGTGCCGAACGCCATCGCCATGGCTGTCCGTGTCCTGAACCGCGCCGCGGAACGCCTCTGACGGCAGCGCCGGCGGGGCCTCCAGCCCCGTCCGGCCCCACGCCGGGGCGCCTCCCGCAGGGGCTTCCGGCCGTGCCCAGGGGGGACAAATCCGGCCACTTCCGCCGTTCGTCGGCACTCGAGCGGTCAGAATATGTCCATTTCTGGTCACTTTGCGTCCTTATGTAAATCCACCCCATCGCTAGACTGGCTTCAATCGCGGGGAAGTACCCAGCCGCGCAAAAGAAAAAGACAAGAAAACAGGGGTCCAGTCATGAAGAACGCCGCTCTCTCCCTCCTCGCCGCCGGTGCCCTGATGGGTGTGTCCGTGGATGCCTCCGCCTGGAGCCAGGAAGTCCACCGCCGCATCGCCATCGACGCCGTCAACTACATGAAGGCGAACCCGACCACCACCAACTACGCCAAGCTGCTCAACGGCGCGACCAAGGCCGGCATGACCATCGACCAGTTCGCCGCCGCGCTGGGGCAGGGCGCCTACGACGTGGACGACTTCGCCGACACCTACATCTGCGGCGCCACCACCGGCGACTGCCAGCTGGCTCCCGTCTGGGGCGCCGGCGCCAGCATCGTGAAGTACACCAGCTACTGGCACTTCCAGAACCACACCCGCGGCGCCGACGTGCACGGCAATGACCTCGGTGGCTACAACTACAACCTGCTGACCGTGTGGGGCGACATCGACAACATGGCCGCCAGCTGGCTCTACGGCGACTACCTGGACGACGGCAAGGGCAACCTGACGGGCTGGTTCAGCGCCGACAGCTCCAAGTACAACGCCTACGACAAGACCGAGGCCAACTACCGCCAGGGCGGCTACTCCACCCGCTCCATGTACGCGGACTTCGAGAAGATGCCCTTCCAGCCCATCGACAACCTGGGCCAGTACTGGTTCTCGCAGTTCCTGGCGGCGCCGACCGTGCAGAAGCTGGGCTTCGTGCTGCACACCACCGACCTGCTGCAGCCGCACCACACCTGGACCACCTCCGCGCTGGGCCACGCCGACTGGGAAACCTGGGTCAACGACAACTACTACACCCAGAACCTGAACGACTTCAGCCGTGTGACCACCGCGCTGAACAGCTTCACGCCGCTGGCCGCCACCGCGACGGACATCCGTCCCCTGCTGACCCAGGGCGGCGCCATCTCCTACTCCCAGGGTGGCATCGTGCTGTCCAGCACCAGCAGCACCGATCGCCTGAACACCGCCCGCATCATGATCCCGCACGCCATCGCCATGACCGTGCGCGTCCTGAACCGCGCCGCGGAACGCTTCTGATAGTCGGGGGGCGGCAACTGCCGCCCATCCTGATTCCGCACCGACTGTAGCTTGGGGGGCGTATCGTCAGATCGCCCCCCTTTTTTTGTTTACTGTGAATATGTCCATGCCGATCCGATCCCTGCTGCTTGCCCTCGGCCTCTGCCTGGCGCTCCCCGCGCCGGCCGCCGTCCGCCACGACCTGGATGATCCCGCGCTGGCCGCCACGGTGAACGGCGAGACGCTGTCCAGCGCCTTCGTCGACGTCATGCACCGCATCGCCCTGCGCGGCGATGCCAGCGTGACCCGTGCCGCCGTCGTGCAGGCCCTCGTCGACGACCGCCTGGTGGCCGCCCATGCCCGCGCCCACTACCCGCATGAGGCCCTGATCGAGGACAACAAGGTCGCCTTCAGTCCGGCGGTGCAGATCCGCCAGAACATGGTCTCCAACCTCCAGGCGGCGTTCCGCGACAAGCTGGAGGCGCGCCTGAAGCGCCTGCCGGGCGGGACGCTGAACGCCCTCATCGTGGCCGAGCGTGCGCCCACGGCGGCGGAGTGGAACGCGGTGCTGGGCAAGCCGGCCGGCATGGTGCTGGAGTACGCGCTCAGCGACGCCGGCCGCGCCGCCGCCGCGAAGGTGATCCTGCTGCGCTACCGCTACGACAAGCGCGACGGACAGGTCTCGCTGCTCGACGTCTACGACAGCCAGAACGTGCAGGGCCGCAACTTGCTGCACGCGCGCACCGCCGGCTTTGCGCGGGACGAAGCGCGGCAGTTGCTCAAGCAGCGCTGGATCCTGGACTGGGCGCGCTCGCCCGAGGGCCTGGGCGAGGCCGACTTCGCCGTGTTCCACCGCTCCATCGAGGATCACCTCGTGCACGGCGGCTGGATGGCCTGGCTGGGCGTCGCTCCCGACATCCACGACGACCCGCAGCCCATCAAGGACCTGCAGGCGCAGGTCACCGACGCCGAGGTGCGCACCTACTACGAGGCCCACCGCGACCAGTTCCAGCGCATCGAGAAGGTGCGGGCGCGTCATCTCCGGGTGCGCGACGAAGCCACGGCGAACGCCGCGCTGGAACGCCTGCACAAGGGCGAGGCCTTCGCCGACGTGGCGCGCGCGGTCTCTCTGGAGGCGGATGCGGCCAGCGGTGGCGACATGGGCTGGATCGTGCACAGCGAGCGGCCGGCGAGCTGGCTCGAGAGCCTGGCCTTCGTGCAGAAGCCGGGCGTGCCCTCGCGGCCCGTGCGCCTGCCCGGCCCGGAAGGCAGCGAACCGGGCTGGGAAATCCTGCTGGTGGAGGAGCGCGTGATGGGCTACCACCCGGTGGACAGCGATTCGGTGCGCTACATGGCCAGCCAGGCCATCGCCAAGCAGAAGGCGCTCGACCAGTACCGTGACACCGTGGAGCGCCTGCGCCGCGAGGCGGACATCCGCCTGCATCCCGGCCTGTCGCCCCTGGCCCGCCCGAAGGAGGGTAGCTGATGAATTCCCGTCGCTGGGCCCTGCTGGCCCTTGCCGTTGTCGTGGTCGCCGTCGTGGTCGCGGGCCGCCTGCTGCTGACCGACGAGGCACCGGCCCCCACGGCCGCCGCCCCGTCCGCGGCCGGCGCCGGTCCGGACGGCCTGGCGTCCGCCTTGCCGCCCGCCGGGCCGGTGGTGGCGGCCGCGCCCGCCGGCACCGACACGCCGCTGCCGCCCATGCCCGAGAGCACGGTGGACGCCGCCCTGTCCATGAGGCAGGCCAACGAGCACGGCGACCCGTCGGCGCCGCCCGTGGTGCGCGACAGCGTGCAGCGCGAGGCGCCCACGCCGGCCGAGCTGGCCGACCCCAAGGCCTACCAGCGCTACGAGGCGCGCCAGAACCAGCGCCTGTACAACGAGTACGTGAAGGCGGCCAACACCGAGATTCCGCGCCTGCAGGCGGACATCGAGCGCGCCCGCGCCGCCGGCCTGCCGCCCGAGCAGATTGCCGAGGGCGAGGAAAAGCTGCGCCGCATCCAGGCCATGAAGGAGCAGCTCCAGTCCACCCAGGGCGCCACTCCGGCGCCCTGAGGCCGGCCGCGGCGATGGCCGGCGGATCGCCCCCCTCCCGCCGTATTGGCAGGGGCTCGGGGCTTTGCATACTATTGCGTTAGCGCAGCCGCGCGCCGCCCATAACAACAACTCAGCGCCTCCATGTCCCAGCCAGTCGCGGAAAACCTCGGGTTCATTTCCGTCCCGGCCCTGCAGCAATACCTGCGCAGCGCCGAAGCCTGCGGACTCGTGCGCGAGAAAATGCTCGCCGAGGCCGGCATTCCCGCCGAGCTCCTCCTCGACAACAACGGCCGCCTGCCGGGCGAGACCCTGCAGCGCCTCCTTCACTTCATCCTGCCGCGCTGCGGCAATCCGCTGTTCGGCCTGCAGACCTCGCAGTACATCCAGCCCGGTTCCTACAGCGTGATGGGCTACATCGCCATGACCAGCAACACGCTGGCAGAGGCGGTGATGCGCATGCCGCAGTATGAAAAGCTGGTCGGCGACATGGGCACGTCCACCGTGGAGCACGAGCCGGGTGCCGTCGTGGTGCGCTGGAACTGCCGCTTCACCGAACCGGTGGTGCGCCGCCACATCATCGAGAACGTGCTGGCGTCCTGGACCACCTACTCGCGCTGGATGGCGGACAACCAGGAGCTGTCGCCGCTGGCAGTGCGCTTCGAGCACGATCCGCCCGCCGACCGTGCGCTGCTCAAGCATTACCAGTCCATCTTCCGCTGCCCGGTCTACTTCAACCAGCCGATGTCGGCCCTGCTGGCCTCGCCGCAGCTGTTCGAGTACCCGCTGCGCAGCCCCGACGCCACGCTGCGCGAGACCCTGGAGCAGCACGCCCAGTCCACGCTGGCCGCGCTCAAGGAAAAATATTCGCTGGCCGACCAGGTGCGCTCGCTGCTGCGCGCCATGCTTTCCGACACCTCGCCGCGCAAGGAATTCGTGGCCGAGCAGATGGGCATGAACGTGCGCACGCTGCACCGCAAGCTGGCCGACGAGGGCACCTCCTACCAGCAGATCCTCGACGACCTGCGCGCCGAGCTCGCGCGCAAGTACCTGCAGCAGTCGCTGCTCTCGGTCGAGGACATCGCGCGCAAGCTCGGCTTCACCGAGAGCCGCTCCTTCATCCGCTACTTCAAGGGCTATGTCGGCCTGACCCCGGGCGAGTTCCGCGCCCAGCTCAAGGTCGAGCTGCCGGCCGACCGCTCCCCCGCGCCCGAAGCCTGAGCCGCCGCCCGCCCGTCGCCGCCGCGGCAGTTGCCGCGGGCGCGCGCCGGTCTATAGTGGAGGCCTCGCTTCCTTTGCTGCCATTGCCCGCGCTGTCCATGTCCCGTCCGCCGCCCGAGCCGTCCCGCCCTCCGCTCCTCGACGAGGTCCGTGCCTGCACCCTCTGCTCGGACCAGTTGCCGCTCGGCCCGCGGCCCATCCTGCAGCTGCATCCGGAGGCGCGCCTGCTCATCGCCAGCCAGGCGCCCGGGCGCCATGCCCATGCCTCCGGCATTCCCTTCGACGACGCCAGCGGCGAGCGCCTGCGCGACTGGCTGGGGCTGGACAAGACCGCCTTCTACGACGCGCGCCGCGTCGCCATCGTGCCCATGGGCCTGTGCTATCCGGGCAAGGGGAAGGGCGGCGACCTGCCACCGCGGCGCGAATGCGCGGCGGCGTGGCGCGAACGCCTGCTGGCGGAGTTGCCCCGGGTGGAACTGGTGCTCGCCATCGGCCAGTACGCCCAGGCCTGGCACCTGCCGCAGCGGCGCGCCACGCTCACCGACACCGTGCGCGCCTGGCGCGACTACGGGCCGGGCCTGCTGCCGCTGCCGCACCCGAGCCCGCTCAACAATCTCTGGCTGAGCCGCAATCCCTGGTTCGCGGAAGAGGTGCTGCCGGCGTTGCGCGCGCGCGTCGCCGCGCTGCTGCGCGAGGCGGACTGAGCTCCGGCCGCGGGCCGGCCGCCATGAAAAACGCCGGCGCTGGGCCGGCGTTGTCGGGGTGGAGTCAACGACGGTAGGGGTCGCTGCCGTCCTCGTTGTTGCGGAAGCGCTTGTAGCTCCACTGGTACTGCGCCGGATCGCGGCGGATGAGCGCCTCGATGGAACGGTTCATGGCCGCGGTGGAAACGGCCAGGTCCTCGCTGTAGATCTCGGGATCCGGCTCGTCGAAGAAGATCTCGAAGCCGTCACCGCCGGGGCGGCGCAGGCAGGCCATCATGACCGCGCGGCAGCCGGTGCGGCCGACCAGGCGCGGCACCATCACGCCGGTCCAGGTGCGCAGGCCGAAGAAGGGCGAGTAGATGCCGCCGTTCTCGTGCGGCACGTGGTCCGGCAGCACCGCGCAGAACCCGTTCTGCTTCAGGCCCTTGAACACGGCCTTCACGCCGCGCTCGTCGGCGGTGACCATGGTCGCCTGCAGTCGGCCGCGGGCGTCGCGCACGAAGGCGTCCACGCCTTTGTCCTTGCCCGGCTTGTACATGATGATGGGGGCGGTGTGCTGGTTCACCCAGGCGTTCATGAATTCCCAGGTGCCGAAGTGCGGGATGATGCCGATGGTGCCCTTGCCCGACGCCAGCGCGTCGAGGAAGACCTTCTCGTTGTGCACCTTGCGGATCTGCCCGACGCTGTAGGCGGTGGGCATGCCCCAGGTCTTGGCGAACTCCAGCGCCGTCTGCAGCGTCGACACCACGTTGCGGCGCATGACGTCCTCGCGCCACTCCGGCGTCTGCTCCGGGAAGGCGATCTCCAGGTTGCGGCGGATGACGTGGGCGGTCTTGCTCTTGCCGGCCACCGCGAGGGCGATCACGCCCAGCGCGGCGCCCAGGCGCTGCAGGAAGCCCAGGGGCAGGCGGCTGAAGAAGCGCAGCAGGTTGAGGTAGAAGCGGTCCCGGCCGGAGAGCGGTTCCTGGGGCGGGAGGGCGGTGCTGTCGGTCATTGCGGTGCCACGGGCGGATCAGGGGGAGCCAAGGATAGTGGATGTGACGGGGCAGGCCAAACGCGGCCGCCCTGCGGCTATAATGCCGCGCCCCTTGCCGCCTGGAGCCCGCCGTGGACTTCCTCGACCCTGTCCGTGCCTTCCTGGCCTGCCCGACCCCGGCCCGCTGGGTGGAGGCGGCCGTGCAGGACCTGCCGACCCTGCTGCAGGACCACGCCAACTGCGAGAAGAAGGCTGCCGGCACCGCCATGAACCTCCTGTTCCGCTACAGCGGCCGCGCGGAGCTGCAGCTGCTGCTGTCGCAGCTCGTGCGCGAGGAAATGCTGCACTACGAGCAGGTGCTGGAGATCATGGGCCAGCGCGGCATCGGCTACCGGCCGGTGTCGGCGGCGCGCTACGCCGCGGGGCTGCGCGAGCACGTGCGCCACACCGAGCCCGGCCACCTGGTGGACCTGCTCATCATCGGCGCATTCGTGGAGGCGCGCTCCTGCGAGCGCTTCGAGGCGCTGGCGCCGCACCTGGACGAGGAGCTGGCGCGTTTCTACACCTTCCTGCTGCGCTCCGAGGCGCGTCACTTCGAGTACTACCTGGGCCTGGCCGAGCGCTATGCCGGCGCGCCCATCGGCGACCGCGTCGCCTTCTTCCGCGAGGTGGAGCGCGGGCTCATCGAGCGCCCCGACCGCGAGCTGCGCTTCCACTCCGGTCCGCCGGCCTGAGCCCGCTGCCCGGGCGCCGCGGGCAGGGCGGGCGTCCCGGGGGTCGCGCTCAGGCGGGCGCCTGCCACGCCTCCGGCACCACCTGCAGCGAACCGTTCGCGTCCGACAGCCACACCTCGCCGTCCTGCACCGTGGCCTGCAACTGCATGGTGCGCTGCGCCAGCGCGCCCAGCGCGGCGGAGGTGTCGCCGGGGATGTTGACCACGCGCACCTTTTCCAGTCTGGCGATGGCGCGCCGGTTCTGCTCCCACCACACGGCCGCGGCATTGCCGCCATAGGGATAGACCAGCACCTCGCGCGCCACCCCGCAGGCCTTGCGCAGGCGCTTCTCGTCCGGCTGCCCGACCTCTATCCACTTCACCACCGCGCCGGTGAGGTCCTTCTCCCACAGGTCGGGCTCGTCGTCCGCGCTCAGGCCCTTGCCGAAGGCGAGGTGCTCGGACGCGTTCAGCACGAAGGCCAGCAGGCGCACCATCAGGCGCTCGTCGGTTTCCGAGGGATGGCGGGCGAGGGTGAGGGCGTGGCTGCCGTAGTAATGGCGGTCGAGGTCCGAGACCGAGAGCTCGGCCTTGAAGATGGTGGCGTTCTGGGCCATGGCGGCATCCGTGTAACGAAAGGCCGCATGATAACCGCAGCGGCCCTACGGACGCGCCCTTTATCCGGTGCCGGGATTGTGGGATGGTTGGGCGCTCAAGGCCGGGTCAACACGGCCCTCCACGAAGCGGGAACCTCACATGTCCACCCAGTACCCGGCGGTCGATCCCCAAGGACTCCTCGAATACTCCGTGGTCTTCACGGACCGTGCCCTCAACCACATGTCCGCGACCTTCCAGCAGGTCATGCGCGACATTTCCGCCACCCTGAAAAAGGTCTACCACGCGGACGCCGTGGCCATCGTCCCCGGCGGCGGCAGCTTCGGCATGGAGGCGGTGGCGCGCCAGCTGGCCACCGGCCAGCCCTGCCTGGTGCTGCGCAACGGCTGGTTCAGCTACCGCTGGACCCAGATCTTCGAGATGGGCGCCATTCCCGCCGCCTGCGAGGTGCTCAAGGCGCGCCCGGTGGAGCCCGGGCCGCAGGCGGCCTGGGCGCCGGCGCCCGTCGAGGAGGTGGTCGCCGCCATCCGCGCCAGCCGGCCCGCCCTGGTGTTCGCGCCGCATGTCGAGACCGCCTCCGGCATCCAGCTCCCCGACGACTACCTGCGCGCCGTGGCCGACGCCGTGCATGAGGCGGGCGGGCTGTTCGTCCTCGACTGCGTGGCCTCGGGCACGGTCTGGGTGGACATGGAGGCCTGCGGCGTGGACGTGCTCATCAGTGCGCCCCAGAAGGGCTGGAGCTCCACGCCGGGCGCCGCCCTCGTCATGCTGGGCCCGGCGGCGCGCGCGCGCGTCGAGGCCACCACCAGCACCAGCTTCGCGGCCGACCTGAAGAAGTGGCTGCAGATCATGCAGGCCTACGAGAACGGCGGGCACGCCTACCACGCCACCATGCCCACCGCCGCGCTGGCGCAGCTGCGCGACACCATGCGGGAGATGGAGGCCACCGGCTTCGGCGCGCTCAAGCTCCGCCAGATCGAGCTCGGCCGGCAGGTGCGCGAGCTGTTCGCGCGGCGCGGCCTGAAGAGCGTGGCGGCGCGGGGCTACGGCGCGCCGGGCGTGGTGGTCTGCCACACCGAGGACGTCGACATGCACAACGCGCGCAAGTTCATTGCCCAGGGCCTGCAGACCGCCGCCGGCGTGCCGCTCATGTGCGACGAGCCGGCGGAATTCCGCACCTTCCGCGTCGGCCTGTTCGGGCTCGACAAGCTCAACCACATCGAGCAGACCGTGCGCAACCTGGAGCAGGCGCTGGACCACATCCTCTGAGGCGCGCCTCCCGCGCCGGCGAAGGCGAGGCGGCCCGGCCCCGGGAAGCCGGGGCCCGCGCCCGCGTCAGGTCTCGTCGCGCCGCACCTTGAACCAGGCCGCGTACATGGCCGGCAGCGACAGCAGGGTCAGCGCCGTGGCCACGATGAGGCCGCCCATGATGGCGGCGGCCATCGGACCCCAGAAGGTGCTGCGCACCAGCGGGATCATGGCCAGCACCGCCGCCGCCGCCGTCAGCATGATGGGGCGGAAGCGGCGCACCGCCGCATCCACCACCGCCGTCCAGCGGTCTACCCCCGCCGCGATGTCCTGTTCGATCTGGTCGATCAGGATCACCGAGTTGCGGATGATCATGCCGTTCAGGGCAATGATGCCCAGCATCGCCACGAAGCCCATGGGCTTGCCGATCAGCAGCAGCGTCATGGAGGCGCCGACGATGCCGAGCGGCCCCGTCAGGAAGACCAGCAGGCTGCGCGAGAAGCTGCGCAGCTGCAGCATCAGCAGCGTGAAGATGATGAACAGCATGAACGGGACGTTGGCCGAGATGGAGCTGGTGCCCTTGCTGGATTCCGCCACCGTGCCCGCGATCTCGATGCGGTAGCCCGGCGGCAGCGTCGCGCGCAGCGCGTCCAGGCGGTCGTTCAGGCGCAGTGCCACCGTCGTTCCCTGGATGCCCTCGCGCACGTCGCCCTGCACCGTGATCGCAAAGTTGCCGTTCTGGCGCCAGATCACGCCCGGTTCCCAGGCCAGGCCGGCATGGCCGACCTGGGCGAAGGGAATGGACTGGCCGGTGGCCGTGGGCAGGTAGGCGCTCTGCAGCGCCGTCAGCGTGTTGCGCTCATGCTCCGGCTGGCGCAGTACGATGCCGATCTGGCGGTTGTTCTCCCGGTACTGGCCGATGGGAAGGCCCGACATGATGGTCGCGCTGGCCGTCGACAGCGCCTCGCTGCTCACGCCCAGCGCGCGGGCGCGGGCCTGGTCGATGTCCAGGCGCAGCACCTTGATTTCCTCGTTCCAGTTGTCGTTGATGCCGCGCATGTCGGCATCCTTGCGCAACTCGCCCTTGACGGCCTCGGCCAGCGTTCGCACCTGCGCCGGGTCCGGTCCCATGACGCGGAACATCACCGGATAGGTCACGGGCGGGCCGTTGGGCAGCAGCTGCACGCGCGTGCGCGCCTCGGGGAATTCCTGCGTCAGCAGGCGCGGCAGTTCGCGCCGGATGCGTTCGCGGTCGTCATGCGAGGCCGGCAGCACGATGAGCTGGCTGACGTTGTCCTGCGGGAAGATCTGTTCCATGGGCAGGTAGAAATGGGGCACGCCCGAGCCGATGAAGGACGACACCGTGGACACGCCCTCGAGCTTGCCGAGCCGGGCCTCGACGCGCTTGGCCAGGTCCTCGCTGGCGCTGAAGGACGAGCCTTCCGGCAGCCACAGGTCGACGATGATTTCGGGCCGGCTGGAATCCGGGAAGAACTGCTTTTCCACCACCTGCATGCCCAGCACGCCCAGCCCCAGCGCGCCCACGGTGGCGCCGATGGTCAGCCAGCGCCGCTCCACGGCGCGGTCCACCAGCGCGCGCACGCGGCGGTAGAAGGGCGTGTCGAAGACCTCGTCATGTCCGGGGTGGTCGCGCAGCAGCTTGAAGCCCAGGAAGGGCACGAAGTAGATGGACACGAACCAGGAGATGAGAAGCGCCGCCGTGGTCACCGCGAAGATGGCGAAGGTGTATTCGCCGGTGGCGGAATTGGCCAGGCCGATGGGCAGGAAGCCGGCCGCGGTGATCAGCGTGCCGGTGAGCATGGGCATGGAGGTGGCGGTGAAGGCGTAGGTGCTGGCCTTGAGGCGGTCCCAGCCTTCCTCCATTTTGCGCACCGTCATCTCGATGATGATGATGGCGTCGTCCACCAGCAGGCCGAGCGCGATGATCAACGAGCCCAGCGAGATCTTGTGCAGGTCGATGTGCGCCCAGTGCATGACCAGGAAAGTGGCGGCCAGCACGGTGGGAATGGACAGCGCGACCACGAGGCCGGGACGCGTGTCGATGCGCCAGGGATTGCGGTGCAGGCCCAGGCTCAGCAGGGACACGCCGAGCACGATGACGAGCGCCTCGGCCAGCACGCGCAGGAACTCGCGCACCGACAGCGACACCGCCGCCGGCTGGTCCTGCATCTGCTCGAGCTCGATGCCGGCGGGCAGGCGCGCGCGCAGGCCGGTGGTGGCGGCGTTCAGGTCCTTGCCCAGCTTGATGATGTCGCCGCCCTTGGCCATGGAGATGGTGAGCGCGATGACCTCGCGGCCGTTGAAGCGCGCCTTGGGCGTGGGCGGGTCCTGGTAGCCACGGCTCACCGTGCCGAGGTCGCCGAGGCGGAAGGTGCGCTCGTTGAAGCGCAGCGGCAGCGCGCGCAGCGTCTCCAGGTTGTCGAACTGGCCGCCGATGCGCACCTGCAGGGTGTCGGCGCCGGCCTGCAGGCGGCCGGCATAGGCCACCGCGTTCTGGTCGTTGAGGGCGCGGATGACCTGGCCGAAGTCGATGCCGAGCCGCGCCAGCTTGAGCTGCGAGATCTCGACGTAGACCTTCTCGTCCTGCACGCCCACCAGCTCGACCTTGGCCACGTTGGGCACCTGCAGCAGCTGCTGGCGGATGAAGTCGGCCTGGTCGCGCAGTTCCGCGCGCGTGAAGCCGTCGCCGGACAGCGCGTAGATCACGCCGTAGACATCGCCGAACTCGTCGTTGAACACCGGACCCTGCACGCCCGCCGGCAGGCGACCGCGCATGTCGCCCACCTTCTTGCGCACCGTGTACCAGACGTTGGGCACGTCGGCGGGCGGCGTGGAGTCCTTGATTTCGAGCAGGAAGGTGGTCTCGCCCGGCTTGGAGTAGCTGCGGATGCGCTCCACGTACGGCGTTTCCTGCAGCGTCTTCTCCAGCGGGTCGGAGACCTGCTGCGCCATCTGCATGGCGGTGGCGCCCGGCCAGAAGGCGCGCACCACCATCACGCGGAAGGTGAAGGGCGGATCCTCGTCCTGGCCGAGCTGGAAATAGGCGGCGGCGCCGGCGACCAGCAGCACCACCAGGAGGTAGAGCGTGATCGCCGGGTTCTGGATCGCGATGCGCGACAGGTTGAAGCGTTCGCTGAGTTTCTCCCGGACGGGAGCGTGGTCATGGTCATGGCCGGTCATGGCGTCGCTCCCGGCTCAGTTCGCGGGGCGCGCGGCAAAGGGCTGCACCTTCTGGCCCTCGGCCAGCACGTGCACGCCCGCGGTCACCACCTGCGTGCCCGGGGCCAGGCCGGCCACCAGCACCTCCAGCCCGTCCACGCCCACCGCCTGCACCGGATGCCGGTGCACCGTCCCGCTTTTGGGGTCGTACACCCACACCAGGGTCTTGCCGTGCTGGCCGAACAGCGCCGTCGTCGGCAGGCGGCTGGCGCCGGACTTCTGCGCCGGCAGCGCCAGGTAGAGGGTGGCGGACTGGCCGAGGGCCAGCGCGCCGGCCGGGGCCTTCACCGTGTAGCGCGCGCGGAAGGTGCGCGTATGCGGATCGGCGGCGGCCGACAGCTCGCGCAGCGCGGCCGGCAGGCGCACGCCCGGGTTCGCCCACAGCGCGACCTGGGCGCGCGCCACGGGTGCCAGCTGCGTGCGGTTTTCCGGGAATTCCACCTCGATCTCGCGCGGGCCGTCCTGCGCCACGCGGATCACCGGCTGGCCGGCGCCGACCACCTCGCCGACGTCGGCCTGGATGGCCGTGACCACGCCGTCGGCATCGGCGCGCAGCACGGTGTCGGCCATGCGGTTCTGCTCCAGCGACTGGCCGCTCTGCGCCTGCCGGAACTGTGCTTCGGCGGCGGACAGCTCCACGCGCTTGCGCTCCAGGTCGGTCGTCGACACGAAGCTCTTGCGGCCCAGCTCCTGGTAGCGGTTGTACTCGGCGCGGGCATTCTCCAGGCGCGCCTCGGCGGCGATCAGCGCCGAGCTCGCGGACTGGTCGGCCAGCTCGAAGTCGCGCGGGTCCAGTCGCGCGAGCTCGTCGCCGCGGCGCACGCGCTGCCCGGTCTCGACCCGGCGCGCGATGATCTTGCCGCCGACGCGGAAGCCCAGGCTGGATTCCACGCGCGCGCGCACCTCGCCGGCGAGTTCGGCGGTCGCGGCCACGGTGCCTGCGCCCACCGTCATCAGCTTGACCGGCCGCTCCGGTGCGGGCGGCGGTTCCTTGTGGCCGCAGCCCGACAGCGCGAGCACGGTGCTGCAGAGGAGGAGGGCGGGCAGGAGCGGGCGGTTCATGGCGTGTCCTCAGGCGAAGGGGCCGGTCCGGTGGCCACGGGAAGCAGGAGCCCGTCGTAGAAGATGCTGACGACTTCGTCGACGTAGGCGGAAACGGATTCGGGGGTGGCGAGGCGCGGCGCCAGCACGTGGCGGTACACGCCCGGCATGGCCAGCATGCGCATGATGCCCAGCACCATGCCGGTACAGGCCTCGTGGCTGCGCTGGCGCATCAGGCCCTCGGCGGCGGCCTGGTCGACCAGCGCGTGGATACGGTCGGTATAGGGGTCGACGTAGTGCTGGCGCAGGTGGTCGGCGCGCTCGCTCTCGGTGTCGCCCTCGCGGAACATGAAGGCGAGGGCCTCCGGGCGCGTGGCAAGCAGCGTCAGCGACGCCTTCAGGTTCTGGCGGAGCTTGAGCGCGACGTTGGCGGCGGCGATGCCCTCGAGGGTGTCCACCAGTTGCCGGTGCAGCGGCGCGAACACGCTGTCGGCCGCTTCCTGCCAGAGCTGCTGCTTGCTGCCGAAGTGGTGCGTCAGCAGGCTGTCGCTGACGCCGCAGTCGGCCGCGAGCTGGCGCAGGGTGACGCCGTCATAGCCCTGGCGGGAGAAGGCGGCGAAGGCGCGCTCAAGGATGGCTTCGCGCGGCATGGCGGAGCCGTCGCGGCGGGGACGTCCCGGCCGGCGGCTCCCGGGTGTGCTGTCCTGTTGGATCGAGGCCATTCTTGTTGGTGTTTGTTATTGGTCGTATGACCAATAAAAGCAGCACTTCTGTTGTATGTCACCTCCGCACACGGGGAATCGGTCGGATATTTGCGACCGTACGGTTCTGCCCGCATGGCGTTTCAGGCACGGCGGCGTCCTGCCGCGAAGAAGTCCCGCTGCTGCAGGTCGCGAGGCGGGGGGGCCGGCTGCAGGTGCAGTTGCCGGACCTCCTCCCCGAACCAGTGCCGGCGCAGAAAGCGCCGCAGCGGCGGCGCCAGGGCCGCAAGGTCCGCCGTGGCGGGCAACGGCACCACGTCCCGGCGCCAGCCCTCGGGGGCGCGCAGGGCCACGCGCAGCTCCGGCCCCGTCCAGCCCTCGCGCGACAGCCGCGCCAGCAGGCGGGCGGCCAGCTGCAGCAGGGCCTCCAGCAGGGCGGCTTCGTCGCGGCAGGCGGGGGGGAGGGTGCGCAGCAGGCCGCCGCCCGGTGCCTCCCGCGCGTCGGCAGGGCCGCGCGCCCGGACGGGGGCGGGGTCGCGGCCCTGCGCCATCAGCCACAGGCGGCGCCCGACATTCCCGAAGCGCCGGGCCAGCAGGCCGTGGGGAATCCGCGCCATGTCACCACAGCGGGCAACGCCGTGGTCGGCCAGGAAGGCCGTGACTAGCGGCCCCGCGCCGCACAGTTCCTCCAGCGTCAGCGGGGCCAGGTGGGCCGCCGCCGCGTCCGGGGGGACGACCCGGGCGCCACCGGCGCCGGCCTGGCGGGCGGCGACCTGCGCGGTGGTCCTGTCGCCGCTGATGCCGACGCCGGGGACCGGGGCGCCCGCGGCGCGGACGCAGTCCAGGAGCAGGCTGGCGATGCGGTCCGGGTCGTGCCGGTAGTAGGCCTGGCAGGGCGTCAGGTCGAGGAGGACCGTCCCGGGCAGCCCCGTCTCCAGTTCGGGGCTGATGGCCGCCAGCGCCTCCCCCATCCGCGCCGCCACCCCGGCATAGTGCTCGGGGCGTGCCACGATGCGCCCCAGGCCGGCGCAGGCGGCGGCCGCCGTCGCCCAGTCCATGCCCGGCGCCACGCCCGCCGTGCGCGCCACCGGCGTGGCCTCGGTCACCAGCGCCTGGGTCGCGGAGTGCAGCAGCGCCACGGGCCGTACGGCCAGGCCCGGGTTGTCCAGGGCCTCGACCGCGAGCCCGAACCCCGGCACCTGCACGCAGGCCACCATGCGGCGCCAGCCATTGCCTGTCTTGTGACTGTTCATCCGTACAGTATATGCCAGCATCCCGGGCGGCTGCCAAGGCCAGGCCGCCGATGGGGGCGGCTTCTACGAAGAAAGTGTTACCAAAGGGCGTTACCGCATGCGTTACCGGTGGTATCCGGTGTTCCGGCCGGTAACAGTGTCGATGAGCGGCGCGGATAGACGGATGAGCGGTTGTCTGACAGCGCGTGGACATTCCCTGACAGCCCATGGACATGGCCGGCCAGTCACGAGGGGTGGGTGGACAGGCCGGGACAGGGCGTGCACCGATGCGGCCAAAATCGGTGTTGGCACGCCGGCACGACGGCTTCTGGCACGGCCGCTGCTCTATCCCCCGCATCCGGAAGGACAGGCCGCGCGCCTGACGATGTCTCCACAAGAAAAGCCAAGAACTCGAATTCAAGAACAAGGAGCGAATCATGAAGAAGCTGATGGCTGCTGCCCTGATGCTGGTTGCCGGTGCCGCCCACGCGGGTACCTACTCCCAGACCAAGTACCCCGTCGTCCTGGCCCCGGGCGTGCTGGGCTTCGACAAGGTGCTCGGCATCGAGTACTTCTACGGCATCGCCGGCGACCTGCGCTCCAACGGCGCCACCGTCTTCAATACCTCCGCCTCCGCCTTCAATTCCTCCGAGGCCCGCGGCGAGCAGCTCCTCGGCCAGGTCCGCACCGTGCTGGCCGTGACCGGCGCCCAGAAGGTCAACCTGATCGGCCACAGCCATGGCGGCTTCTCCGCCCGCTACGTCGCCGCCGTCATCCCCGGCCAGGTGGCGTCCGTCACCACCATGGGCTCCCCGGTCAAGGGCACGCCGGTCGGCAACCTGATGCAGGACGTGGTGAACAATCCCTACGTCGGCGGCTTGGCCAACACCATCCTGAATGCCTTCTCCACCCTGCTGACCACCATCGCCGGCAACTCCTGGGACGAGGACTTCAAGGGCTCCATGGCCTCGCTGAGCACCGCCGGCGCCGCCGCCTTAAACGCCAAGTTCCCGGCCGGCGTACCCGTCACCTCCTGCGGCGAGGGCGCCTACACCGGCAACGGCGGCCAGCGCTTCTACTCAATGGGCGGCACCAGCGTCGTGACCAACATCCTGGATCCGCTGGACACCTTCTTCGGCGTCACCAGCATCGCCATGAACGAAGCCAACGACGGCCTTGTCGGCCGCTGCAGCAACCACTTCGGCCAGGTGCTGCGCGACAACTACCCCTGGAACCACGGTGACGAGATCAACCACCTGTTCGGCCTGCGCGGCCTGTTCACCCCGGAACCCAAGGCGGCCTACCGCAACCAGGCCAACCGCCTGAAGAACGCCGGTCTTTGACATCCCCGCGCGGGAACGCACAATGGCGGCTTCGGCCGCCATTGTCGTTT
>DASUDN010000076.1:0-28206 GCA_036275595.1 Moraxellaceae bacterium
GACTGACTCATATGAGCGCCGAGTCGCTGGGGATCGTCCAGGTACGCGAAAAGCGTGTCGGGAGAAGTCTGAATCGTGGCGGTGGCGTCGAAGTGCCTTAGAGCTTCCATGACAGACCCAAGGATTGACGGGAGGGGCAGGCCAGCAGTAGCAGTGCGAGCCATGACGCTTCAGGCTAAGGCTGATCCCGAAGGCTTTCCAATACCAGCTCTGGCCGAGGCTCGCGTCAGGGCAGGGGTTCGAGGGCGGTAATCGTGGGTTCGCCTTCCAGTGTAAAGCGCACCTGCTGGCCTTCACTGGGCCCCTGAAGGAGGGCGGGCTAAGAGACTGCGAAAGGCATTGTCATGGCCGGCCAGTTCAGTGCCGGGATGGGATGGGATGGGATCATGGGCGAGCGTGACGCGTCCCTGCCCGGCGTCAATGCTCTTCACCACCGATGCCTTCTACTGAAGAGGCCCTCACAATTGCTGATTTTTTGTGGGTTTCTTTGTGGGTTCAAATCACTAACTATACGCAGGTTATTGATTTTATTGGCATATTGGCGGAGGCGGTGAGATTCGAACTCACGGAGGGCGGAACCCTCGCCGGTTTTCAAGACCGGTGCCTTAAACCGCTCGGCCACGCCTCCAGTCCCGGCCGGACGGCGCAGGGAGGCGGGAAGGATACCGCAGGCCCCTCGCGAGTCAACCGCGCACCCGCGCGGGCGGGCCATCCGGGGCGCGGCTAGTCGTCGTCGGGCGGCCGCCGCGGGGGGCGTTGCCACAGGCGCAGCGCCTGCAGCAGCAGGATCACCGCCAGCCACAGGAACAGCGCCGCCAGCGGCCAGGCCAGCAGGGCGGGGCGCCACAGCCCGACAGCGCCCAGCCCGAGCAGCAGCAGCCCCGTGAACAGCAGCGTCGCCGCCTCCACCGCGCCCAGCACCCGGCGCTGCTGCACCGCCGCCGCCACGGTGTTGCCCAGGCGCAGCGCCGAGGCCATGCCGGCACGCGGGCGCAGCCGGTGCACGCGCGGCCGCCTCTCACGCGGCCGGATGCGGTGGCGCTCGCTGAGCACGATCTCGGTGGCCTGCTCCAGGTCCTGCAGGTACATCACTTCCATGTCCTGCGCGAAGCCCTCGTCCTCCACGGCCACGTCCAGCTCGTAGTTGCCGATCCAGCTCGCCAGGTTGAGGTTGCTGGAGCCGACGCGCGCCCAGCGCCCGTCCGCCACCGCGGTCTTGGCATGCAGCATGGAGCCGTTCCACTCGAACACGCGCACCCCGGCCTCCAGCAGCGGCCGGTAGCCGGCGCGCGAGAACGGCGAGATCAGGGGGATGTCGCTGGTGCTGGGCACCAGCAGGCGCACGTCCACGTCGTCCTGCGCCGCGGCGCACAGCGCCTGCACGTAGGCCGGCGTGCCCAGGAAGTAGGCGTCGGTCAGCCACAGCGTTTCCTCGGCCATGGCGGCGATGAGCTGGTCCAGGCGGTAGAGGCCGCTGGAGTAGGGGCTGCTGGCGATCACGCGCAGCAGGGTGTCGCCGGCGGGGGCGAGGGTCTCGGCCCGCACCTGCTCCTCCAGCGGCAGCGGCGCGCCGGCCAGCGCCCAGGTCTGGCCGAAGCCGGCAAGGATGTCGGCCACGGCCGGTCCGCGCACCTCGATGCCGGTGTCGCGCCAGGGCGCCTGGTGGCGCTCCGGCCGGCCCAGCCAGCGCGCGCTGATGCAGAGGCCGCTGACGAAGCCGACCTCGCCGTCGACCACCAGCGACTTGCGGTGGTCGCGCGCCATCCAGCCGAAGGGGCGGCCGGGGCGCAGGGGATTGAAGGCGCGCACCTCGCCGCCGGCCTCCACCAGGGGACGGAAGAAGGCGCGCGAGCTGAGCAGGAAGGTGCCCATCCAGTCGTAGAGCAGGCGCACGCGCACACCGGCGCGGGCGCGCGCGGCCAGGGCGGCGATGAACTCGCGGCCGACGGCGTCGTCCTGGATGATGTAGTTTTCGCAGTGGATGCTGAAGCGCGCATTGTGGATGGCCGCCAGCCAGGCGGGATAATTGCCGGTGGCGTCGCGCAGCAGGCGCAGGCGGTTGCCGCCGCAGAGGGGCGCCCCCGCCGCGCGCGCGAAGGCCTGCTCGGCCAGCAGGCGCTGGGGCCGGGGCTCGTGCCGTGGCGGCACCGGGCTTCCGTTGTCGGACATGCGCCGCGCATCCTTGGGGTCTTGCAAAAATCCTACCCGTGCCGGGCGGGAATGAGAATGACGAAATCATGACGCAACGTGACACCCCCTACCTTTTTGTCTACGGCACCCTGCGCCGCGGGTCCGGCCATGCCATGGGCGCCTGGCTGGCGGCTCGGGCCGAATGGGTGGGGACGGCCCGCTGCGGCGGCGCCCGCCTGTACCGGGTGAGCTGGTACCCGGCGCTGGCCGCGGGCCGGCCGGACGAGGCCGTGGCGGGGGATGTCTATCGCCTGCCCGATGCCGGCCTGTGGCCGGCGCTGGACGACTTTGAGGGCGTGGCGGGAACGGCCGGCGACGAGTACGAGCGGCGCCTGACGATGGTGGCGCTGGCCGCGGGCGGAACGGTTCGGGCCTGGTGCTACTGGTACCGGCTGGCGGTGGCCGGCCTGGTGCCGGTGGCGGGCGGGGACTGGCTCGCCGGCCCCTGAGCCGGGCGATCCGGCCGGCCGGAAAGGGGGCGGGACGGGAACGAAGGGCGCATCCCTGCGCCCGCCGCTTCCTCAGTCGAGGCCGTGGACCTCGGCCTCGGCGATGCTGTTCCACTGGTTGCTCGAATTGCCGTGCCCGACGATGCGCACATAGCGCGCACTGGCGTCCGGGAAATCGTAAGTCTCACGCCCGGTGGTGATGCCGCTGCTTTCCCCGGAGTGGACCGTCGTGAAGGCGCGGCCGTCACTGGACAGCTGGATCTCGAAGCGGGCACGGCGGGTGTTGCCGTTGTGCCAGGCGATCCGTACCAGGCCGACCTGGCGCTGCGCCTTCAGGTCGTACTGGATCCACTGGCCATCGCCCTGCGCGGACCACCGCGTCCCCGTGTTGCCGTCCACGCTGTTGGCCGGCAGGTTGCCGTCATGCGCACTGGCCGTCACGGCCGCCCGGTCGATCACCAGCGCGGTGGGGCCGCCCGGCTGGGGGGCGGGGGCGGGAGCGGGAGCGGGCGTCATGCCGCCATCGCTGCCGCCGCAGGTCTCGCCGCCCTTGGCGATGCAGAAGCCGTCGAAGCGCACCTGCTCGTCGCGCAGGTAGTCGCGGTCGCCGAGGCTGCGGTAGATGCCCCACTTGGGGCGCAGGAACTGCACGCCGCTGCGCCACATGTCGATGCTGGACGCGCTGTAGGACAGCAGGGTGGCGCCATCGCGCACACGCGTCAGGGTGATGGCGTAGCGGCCGGGGCGGCCGGCGGTGAGATTGCTGCGCACCTGCACCCATTCGCCGCGCAGCAAGGACAGCGGCACGCTCTTCAGCACGCGACGCTGGTTGCTGTAGTCGTACTGGGTGAGCTCCAGGGCGTCGGCACTGCCGCCGCGGGCGATCAGCGTCATGAGCGGCATGTCGTCATCGCCGCCCACCGGCTTGACCTGGTGCAGGTGGGTGAAGCTGGGCGAGGCCTGGAAGCCGCTGTCCAGGCGGAACTTCCATTCATACGTCATGCGGTCGCCCTGCACGGCGCGCAGGCCGGCGGGGGACTGCGCGTCCACCTTGATCTCGTTGCGCTGGCGGTCGCTCTTCAGGCAGCGGTCATCGTCGGGATGCACGTGGGCATGGAAGACGAAGACCGGCTTGCCCAGGGCGCTGTCGTGGGCCTGGGTGATGTGCGGGCCGAAGCCGGAGTGCGAGCAGTCCGGCGCTTCGATGGTGCTGTTGAGCTTGCTGCGGATCAGCTGGTAGGTGTCGGTACGGCCGTCGGCCGTCAGGGTGACGCCGGCAAAAGCCGCCGGCAGCTGCAGGGCGAGCGCCGCCGCGAGCGCGGGGCGGGTCAGGTTCTTGATCATTGATAGTGTCTCTGTTTATAGGATTTGAGCTGTGTTGTTGGAAATGTGTCAGTGCGTGCGGAAACGCGAACGGTGCGCGCCTGACAAGGGCGAAACGTTACGGATCAGAAAATCCTCCGGGCGAGCAGGGGCCGGCGCCGGGGCGGATACGCCGGGGCGGGCCAGGAAGCAGTCAGAAGTACAGGGACGCGGAAGCAGGCGGCGAACCGCAGGGCAGGGCGGCTGGCCGCGAGTTCAGGCGAGGGGCCGCGGACTCAGGCGGCGGGGGGGAGAGAGGTCATGGCGAAAGGAAGCCTCGTTTGCGGTGCAGTGGCGGGATCCTTGTTGTCGAGCAACGGGGCCTTGTTCTCAGCCTCAGCAGTATCCTGGCTGAGCTCTTGCTGAACAAGACGACTGTATTGGCGTTCGTTTATTGATCTGCATTAGTTTGCAAACAGTTGTGCAGCGAAATGTAGCGACCTCTCTCCTGCGGCGGCCACCATTCCCGGGCGGGGCGGAAGCGGTGGCCGCCGGCGCCGACCGGATCAGGGCAAAGCGCTGACCGCCGTTTCCGCGATGGACACGCCGGCATCCACCTGGTTGCCGTGCGCCACGATGCGCAGGTAGCGCCCCGTCGGGCGGGGCAGGGCGTAGGGCTCGAGGCGCGAGGTCGTGCCGCTGCTCTCGCCGCTCCAAACCGTCGTGTAGCCGATAGCGTCGTCCGACACCTGGATGTCGAAGCGGTAGCGCAGCGAGGTGCCCTTGCCCCAGGCGATCGCCACCTCGGACAGCTGCCGCGGTGCGCCCAGGTCATAACGTATCCATTGCCCGTCCCCGCTCGCGCTCCAGCGCGTCAGCAGCCGCCCGTCCACCGTGTAGCCCGCCTTGCCGGCATTGCTGCTTGCCGTCACCGCGCTGCGCGCCAGCGGCACCGCCACGGCGCCGCCGCAGGTGTCCGTGCCCTTGGCCAGGCACAGCGTCCCGAGCCGGATTTCCTCGTCGCGCAGCGCCTCGGGATAATCCAGGCTGCGGTAGATGCCCCACTTGGGGCGGATGAAGGAAGTGCCGCTGCGCCACAGGTCGATATCGTTGTTGTTGTAGTCCAGCAGGACGGCGCCGTCGCTCACGCGCGTCAGCACCAGGCGGTACTGGCCGTGGCTGCCGGCGGTGAGCCGGCTGGCCGCCTCCACCCACTCGCCGCGCAGTGGCGCCAGCGGCACGCGCAGCAGGGTGCGCGGCGTGCCGCTGGAGTTCACGTGGTTGAGCTCCAGCGAGTCGCCGTTCTTGCTGCGCGCGGTCAGCATGAGCACGGGCTGCGCGGCGTCGCCGTCGTAGGGGCGGATCTGGTGCAGGTGGGTGAAGGCCGCGGAGGCCTGGAAGCCCGCGTCCAGACGGAAGCGCCAGCGATAGAAAACGGTGTCGCCGGAATAGATCTTGAGGTCATTGGGCGAGGAGTCGCTGACCTTGATCTCGTTGCGCTGGCGGTCGGTGTAGAGGCAGCGGTCGTTGTCGGGCTGCACGTGCAGCGTGAGCGCGAAGACCCACGCCGCGAGCGCGGAGTCGTAGGCCTGGATCAGGTGCGGGCCGAACTCGGGATGGCTGCAGTCGGGCACTTCCACCGCGCCGGCACCGAGCACGCCCTCGACGAGCGCGTAGGGGGGCGTGCTGCCGTCGGGGGCGAGGAGGACGGGGGCGGCGAAGGCGGGCAGGGGCAGGGCGGCAAGGAAGAGGGAAACAGGAACCGGAAACCGAAGCATGCGCGGGATCTCCTGTGGCGACCCCGGGATGGGGCCTGCGCACACGGTGCCAGCGCGGCACGGTGTCGCCCATCCGCTGTTGCGGCGAATGTGCGGGGGGAGGAGGGGAGCCGGAAATGAAAACGCCGCGCCCGCGGGGACGGGAGCGGCGTCGGGACCAGGTCGCGGGCCGGCTCAGCGCTTGCTGACGTGCGGCGTGAAGCTGTCGATGAGGACGCGGGCGGCCTCAAGGGCGAAGGCCTCTTCCTCGGGCTTTTCCTGGCCCGGCTCGGCGGCCTCCTGGGCTTCTTCCTCGGCCTTGTCCTCGGCTTCCTTCCAGGACTTGAGCAGGGCCTCGCCCTTGGCGGTGCGGCGACGGTTCTCCATCGCCAGGCGACGCGCGTCGAGATCGGCCTTTTCCTTGCGGCGGGTGGCCTCGTTGAGCGACAGCGTCTTGATCTTCTTCAGCTCGTGCGCGAGCGCGATGGACTCGTTCAGGTAGCGGAAGTCGGGATCCCTGGCCTGGCGCTCTTCGGACTGGCGGCGCAGCTCGGGCAGGCGGCGCGAGTAGTCCTGGTAGGGCACGTAGCGGGCCGAGGGAATGGTGTCCCAGGGCATGGCGTTGGGCAGCGCGGACTCGCCCACGTCCTCGTCGTCGAAGATGTTGGGGAAGACCACGTCGGCGTTGACGCCGCGGTGCTGCGTGGACGCGCCGGAGATGCGGTAGAACTTGGCCTCGGTCAGCTTGAGCTGCCCGTATTCGAGGTCGCGCAGCGACTGCACCGTGCCCTTGCCGAAGGTGGTGGAGCCGATGACGAGGCCGCGGCCGTAGTCCTGGATGGCGCCGGCGACGATCTCGGCGGCGGAGGCCGAGAGGCGGTTGGTCATGACCGCGAGCGGGCCGGAGTAGGTCACGGACGGGTCCGGGTCGACCAGCTGCTCGGCCTTGCCGGCGGCATTGCGTACCTGCACGGTGGGGCCGGTGCCGATGAACAGGCCGATCAGCGAGTTGGCCTCGGACAGCGAGCCGCCGCCGTTGTTGCGCAGGTCGAGGACGAGGCCGTTGATCTTCTCGGCCTTGAGCTCGTTGATCAGGCGCTTCACGTCGCGCGTGGTGCTGCGGTACTCGGGGTCGCCCGCCTGCATGCCCTGGAAATCGGCATAGAAGGCCGGCAGCTTGATCACGCCGATCTT
The DNA here is from genome assembly GCA_036275595.1 of Moraxellaceae bacterium. Classification (GTDB taxonomy): domain Bacteria; phylum Pseudomonadota; class Gammaproteobacteria; order Pseudomonadales; family Moraxellaceae; genus UBA2031. Next base: position 6,893 of record DASUDN010000076.1, read on the forward strand.
GTAACTGGTCTCGCCCTGCTTGAGGGTGAGGATTTTCTTCTGCGCAGCCTGGTCCTCGAGCTTGACCGTGTTGCGCACGATGCTGACGACGCGGGTCTGGGTCTCGTCGACACTGCCGGCGGGAATGACCTGCAGGCGCACGGTCGTGCCCTTGGGGCCGCGGATGAGCTCGACGACCTCGTCGATGCGCCAGCCGACGACGTCGACGAAGTCCTGGTCGCCCTGCGCCACCGCCACGATGCGGTCGCCGGTCTTGAGCTGCTTGCCCTTGTCGGCGGGGCCGGCGGGCACCAGGCGCACGACCTTGGTGAACTCGTCCTCGCTCTGCAGCACCGCGCCGATGCCTTCCAGCGACAGGCTCATGTTGATGTTGAAGTTTTCTTCGGTGCGCGGCGAGAAGTACTCGGTGTGCGGATCGTAGGACTCCGCGAACGAGTTCATGAAGGCCTGGAAGCCGTCGTCCGCCTTGGTGCGGGTGATGTTGTTGAGCTGGCTCTTGTAGCGCTTGGTCAGCGTGGTCTGGATGTCCTTGTCGGCCTTGCCCGCCAGGCGCAGGCTGAGCGCGGCGGCCTTGATGCGCTTGCGCCACAGCTCGTCCATGGCGGCGCGGTTCGCCACCCAGGGCGATTTCTCGCGGTCCACCTCGAGCGACTCGTCGGCGCCGAAGTCCATGGCGCCCACGCCCTTGTCGAGTTCGGCGAGCACGAACTCGAGGCGCTCGCGGGTGCGCTGCAGGTAGCGGTTGTAGATCAGGAAGGCGGCGCGCAGGTCACCCTTCTTCAGCGCGTTGTCCAGGGTCAGGCGATAGGGCTCGAAGGCCTGCACGTCGCTGGCCAGGAAGTAGATGTGCTGGCTGTCCAGGTCCTTGAGGAAGCGGTCGAAGACCTGCGAGGACAGCTTGTCGTCGAGCACGCGGTGCTCGTAGTGCATCTCGTCGAGCAGGCTGACGGTATCGCGCGCGGTGCGCGCCTGCACCTTGGAGGGCGTCAGCGGAAGGTGGGTCGTGGGGGCGGTGGCCTGTTTGGCGAAAACCCCGGAAAAGACCACGAGGCTGCTGGCAGCCAGGGTGGCAAGCAGGAACTTGCGGGAAAGCAGGGCGGGCATGCGCTAACCGTCGTCTGGGAGCCGGCACGGGACCGGATTGAGGCGTCATTATAGCAACTGCCTCTAAACACGTCTCAGTTCATTGCTAGTCCTTTTAGGGGCTTTATTGTTGGCCTTGGGTAGGGGCTTGCCCGGAATGTGACGGCGGTTTTGACTTCGCCGGACGGCCCGACTAGTGTCGCGGGTTTTCACGCCCCGCCGGCCGCCTTCCGGCCCGGCCGGGCCAAGCCCCATCCGCGAGGACCTCCCATGACCCTTGGCGCACTCATGCTCGATCTCGAAGGCCTGACCCTGACGGACGCCGAGAAAGACCTCCTGCAACACCCCCACGTCGGGGGCGTCATCCTCTTTGCCCGCAATTTCAGCAACGTGGAGCAGGTCACCGCCCTGGTCCAGGCCATCCGCGCCGTCCGCCCCGGCCTCATCCTGGCGGTGGACCAGGAGGGCGGGCGCGTGCAGCGCTTCCGCGAGGGCTTCGTCAGGCTGCCCCCCATGAAGGTCTTCGGCGACCTCGTCGCCACCGATCCCGACCGCGCCCGCCAGCTGGCCTACCAGTGCGGCTGGCTGATGGCGGCCGAGGTCCTGGCCACCGGCGTGGACATCAGCTTCGCGCCCATCCTGGACGTGGACTGCGGCATCTCCCAGGTCATCGGCGACCGTGCCTTCCATGCCGACCCCCTGGTGGCGGTGAAGCTGCTGCGCGAGTTCATCCGTGGCATGCACGACGCCGGCATGGCGGCCACCGGCAAGCATTTCCCCGGCCACGGCTCGGTGGCGGCCGACTCCCACATCGCGCTGCCGGTGGACGAGCGTCCCTGGGCCGAGATCGAGGCCCACGACCTGGTGCCCTTCACCCAGCTCGCGCGCGAACTGCAGGGCATCATGCCCGCCCACGTGATCTACTCGAGGGTGGACCCGCACCCCGCCGGCTTCTCGCCGTTCTGGCTGCAAGACATCCTGCGCCAGCGCCTGGGCTTCGACGGCGTGATCTTCTCCGACGACCTCAGCATGGAGGGGGCGGTGGCCACCGGCTCCTTCGCCGACCGCGCCAACGCCGCCCTGGACGCCGGCTGCGACATGGTCCTGGTGTGCAACCACCGCGAGGGCGCCCTGGAGGTGCTCAAGGCGCTGGAGGCGCGCGGCCAGTTCCCCGAGCAGCGCCGTTTCGAGGCCCTGCGCGGCAAGTTCCGCCACAGCTGGGCCAGCCTGCACGCCGACGCGAACTGGGCGCATGCCCGCGACCAGGTCGCGGCACTCGCCTGACCTGCCCGGCGCGGCGCCCGCCGCGCCACCGGCGCTCCCTTTTTCCGCGGGCCGGCGCTCGGCCGCCCCCCCGCCGGCTGCCTGAATGCCTCTGAAGAGGGGTGTTTTGCCGCCTCTGCTGTCCGACAATCTGCCGCCTGTCTGTGACCGGGTTGGCAAGTCCGCTATCACATTCAGATAATCTTCCCATTGGTGGATGGTAGCGAATCCGGGAATGCTATCCCCGAGGGCGCCGGTCCCGGCGCTCCTCCTCCCCGATCCACCGTTCCAGGCCATTACAGGGGATCCCCTTGACGGACCACCTTCCTCCCGGCGTGCGCGACGCCGCCGAGCCGGGCACCGCGGGCGCGGTCGTCGCACCCACCCCGTCCCTGCCGCAGGCCCCGGGCCGCCCCCGCCGCTACCTTGCCGTGCGCTGGAAGCTCGCCATCTCCCTCGCGGTCGCGCTGGGCTGGTTCAGCCTCAGCGTGGCGCTGGGCATGCCCTGGTTCCATGAACTGGGCGAGGCCTACGGCTGGTTCGTGGCCTCCGGCATCATCCTCGCCATCGCCCTCATCCCGGGCATGGCCAATGCCTTCGTGGTGTCCGGCCTGCTGCTGGACCACCGGCCGGACCTGCGCCGTCCCGACGTCTGGCCCGGCCTCAGCATCCTCATCGCCGCCTTCAACGAGGAGGACAGCATCCGCGAGACGCTGGAGTCGCTGACGCGCCAGCGCTACGAGGGCGAGGTGCAGGTCATCGTCATCGACGACGGCTCCACCGACGGCACCGCCGCCATCGTGCGCGCGGCGCTGCAGGAGCTGCCCTGGCCGCCGCACTTCCACGCCGAGCTGCTGCAGATGCCGCACAACGGCGGCAAGGCGAGGGCGCTGACCGCCGGCCTGGACCAGACCCGCCACGACCTCGTCATCACGCTGGACGCGGACACCATGGTGTTCCGCGACGCGCTCACGCGCATCGTCTGCAACCAGCTCTCCAGCCCGCCCAACACCGCGGCCACCGCCGGCACCGTGCTGGTGCGCAATTCGCGCCGCAACCTGCTCACGCGCCTGCAGGAGTGGGACTATTTTCTCGGCATCGCCGTGGTCAAGCGCGTGCAGTCGCTGCTGCAGGGCACGCTGGTGGCGCAGGGCGCCTTCTCGCTGTTCCGCCGCGACGTGCTGCGCGCCGTGGGCGGCTGGCCGGAAACCGTGGGCGAGGACATCGTGCTGACCTGGGCCATCCTGGAGCGCGGCTACCGTGTCGGCTACGCCGAGGACGCCTTCGTCTTCACCAACGTGCCGCACACCCTGGGCAGCTATTTCCGCCAGCGCAAGCGCTGGTCGCGCGGCCTCATCGAGGCCTTCAAGCGCCATCCCGCCATGCTGGTGAAGCGGCGCCTGAACACGCCGTTCGTGTACTACAACCTGCTGTTCCCGGTGATGGACACCGCCTACCTGTTCATCTTCCTGCCCGGCCTCGTGGCGGCGCTGTTCTTCCAGAACTATGCGGTGGTGGGCCTCATGACCCTGATGGTGCTGCCGCTGGCGGTGCTGGTGAATGTGCTCATGTACCTGAAGCAGCTCGCCATCTTCAGGCGCAACGGCCTGGTGGTGCGCCGCAACATCCTCGGCGCCATCCTGTTCACGCTGGGCTACCAGGCCATGCTGGCGCCGCCCAGCCTGGCCGGCTACCTGTCCGAGGCCCTGGGGACGAGAAAGAAATGGTGAAGGCATTCCGACTCCTCGCGCTGCCGGCCCTGCTCGCGGCCACGGCGCAGGCGGCGCCGGCCGGCGACCGCCTCGTGCTCGACATCCGCGCGTCCGAGGACAGCGACGGCCTGCACCAACAGGCCTACTACGCGGGCGCCGAAAAGGCGTTGCCCGCCCTGGGCAAGGACGCGGCCGCCGGCGTGCGCGCCGGCTACTGGCAACTGGAGGGGCAGGGCGACCGCGTGGAGTTCACCGGCCTGCGCGTCGACCATCGCCAGGCGCTGGGGCCGGTGGACGTGGAGCTGGGCGTGCACCAGCTCTTCGGCGACGACTGGTCGCCGACCCTCGGCCGCGCCGGGCTGCGCTATGCGGCCGCGCCCGTGACGCTGTCGGCGGGGGTGGACCGCGAGCTGGTGGACACCGTGGTCGCGGCGCGGCGCGAGACCACGCTCGACGCCTGGCACGGCGTGATCGACTACGCCGCCGCGGCGGAGTGGACGCTGGTGGGCGGCGCCCTGCTGCAGGATTTCAGCGACGGCAACGAGCGTCGCGGCGGCCTGTTCAAGCTGGTCTACGCGCCCGCGGCGCTGGAAGGCTTCAACACGCAGCTGCGCCTGCGTCGCCTGGACGGCGAGCGTCGCGGCATCGGCTATTTCAGTCCGGACCGCTTCGAGGAAGGCCTGTTGCTGCTGCAGTACGGCCATGCGCTGCCGGGCGGGCGCTTCGTGCTCACCGGCCAGGCCGGCGCCGGCGCGCAGCGCATCGATGCGCGCGACAACAACGCGGTGTTCCAGGCGGAGCTGCGCCTGCGCGGCTGGTTCACCGATTCGCTGGGGCTGGAAGGCCGCGGCGGCTGCAGCAATACCGGCGAGCTCGTCACCGGCCCGGCCGGCAACGGCTACCGCTACTGCTACGCGCTGCTGACGCTGATGCGGCCCTGGTAAGGGGCCGGCGACCGACGGGACGCCGGCCTCACTGCAGCGCCTGCAGCAGGTCGCGCAGGCGCTGCAGGCGCACCGCCGGGTCCTGCATCTCCATGATGAAGCGCAGCTTGTCCGCGCCCTCGAGCTTGAACTTGCGCGGCTGCGTCTGGATCAGCTTCACCAGGCGCATCGGGTCCACCTTCGTCTCGCTGCCGAACTCGATGCGTCCCCCGCCCGCGCTGGCATCGATCTTCACGATCCCGAGCTTCTCCGCCTCCAGCTTCAGCGACGTCACCGCGAACAGGTTCTTGGTCTGCTCCGGCAGCAGGCCGAAGCGGTCGATCATCTCCACCTGCAGCTCGTCCAGCTCCCTCTGGCTCTTCGCGTTGCTGATGCGCTTGTAGAGCATCAGGCGGTTGTGCACGTCCGGGAGGTAGGCGTCGGGGATCAGCGCGCTGATGCGCAGGTTGACGTCGGCGCCGTGGGCCAGCGGCTTGTCCAGGTTGGGGGTCTTGCCGGCCTTGATGGCCTTCACCGCCTCTTCCAGCATCTCCATGTAGAGCGTGAAGCCGACGGTGTTGATGTTGCCGCTCTGTTCCTCGCCGAGCAGCTCGCCGGCGCCGCGGATCTCCAGGTCGTGCGAGGCCAGCGCGAAGCCCGCGCCCAGCTCGCCGGCGGCGGCGATGGCCTCCAGGCGCTTTTCGGCGTCGCCGGTCATGGCCTTCTGGTGCGGCGTGAGCAGGTAGGCGTAGGCCTGGTGGTGGGAGCGGCCGACGCGGCCGCGCAGCTGGTGCAGCTGGGCCAGGCCGAGCTTGTCGGCGCGGTCCATGATGATGGTGTTGGCGGACGGCACGTCGATGCCCGTCTCGACGATGGTGGTGCAGACCAGCACGTTGAACTGCTTGTGGTAGAACTGCTGCATCACCTGTTCCAGCTCGCGCTCGCGCATCTGGCCGTGGGCGATGCCGATGCGCGCCTCCGGCACCAGCGCCTGCAGCTCCTGCGCGCACTTCTCGATGCTGTCGACCTCGTTGTGCAGGTAGTAGACCTGGCCGCCGCGCAGCAGCTCGCGCAGGATGGCCTCCTTGACCACGGCCGGGTGCGACTCGCGGACGAAGGTCTTGACCGCCAGGCGCCGCGCCGGCGGCGTGGCGATGATGGAGAGGTCGCGCATGCCCGAGAACGCCATGTTGAGGGTGCGCGGGATGGGCGTCGCGGTCAGGGTCAGCATGTCCACCTCGGCGCGCAGGTTCTTCAGCGCCTCCTTGTGGCGCACGCCGAAGCGGTGCTCCTCGTCCACGATGATGAGGCCGAGGTTCCGGAACCGCACGTCCTCGCCCAGCAGCTTGTGGGTGCCGATGATGATGTCGATCTTCCCCTCTTCCAGCTGCTTCAGCGCCGCCGTCTGCTCCTTGGCGCTCTTGAAGCGCGACAGCACCTCGATCTTCACCGGCCAGTCGGCGAAGCGGTCGCGGAAGTTCTCGTAGTGCTGCTGCGCCAGCAGGGTGGTGGGCACCAGCACCGCCACCTGGCGGCCGTCCTGCACCGCGACGAAGGCGGCGCGCATGGCCACCTCCGTCTTGCCGAAGCCGACGTCGCCGCAGACCAGGCGGTCCATCGGGCGCTTGGCGCGCAGGTCGGCGATGGTGGCGATGATGGCCGCGGCCTGGTCGGCGGTTTCCTCGAAGGGGAAGCCGGCGGCGAAGAGCGCGTAGTCGCCCTCGTTGAAGCCGAAGCCGTGGCCGGGGCGGGCGGCGCGGCGGGCATAGATGTTGAGCAGCTCGGCCGCGGTGTCGCGCACCTGCTCGGCGGCCTTGCGTCGCGCCTTGGTCCACTGCTCGGTGCCGAGGCGGTGCAGGGGCGCGTGCTCGTCGTCGTGGCCGGCGTAGCGGGCAATGAGCTGAAGGCTGGACACCGGCACGTAGAGCCTGGCGTTGTCGGCGTATTCCAGCAGCAGGAACTCCTGCACCTGGCCGTCGATCTCCAGCGTCACCAGGCCCTGGTAGCGGCCGACGCCGTGGTCGATATGCACCACCGGCGCGCCCGGCTGCAGCTCCGAGAGGTTGCGGATGACCATCTCGGACGACACGTCCTGGCTCGTGGCCTTGCGTCGCCGCGATTGCATCACGCGCTGGCCGAGCAGCTGCGACTCGGTGATGACGGCGAGCGGCGGCTCGGTCAGCCACAGGCCCTGCTCCAGCGGGCCCACGGCGATGGCGGGGGCGTCGTCGGCCTGCGCCAGGAACTCCTCCCAGCCGCCCACCGCGCGCGGCTTCAGCGCGGCGCGCGCCAGCAGCTCCAGCAGGCTCTCGCGGCGGCCGGCGGTCTCGGCGCAGAACAGCAGGCGGGTGGCGGGATGCTCGCGGCGGAAGGCCTCCAGCGCGGCCAGCGGCTGCTCCTGGCGGATGTCCACCGGCAGCGCGGGCGGCGCGGCGAAGGGCAGGTTGGCCTGGCCGGGGCGCTCCTCCAGCGGCCCGGACTGCCACTCGATGCGCGGGAAGCGGCCCAGCGCCTCGAACAGCTCGTTGTCGCGCAGGAACAGGCGCTCCGGCGGCAGCAGCGGCCGGCTGCCGTCGTGGCGGCGGTCCTCGTAGCGGTTGCGGATCTCCTGCCAGAAGTTCCCCACCTGGAGGCCGGCGCCATTGTCCAGCAGCACCAGGGTGTTGCCGGGCAGGTAGTCGAAGAGGGTGCCGGTCTGCTCGAAGAACAGCGGCAGGTAGTACTCGATGCCGGAGGCGGCGAGGCCGTTGCTCACGTCCTGGTACACCGGCGAGCGCTTGGGATCGCCGCTGAAGGCCTCGGCCCAGGCGTCCCGGAAGCGGCGGATGGCGGCCTTGTCCAGCGGGAATTCCTTGGCCGGCAGCAGCTCCAGCGCGGGGATGGCCTCGACGGTGCGCTGGGTCTCGGGGTCAAAGGTGCGCAGGGTCTCGACCTCGTCGTCGAAGAGTTCGATGCGCAGCGGTGTTTCCATGCCCATGGGGAACAGGTCGAGCAGGCTGCCGCGCACGGCGAACTCGCCGTGCTCGTACACGGTGTCCACCGCGGTGTAGCCGGCGGCCTCGAGCTGGCGGCGGAAGTCGGCGATGTCCAGCTTCTGGCCCTTCTTCAGGGACAGCGAGCGGCCGCCCAGGTAGCCGCGCGGGGCGATGCGGTGGGCGAGGGTGGTCACCGGCACCACCAGCAGGCCGCGGGCCAGCGCGGGCAGGCGCGCCAGGGTCTTGAGGCGGGCGGAGACGATGTCCTGGTGCGGCGAGAAGGGGTCGTAGGGCAGGGTTTCCCAGTCCGCGAAGTGCAGCAGCGGCAGGCGCTCGCCGAGGAAGAAGCCGAGCTCCTCCTCCAGGCGGGTGGCGGCCCGGGTGTCCGCGGTGATGACCATGACCACGCCCGGGTGCCGCTCGGCCACCGCCGCCAGGCTCAGGGCCAGGGCGCCCCCATATAGATGTCCCCAGTGGCGGCGGTCCCCCGGCTTGTGCGGGAGCTCGGGCAGCGCGGGCAGGGCGGTCAGGGGCATGGGCGGACCTCGGCGGCAAACGACAAAAGCCACATCTGAAGTGGCGCGGCGATTCTAGCCGGTGCCGCCGAAAGCGCCAGACGCCAGGTGGGGGAGGGTCCGGGAAGTTGGCGAAAATGTGGGCAATCGCGCATTTTTTCGCAATTTATCCTATTGCAATCCCTTTGGTTCCTTGCTTGAGCCGCTCGTCCGAAACCCCCGATCATTAGCACTTGGCACGGATGACCGGTGTCTCCTAGTCTCCCTTGTACAAAGGTAGAGGCTCATTGAAGAGCCCGATATGCCGACTCCGATGGGATCCGTCGCGTCTTTTTTTCTCCAGGGGCATTCATGCATTCCGTGCCAGGGCAGTCCGTTGCAGACGCATCCGTCTCCGCCGGTTCCGAGTTTCCGGCTGCCATACCCGAGCTGCGCGCGCTGCTGGGGGGCAAGCCGCTTGCCCTCCTGAGCCTGGCGCCGCGCCTCGAGGCCGCCTTCCGCGACTACTACCGGCGCAAGGCCGCCACCCTGCTGCGCTATTCCGTCTACGGCATCATGCTGCTCTACCTCTCGGTGGTGCTGCCGGTGGGCATGCTCTCCGCCGGCCAGCCGAACATGGGCTTCTGGGTGTGGAACACCGTGGTGCCCATCGGCCTCATCCTGATCGGCATGTGGCTGTCCACCTTCATGGCCGACCTGGCCGCGCGCATCGAGAAGGTGCTGGCGCTGGCGGTGGCCGCCGCCACCGCTACCACCGTCTACGGCGCCATGAAGCTCGGGCGCGATTATTTCGGCCAGATCAGCGCCTACGAGACCATCTTCGTGCTGGTGGTGGCCTTCACCCTGCTGCGCCAGCGCGCCCGGGTCGTGGCCCTGGCCGCCGTCACCGGCTTCGGCCTCGCCGCCGTCGCCATCGTCGCGCAGGGCCTGGCGCCCGACTGGCTGAACGCCATGCTGTACTTCCTGTTCCCGCTCACGGTCTGTGGCGTGGCCGGGCTCATGATGGAGTACGGCGGCCGCCGCGATTACCTGCAGACCCTCTGCCACCGCCAGGAAAAGTACCAGCTGCTCTATGACATGGGCGCCATCGGCAACGAGACCGCCGACGTCCACGCCATGCTGGAGCTGAGCCTGGGCCGCATCTGCACCAACATGGGCTGGATCGCCGGCCATGCGGTGCTGGTCAAGCCGGCCCAGGGCGAGCGCACCGCCGTGCGCTACATCAACCGCGACGCCGACACGCGCTGGCGCCAGCACCTAGAGACCGAGCCGCTGCCCACCATGGGTTCCTCGCTGTTCCAGGACGTGCTGCGCACCGGCGAGCCGGCCTGGAACATCCACCGCGTGCGCCTGGAGGCCATGCTCACCGACACCGAGGTCAGCGGCCTGGCCTTCCCGGTGATCGTGAACGACGAGCTGGTGGCCGTGCTGGAGTTCATGTCGGCGCGCCACGAGCGCCCGGACGAGCACCTGCAGGCGCTCATGTCCCAGGTCTGCGCCCAGGTCGCGCGCGTGTTCGAGCGCCGCCGCCAGCAGGAGGAGCTGCGCAAGCGCGCCCTCTACGACACCCTGACCGGCCTGCCCAACCGCAACTACCTGTTCGACCAGCTGCGCGCCGCCATCTCGCGCGCCCAGCGCAACCCCGACTACCGCTTCTGCATCCTGTTCATGGACCTGGACCGCTTCAAGTGGGTCAACGACTCGCTGGGCCACGTCAAGGGCGACCGCATGCTGATCGAGTTCAGCGCGCGCCTGCAGCAGGAGTTCCGCCCCAACGACATGGTGGCGCGCCTGGGCGGCGACGAGTTCGCCATCCTGGTGGACGACATCGACGGCGAGCCCGATGCCCTGCGCGCCGCGCAGCGGGTGCAGGAGCGCATGCAGAAGCCCATGCGCCTGGACGGGCAGGAGATCAATGCCGGCGTGTCCATCGGCATCGTGCTGAGCGGACCCCAGTACCAGGAGCCGGAAGAGCTGCTGCGCGATGCCGACACCGCCATGTACATGGCCAAGCACAGCGGCCGCGGCACCCAGGTGGTGTTCGCCCAGCACATGCGCGAGGAGGTGGTGGACCGCCTGCGCATGGTGGCCGAGCTGCGCCGCGCCATCGAGGGCAACCAGCTCGAGCTCTACTACCAGCCCATCGTCTCGCTGGCCACCGGCGTGGTGTCGGGCTTCGAGGCGCTGGTGCGCTGGCCGCATCCGCAGCGCGGCATGATCTCGCCGGTGCAGTTCATTCCCCTGGCCGAGGAAACCGGCCTCATCATCCCGCTCACGCGCTGGGTGATGAACGAGGCCTGCCGCCAGCTCGGCCTGTGGCAGAAGCAGCGCGCCCGGGGCGTGCCGCTCAGTGTCAGCGTGAACCTGGGGGCCCGCTACTTCGCCGAGCCGGCCATGCCGGAGGAAGTGTCCGAGCTGATCCGCAAGCACGACGTGCTGCCGGGCAGCCTGCGCCTGGAAATCACCGAGACGCAGATCATCGAGAACGCCGAGCTGTGCATGCAGAACATCCAGCGCCTCGACGAGAGCGAGGTGCGCGTCTACATCGACGACTTCGGCACCGGCTATTCCTCGCTCAACTACCTGGCCAACTTCAAGGTCAACGCGCTCAAGATCGACCGCTCCTTCATGGAGGGCCTGGAGGCGGGGGGCAAGGAGGCCATCGTGGTGCGCGCCATCGCCTCGCTCAGCCACCACCTGGGCCTGAACGTGATCGCCGAAGGGGTGGAGACGGACGTGCAGCTGTCCGCCCTGCGCGAGCTGGGTTGCCACTACGTGCAGGGCTACCTGCTGTCGCGCCCCGTCGAGGCGGGCAAGGCGGAAGGCCTGATCGGCCGGCAGATGCTGGAGCCGGGCGGCGAGCGCCGGGCGGCCCTGGCCTGAGCCCGGCCCCGCGCCGAAAACCCCGCCGATGGCGGGGTTTTTTCTTTGGGAGAGGGCCCCGGCAGGGCCAGGGCCGCGCCGGCGTCAATCGTCCATCACGAAGGTGATGAGCAGGTCCACGCTGTAGGTGGACACGCGGCCGTTCTCGATATCCAGCTTCATTTCCTTGACCCAGCCGCCCTTGACGCCGCGCAGGGTGCGGTTGGCGCGCTCCACGGCGCAGTTGATGGCATCCTCGAAGCTGGTGGTGGAGGTGGCGATCACCTCGGTGACGCGGGCGATGCTGTGGTTGGGCTTGTCGCTCATGACGGGTCTCCATGACAGAAGGGAAACCCGGGAAAGCCTAGCAGCCGCGCCCGGCGCCAGCCCGGGCGGGGCGGTTCGCTTTTGTCCCCCGTCGGGCGCGTTTTGGTAGATGCCGAGCTGGCGGCCGCCCTGAAATTCCCCGCGTCCGGGCTTACACTAGGCCCATCCGCGATATGGCCGCCCCGCGGCCCGCGCCGCCCGCCGCGGCGCGCCATCGCTCCATTCCCAGCTTGCGGCCCCTCCATGACCCGACCCGACCCCGCACCGGCACCCGCGCGTCCCGCGCGCAGCGACTGGCAGACCCTCAGGACGCTGTTTCCCTACCTGTGGCGCTACAAGGCGCGCGTGATCATCGCGCTGTCCTGCCTGGTACTGGCCAAGGTGGCCACCGTCGCCATCCCCCTGGTGCTCAAGGACGTGGTGGACCACCTGGCGGCGGGCCCGCGCGCGCTGCTCGCGGTGCCGGTGGCGCTGATCCTGGCCTACGGCCTGCTGCGCCTGGCGTCCACCGCCTTCGGCGAGCTGCGCGACGCCATCTTCGCCAAGGTGGCGCAGGGCGCCATCCGCCAGATCGCGCTGGAGACCTTCAACCACCTCCACCAGCTCAGCCTGCGCTACCACCTGAACCGGCAGACCGGCGGCATGACGCGCGACATCTCGCGCGGCACCCGCGGCATCGGCTCCCTGCTCACCTTCATGCTGTTCAACATCCTGCCCATCATCCTGGAGATCGGCCTCATCACCGTGATCCTGGTGACGCTCTACGACTGGCGCTTCGCGCTCGTGACCCTGGTCACCATCGTGCTCTACGTGGGCTTCACCGTGGCCGTGACCGAGTGGCGCACCGCCACCCGCCGCGCCATGAACGAGCTGGATTCGCGCGCGAACACGCGCGCGGTGGATTCCCTGCTCAACTACGAGACGGTGAAATACTTCGGCAACGAACGCTTCGAGGCGGCGCGCTACGACGAGTCCATGGCGGAGTGGGAGCGCTCGGCCATCCGCAACGAGCAGGCGCTGGGCCTGCTCAACAGCGGGCAGTCGGCCATCATCGCGCTGGGCGTGACCGCGCTGGTGTGGCTGGCCGCCGACGGCGTGGTGCGCGGCAGCATGACGCTGGGCGACCTGGTGGCGGTCAATGCCTTCCTGATCCAGCTGTATTCGCCGCTCAACATGCTGGGCGTGGCCTACCGCGAGATCAAGCAGGCCCTGACCGACATGGAGCGCATGTTCTCGCTGCTGGACGAGGAGGCGGAGATCCGCGACCGCCCGGAGGCCGAGGTGCTGGCCACGCGCGCGGCCTCGGTGGATTTCGAGCACGTGGACTTTGGCTACGAGAGCGCGCGGCAGATCCTGTTCGATGTGGACTTCACCATCCCCGCCGGCCGCACCGTGGCCGTGGTGGGCAGCTCGGGGGCCGGCAAGTCCACGCTGTCGCGCCTGCTGTTCCGCTTCTACGAGGCCAGCCGCGGCAGCGTGCGCATCAATGGCGTGGACGTGCGCGACCTGACCCAGGACAGCCTGCGCGCGCACATCGGCATCGTGCCCCAGGACACCGTGCTCTTCAACGACACCATCTACTACAACGTCGCCTATGGCCGCCCCGGCGCCAGCTACGAGGAGGTGGTGGAGGCGGCGCGCGCCGCGCATATCCTGGAGTTCATCCAGCGCCTGCCCAAGGGCTGGGACACGCCGGTGGGCGAGCGCGGCCTCAAGCTCTCCGGCGGCGAGAAGCAGCGCGTGGCCATCGCCCGCACCCTGCTCAAGAACCCGCCCATCCTGGTGCTGGACGAGGCGACCTCGGCGCTGGACTCGCGCACCGAGAAGGCCATCCAGGCCGAGCTCGCCACCATCGCCGCGGCGCGCACCACGCTCATCATCGCGCACCGCCTGTCCACGGTGGTGGACGCCGACGAGATCCTGGTGATGGAGCACGGCCGCGTGGTCGAGCGCGGCCACCACCGCGACCTGCTGGCGCGCGACGGCCTGTACGCGCGCATGTGGGCGCTGCAGCTCTCGGAGCAGGAAAAGGAGGCGGCGCGCGAGCGCGCCTGAGGCGGGCCGGGCCTGGGCCCGGCCCGCCCCGGTCAGAGGTCCAGCAGGCCGGGATTGATGCCCAGCGCCGCCAGGTTGGTGGTCACCGTGCGCTCGGTCATGAAGCGCAGCAGATAGTGCGGCCCGCCGGCCTTGAAGCCGGTGCCGGACAGGCCTTCGCCGCCAAAGGGCTGGCAGCCCACCACCGCGCCGATCTGGTTGCGGTTGAGGTAGATGTTGCCCACCGCGGCGCGCTGCACCACGTAGTCCAGCGTGGACTGGATGCGGCTGTGCACGCCCAGGGTGAGGCCGTAGCCGTTGGCGTTCACCCAGTCCATGACGCGGTCCAGCTCGCCGGCCTTCCAGGTCGCGATGCACAGCACCGGCCCGAAGATCTCCTCCAGCGGCAGCGCCTCGCGCGGCAACAGGAACAGCCGCGGCGCCAGGAAGTGGCCCTCGTTGCGCGCGCCGTTGGCGACGCGGCCGCTGGCCTGCCACAGCGCCTTGGCGGCGAGCCGCTCGCAGGCCTGCTCCAGGTGTTCCCGGCTCGGCGCGTCGATGACCGGCCCCATGTCGTTGCGGAACTCGCCCGGCGGGCCCACGCGCCATTCCGCCAGCATGCCCTCCAGCCGCGCCAGCATGCGGTCGCGGATGTCCTCCTGCAGCCACAGCACGCGCAGCGCCGAGCAGCGCTGGCCGGCGCTGGTGAAGGCGGAGGTGATGACGTCGGTGGCGAGCTGCTCCACCAGCGCCGAGCTGTCCGCGATCATCACGTTGAGGCCGCCGGTCTCGGCGATCAGGGGCAGGCGCGCGCCCTCGCGCGCGGCGAGGGCGCGGCTGATGTCGGTGGCCACGCTGGCGGAGCCGGTGAAGGCCACGCCGGCGAGCAGCGGGTGCGCGAGCAGGGCGGGGCCGAGCGTGGCGCTGCTGCCCGGCATGAGCTGCAGCACGTCGGTGGGAATGCCCGCGGCGTGGGCGAGCTCGACGGCTCGGAAGGCGATGAGCGGGGTTTGGCCGGCGGGCTTGGCGATCACGGTATTGCCCGCCGCCAGCGCCGCGGCGACCTGCCCCAGGAAGATGGCCAGCGGGAAGTTCCACGGGCTGATGCAGAGGAACACGCCGCGCCCGTGCAGGCCGAGGCGGTTGTGCTCGCCGGTGACGCCGGGCAGGTCCTGCGGCGTGCCCAGGCGCTGCGCCTCGTGCGCGTAGTAGTGGCAGAAGTCCACGGCCTCGCGCCATTCGGCGAGCGCGTCCATCACCGTCTTGCCGGCCTCGCGCACCAGCAGGCCGATCAGCTCGTCGCGCGCGCGCTCGAGCTGCGCCGCCAGCGTGCGCAGGTGCTGCGCGCGCGTCGCCGGCGGCAGCATGCTCCAGGTGTGGAAGGCATGGCGCGCCTGCTGGTAGGCGGGCCCGACCTCGAGCGGCGTGGCCGGGCGCAGGCTGCCGATCACGGTGCCGGGCTGCGCCGGCCCGCGCCGCGGCTCCACCGCGATGTCGATGCCGTGCGTGGCCGCCACCAGCGAAGTGGCCGCCACCGGCGGGAACCTGGGCAGGTGCTGCGCCAGCGATTGCAGCGCCATCGCGTCGGCGGGGTCGAAGCCCGGGGCCAGCGGACGGTCCGCGAAGATCTGCCGCGGCGGCGGCAGGCGCGGGTGGGCCGTGGGCGGCATGTCGATGCCGGCGAGCGGATCCTCCACCAGCGTCTCGGGCGCGAGGGCGCGGTCGGCGAGGCGGTTGACGAAGGACTGCGAGCTGCCGTTCTCCAGCATGCGCCGCACCAGGTAGGGGAGCAGGGTGTCGAAGCGCCCCACCGGCGCATACACGCGCACCGGCCGCCCGGTCGCGGCCTGGAAGGCGTCGTGCACGGTGTCGCCCATGCCCGCCAGCTTCTGCACCTCGTACTCCGCGCCCAGGGTCTGCGCGCAGGTTTCCACCCAGGCCAGCGTGTGCGCGTTGTGGGTGGCGAGCTGCGGGTAGAAGCGGTCGGTGTGGCGTAGCAGCAGGCGCGCGCAGGCCAGGAAGCTGAGGTCGGTGTGGCGCTTGCGCGTGTACACCGGGTAGTGCGCCAGGCCGAGCTGCTGCGCGCGCTTGATCTCGGTGTCCCAGTAGGCGCCCTTGACCAGGCGCACCGGCACCGGGTGGCGGAACTCGCCGGCGATGCGCCCGAGCAGGTCCAGTACCGCCGGCGCGCGTTTCTGGTAGGCCTGCACGGCGAGGCCGAGCCCGCCCCAGTGCCGCAGCGCCGGCAGCCGCGCCATCTCGGAATAGAGCGCGAGCGTGATCTCAAGGCGCTCCGCCTCCTCGGCGTCCAGGGTGATGGGAATGCCGGCCTCGGCGGCCAGCTCCGCCAGCGTGCGCAGGCGCGGCAGCAACTCCTTGGCCAACCGGTCCCATTGCGCGAACTCGAAGCGCGGGTGCAGCGCCGAGAGCTTGATGGAGATGCCGTCGCGCGCCAGCAGCGGCCGGTCCTCGGGCTGGCCCGCCAGGGCCGCGATGGCCTCGCGGTAGGCGGTGAGGTAGCGCTCGGTGTCCTCGAAGGTCTGCGCCGCCTCGCCCAGGCGGTCGAAGGAGTAGCGGCGGTCGCCCCGGCGCCGCGCCAGTGCCTGCGGCATGTCCTCGCCGAGCAGGAACTGCCCGGCCAGGAAATACAGCGCCGCCGAGATGGCGCGGCGGAACACCGCGTCGCCCAGGCGCAGCAGCAGGGCATGCCAGGCCCCCGACAGGCGCGATTCCTCCTGGATGAAGCGCTTGGAGACGGTCAGGCCGAGCGCGGCGGCCCGGACCAGGGCGCTGCCGTCGGCCCGGACGCCACCCCATTCCCCTTTCTGGATGAGGTCGTTGATGAGCTGGTTGGCGGACTCGCGGTCGGGGATGCGCAGCAGCGCCTCGGCCAGGGTGAGCAGGGCCCGGCCTTCCTCGGTGCTGAGGCGCCAGGTGGCCAGGAAGTCGTTGAAGGCGGGCGCGCCCTGGCGGCGCGCCGCCTCGACCAGGCGCAGGGCGAGCTCCGGCGTGCCCGGCGCGTCCTGCCGGGCCAGGGCCAGCAGGCGCTCCAGGGCAGTGGCCTCGTCCAGGGCCGCCAGCTCGCGCAGGCCCGAGAAGTCGTAGGGGAATTCCGGCAGGTCTTGCAGCAGCGGGGTCATGGCGGCTCCGGTGATGCGCTAGAGCTTCAGTTAAGTCCAGCCGGACCGGGAAGTAAATGCGGGTACAGGGGAGGGGGCCGGCGCTGCTAGAATCGGCGTATTCCACCTGCCGCAGGTCGACATGAGCCAACTTATCCATACGCATGCCCAGGAGGTCGTCCGGGAGCACCTGGACCACCTGCACGAGCACCAGGACACCCTGACCCGGGCGCAGAAGGACCAGCTGCGCGCACGCATCAAGGACCTCCTGAAGCGCGAGGACGCCGTCCTCGTCGCCCACTACTACACCGACGCCGAGCTGCAGTCGCTGTCCGAGGAAACCGGCGGCTGCGTCTCCGACTCGCTGGAGATGGCGCGCTTCGGCAATGCCCACCCGGCGCGCACGCTGGTAGTCGCCGGCGTCAAGTTCATGGGCGAGACCGCCAAGATCCTGAACCCCGAGAAGCGCGTGCTGATGCCGACGCTGGAGGCGACCTGTTCGCTGGACCTGGGTTGCCCGGTGGACGAGTTCACCGCCTTCTGCGACGCGCATCCCGACCACACCGTGGTGGTATACGCCAACACCTCCGCCGCCGTGAAGGCGCGCGCCGACTGGGTGGTGACCTCCAGCATCGCGGTGGACGTCGTCGAGCATCTGGCCGGGCAGGGGGAGAAGATCATCTGGGCGCCCGACAAGCACCTGGGCCACTACGTGCAGAAGGTGACCGGCGCCGACATGCTGATCTGGGACGGCGCCTGCATCGTGCACGAGGAGTTCAAGGCGCGCGGCATCCTGGACCTGAAGAAGGTCTATCCGGACGCCGCCGTGCTGGTGCACCCCGAATCACCCGATGCCGTGGTGAAGATCGCCGACGCCGTGGGCTCGACCTCGCAGCTCATTGCCGCCGCGCGCACCCTGCCCAACCAGCGCTTCATCGTCGCCACCGACAAGGGCATCTTCTACAAGATGCAGCAGGCCGCCCCCGGCAAGGAGTTCTTCGAGGCCCCCACCGCCGGCACCGGCGCCACCTGCCGCTCCTGCGCGCACTGCCCGTGGATGGCCATGAACGCCCTGGACAACCTGGCGCACGTGCTGGAAACCGGCGACCAGGAAATCCACGTCGACCCGGAGCTCGGGCGCAAGGCGGTGATCCCGCTGCAGCGCATGCTGGATTTCGCGCGCCAGCTCAAGCTGCAGCCCAAGGGCAAGGCCTGACCGTCCCGACCCGCCAACAGGCCCGCGTAGTGCGGGCCTGTTGCTGTGGGGCGCGGCTTACTTGCGCTTTTCCTTTTCCTTGAGCTGCTGCTGGATCTGCTCGGCCATCTGCAGGTGGTCGCGCACGCGCGGCAGCATGTCGGTGGCGAACTGCTTGAGGTCGGGGTTCTGCCCGTCCTTGATCTGGTCCTCCATGAGCTCCGCCATCTTCTTGTGGTCCTTCACCTGGCTCTCGATGTAGTCCTTGTCGAAGTCCTGGGTGTCGGCCTTGGTCAGCTTCTTGGTCGTGTGCCGGTGCATGAAGTCCAGCTTGTCCGGCGGCGTGATGCCCAGCGTCGCGGCGATGGTCATGAGGCGCTGGTTGGCCGGGGTGTGGTCGCTGACCATGCGGTTGCCGAAATCCTTCACCGCCGGGTCCTGGCCGCGCTGCGAGGCCAGCTGGCCCAGCTGCACCTCGGCCATGCCGCCGATGGCGGCCTCCTCCACGAACTTGCGGTCCTGGCGGCTGACCACGCCGGCGCGCGACTGCGCGCCGCCTTCGGTGGCGTTGCTGGTCTGGCCCGAGCTGTTCATGCCGCCGGAGGGGGATGTGGCCGGCGTCTTGCCGCTGTTGGGCGTGCCCGTGGTGTCGCCGGCCCCGGTGCCTTCCGCGCCGGCCGGCAGCGAGAGGCAAAGGGCGAGCAGGGAGGTGGAAGCGATCAGGGTCTTCTTCATGGCCAATCTCCTTATGGCGGGCGCGACGGCGCCCGGGGTTGGGTTCACGGCGCGGGCGCTGCGGGCGCCGGAACGGCGCGCACCGTGTTGCCGCTGGTGACCAGCTCGGTCAGCGCATGCGCCTGGTCGAGGTGGGCGCGCAGCGTGCCGCGGTGCGCGACCGCGAACGCCTTGAGCCCCGGGTTGTCGCCGGTGTCGGCCTCGATGTCGGTGACCCGGGCCAGGTCTTCGAGGTCGTGCGTGACCTGGGCCAGGTAGGTGGCGTCGAAGGCGGCCGGCGGCAGCTGGCGCAGGCGGTCGTTGGCCGCCTTGTGCTCGCCGTCGGGCTCCTCCGCCAGGGGCGGCACGTTGAGTCCGGCGGCGATGGTCATGAGCTCGCGCGCGGCGGCGCGGAAGGTGGTCTCGAGGGTGGCGCCGAAGCGCCGCACCTCCGGGTGCCCGGCGCGCGTGGCGGCCAGGGTGCCGGCCTCGGTGGCGGCGAAGCTGGCGCGCAGGAACTGGTTGAGGAAGCTGCGGTCCTGCGGCGAGGCCACCGTGGCGGGCGTGCCGTCGGCCGCGGCCAGGGGCGCGGCGTCGACGCGATGCCCGGGCGCGGCGAACAGCACCAGCAGCATGAGCAGCAGCACCGGCACGACGGCGAGGCAGGTGATCGTGGACTTCCTCATGCATTCATCCCTGAACGGAAGAAGGGGGGCGCGGGGGACGGCGCCTGGCTAGTGATTAGGGCGTGCGTCCGCTTCCAACTCCATCGCTGGTGCGGTCGTTTTTTGCAGAGATATGTAGGGAAGTGTTGGTGGGGCGCAGCCACGCCAAAAAGAAGAAGGGCGGCCGCCGGCCGCCCTCCGGAGTCACACAACCGCGTTACTTCTTGGCGGTGGCGGCGTACTTGCCCACTTCCGCGTTGAAGGCGCCGATGCCGTTCAGGGCGCCGGCGGCGTAGGCCGCCTGGTCCACCTTCAGCACATAGTTGGCGGAGCTGGCCTGGATGCTGCCGGCGCCGGTCAGGAAGGACAGGCCCTTGCTGATGGCGTTGGCGGCCTTGGGCGTGGTCTCCTCGGTCTTCACCATCTCGCCGGCCTTCTCGGTGATGTTGGTGGTGTAGGTCTTGGTGACCACGCCGGTGACCTTGCCGCCCATGCGCACGTGCGGCTTGCCCAGCCAGGTGGCGGAGGCGTACTGCAGGTTCATGCCGGGCGCGGTGTTGATGGCGGCGGAGATGCGGTTGTAGCCGCTGTCGGCCTGGCCCCACACCTGCGGCGCCACGATGGTGTAGGTCGGGATCATCACCACGGCGTCCTCGAAGCGCGACTTGCCGCGCTTCATGAATTCCGCGTAGGGGCCGGTGAAGCCGATCTTGAACTGCTGGGCATCGCTGGGCGCGGCCACCACATAGGTGTCGCTGCTGCCGGGCGCGCTCTCGGTGGGCAGGCCCCAGGTGGCGTCCATGTCCTTGGCCTCGACGCGGGCCACGTCCTTCATCAGCTCGCGGTCCTTGATGTCGTCATAGGTGAGCACGGTGAAGCCGGCCTCGCGCATGCGCTTCACGAAGTCGTCCTGCGCCTGCTTGGCGATGGACTGCGCCAGGGCCTTGTCGAAGCCCTCCAGCTTGTAGCGGGCGCTGGCCTTGACCGAGTTGGCGTTGCCGCCGCTGGCCATGGCCTGCAGGGCGCTGCCCTGCTTGGAGATGAAGACTTTGCCCTCCACCAGGAACTTTACGTAGACGGTGGGGACGACGATGGTGCCGTTGTAGTCGTAGAGGTCGTCGGCGTAGCCGGTGTTGACCTCGATCTTGAGCGGGGCGGGCGCGGGGGCGTCAGCGGCCTGGGCGGGGGCAACGGCGGCGAGGCCGGCGGCCAGGGCGAGGCCGAGGGCCACGAGGGTCTTCTTGGCGGTCATGCAGAACTCCTTTCCGGAAAAAGAGAAACGGCAGCGGGGCTGCCGGAGGGGAATGCCAGGCGGGCAGGTCCTGAACGGCCCCGCGACCGCCGCCGGAGATGTCGACGCGCGCCGGGCCAGAGGCGATTGTTGGCGCAGGCGGGACGGCCCGTCAGGTACGTTTGACCCGGATTTCGCGCCACTTGGCGGCAAGATCACCCCTGTTTCAAGGAGGATTACTTCAAACAGGGGTAGCGGCTACACCGTTCAGGGGTAGGCCGGAGGCCGTCCGGATCGCGGCCCTGGAGGCGGCCCCGGGCCGGTGCGCCGGACACGCGAACGGAGGCCGCCGACGGCCGCGGAGCTGGGGGCGGAAGAGGAGGGCGACCCGCGTGGGGCGGGCGCCCGGGGGGTCAGATCAGCCCGCGGCGCACGGCCTCGACGGCGGCTTCGGCGCGCGAGGAGATGTGCAGCTTGCGGTACAGGTTCTTGATGTAGCTGGCGACGGTGCTGTCGGCCAGGCCCAGGTGGCGGGCGGTGTCTGATACACGCAGCCCCTTGCTGATGCAGACGAGTACTTCGGTTTCCCTACGTGAAAGCTCGACGAAGAGGGGGGCGCTGAGGGTCTCTTTAGAGGTCATGGCGGTCCTGCACAAAAGCGCGCTAACGAGTTCATTGCTTGCAGTCTATAGAAGG
>DASUDN010000077.1:0-10137 GCA_036275595.1 Moraxellaceae bacterium
GTAATTGGTTTTGCTTAAGCGCAAGGCTCTTCTGCCGAGATACATAGAACCTGTAATGTTCAGGCCCGTCCATAATGGATGCAGAGAAGTTTTGGCTAGCAGACAAGAAGAGAATTGGCCTGTAACACCAACTATCGAAACAGTCGTATTAGAGGATTAGGGTTAACAGGACTATCAGGGATATTAGGAATGGAGCGGCAAACGAGGCTTGAACTCGTGACCTTCGGTTTGGGAAACCGATGCTCTACCAACTGAGCTATTGCCGCTTTGTTTGATGGTTTTCCACGTTTTACAGGGTCGGCATAAAAGTCTTACCAGTACCCTCATGCCGATGCTGAAACTCTGGAAAAACCCTGTAATCACAGTGCCGTGCCGAACCTCATCCCATTAATTGGGAAGCTGCAGTTCTACCATTGAACTACACCCGCAATCGGCCTTGAGCCGGGCCGGCAGCGGCGCAGATGGTAAGGGTTCCCGTGGCCGGCGTCGACCCGGCCACGCGGCTGATTCGCGCCCCGGCGCGATCTCAGGGCCGCCCCGCCTGCAAGGCCGCGGCCGCCACGGCGCCTCCGCCCGGCACCGCCCCGGCCGTGGCCAGGCCGGCCTCGCCGGCCCGCCCCTGGGCATGGAAGGTGCCCAGGTTGGCGCGGGCCCGTTCATGGCCCTGGGCCGCGGCGCGGCGGTACCACTCGGTCGCCGCCACGAAGTCCACCGGCACGCCCTCGCCGCCGCAGTACAGGTCGCCCAGGCGGCACTGCGCCTCGGCATGGCCCTGCAGCGCCGCCTTGCGCAGCCAGTCCGCCGCCAGGGCGGGGTTGCGGTCGGTGCCCATGCCGCGCGCGTGCATCATGCCCACCGCGTGCTGGGCCGGGGCATGGCCGCGCTCGGCCGCGCGCAGGAACCACTTGAGCGCCAGCACATGGTTGCGCTCCACGCCATCGCCACTGAAGTACTGCCTGCCCAGGGCGAAGTGCGCCTCCACCACCCCCTTTCCGGTTGCCTTGGAATACATCGCCCGCTCCTCCAGTGACCTGCTCTGGCCACCCAGATTACGGGGTATCCATCCGGGGGAATGCGCCTGCCTTCACGGCCAATCTGTGCGCCAGGCGGCAGCCGGAAAACGCGAGGCACCTGTCCGGATGGCTTGCGCGGGCCGAATTTCCTACTACCCCTTAGTGAAGGGTGCTCAGCATTTTTACCAAGCCAATACAGAAGAAGTGCCGAGCACCAATTGCTGAGCTGGAATCTTGGACTATCGTGCAAACCAGCTAATACCCGAGCATTGGACTCAGGAATTGTCCCAGCATTTGTAGGGGTATTGGCCACCCACAAAATGGACTCAACGAAAGGATAAGAACAATGAACGTTCTGCATCTTCCTGGGCGTTATCTCGCCGGGGCCCTCGTCCTCGCTGCCTCTCCCGCCTATGCCGCCATGGGCAACATCGCCTCCTCCTACGGCCTCCTGGCCGGGGACGTGGCCTCCGCCCAATCCCTGTCGCTGTTCAACCCGGAAGTCTCGGCGGTCTACTACAACCCCGCCGCCCTGACCTTCGACCCGCGCGGCGAGCTGTCCGCGGGGCTCAGCTTCGTGGACCACCAGATCCAGGCCGACAGCCTGGGCGGGGCCGCCCCGGTCAACCGCCAGGGCGACATCCTGGACATCGACCCCAGCCGCAGCACCCTGCTCGGCCTCAAGACCAACCTGAGCTCGCTCACCAAGGTCGACCACCCGATCTATTTCGGCCTCATGCTCGGGGTGGAGAAGTACGGGCGCGAGATGCTGGCCTACAACACCAGCACCTCCACCGGCGGCCAGTACTTCCGCTACGACCGCCAGCCGCTGTTCCTGACCGCGGGCGGCGCCACCCGCCTGTTCGGCGGCCTGGACGGCGGCCTCGCCTTCCGCGTCACGCTGCAGTCCAACGCCCGCGTGACCGGCCAGAGCGACCTCGCCGGCAACACCCAGTACGAGGAGGTCGAGGTCTCGGCCAAGCCCGAGCTCACGCCCATCGTGGGCGGCAACCTCAACTGGGGCCGCACCTTCTGCCCGGACGACACGAGCTGCCTGCTGCACCGCGTCGACACCGCGCTGACCTGGCGCGCCGCCTCCAACACCGCCACCAAGGTCAACGCCAACGTGGTGATCCCGGGCACGGTGCCGCCGCCCGGCCTCAACCTGGCCATCTCCACCATCGACTCCTACCAGCCCGAGGCCCTCACCGTGGGCCTGCAGTACAAGGGCGACCGCCTGCGCGTCGGCATCACCGGCGAGCTGCAGAAGTGGTCGGCGCTGGAGGACGAGCTGCGTACCGACACCGTGCGCGACCAGGCCAACCTGCACTTCAAGGACGTGTTCATCCCGCGCCTGGGCGCCGAGTACAAGCTCAACGACACCTACCGCGTCACCGCCGGCCTGGCCTGGGAGGAATCCGCGCTGGAATCCGACCGCTCGCTGGACGTGAACTACCTGGACAACGACCGCTACATCATCGGCCTGGGCGCCAGCGCCGAGATCCAGGACCCGTGGATCCTGGCCTTCCCGGTGCGCTTCGACTTCGGTTACCAGCTGCAGCTGCTGCAGAAGCGGCAGTTCATGCTGACCTCCAGCCAGTACAGCGGCGGCGCCCCCTACGAGACCCTGGAAACGAGCGGCGAAGTGCACGTCTTCCTCGGCTCCATGACGCTCAAGTTCTGAGGAGGCCGCCATGCGCACGCTTCTTCTTTTTTTGATGTGCACGCTGCTCGCGGCCTGCGGCGGCGACAAGCAGAGCACCAGCACGCCAGCCGCGTGGTCGCCGGGCGCCAGCCTGGTGTATGCCTACCCCTATGACGGCCAGGCGCGCATCGCGCCCACCGCGCCCGTGGTGCTGCAGTTCTCCACCGTGGTGAGCGAGGCCGGCGGCGGTTCGCTCGCCTCCGCGTTCACGCTGACGCCGGAGGGCGGCGCCCCCGTCGCCTTCACGCTCACCACCACCAACGGCGGCAAGGGCGTGGTGCTGACGCCGAACGCGCCGCTCGCCGAGAACACGAACTACACCGTGGCCTGGAGCAACCTTGCCGCCAGCGACGGCCTGGTGCCGCCGGTGGAGCTGACCTTCACCACGCGCCCCGCCGACAAGGGCGCCGCCTCCGCCATCAGCAGCAGCGCCACCTTCCAGGTGGAGCGCGCGCTGCCGACGCAGGCCGGCTTTCCCTTCATGGACTTCTCCACGCTGCGCCTGCAGTTCAGCCAGCCCGTCGACGAGGCCACGCTGCAGTACGGGGTGACCGTGCGCCTGGAGGACGACAGCGCCGCGCTGGTGCCGGCCACCGTGCTGGTCACCGGGCCGCTGCTGTCCATCGACCCGCGCAGCGACCTCGTCGCCGGCCGCACCTATCGCCTCAAGCTGACCACGGGCCTCAAGAGCGTGACCGGCAACGCGCTGGTGCCGGGCGCCTACGCCGACTTCGCGCTGGTGCCGAGCCAGTCCGGCCCGCGCGCCACCATGGCCCTGGAAGTGCCCGACTCCGCCGCCGGCGCGACGCTGTCGCCGCTCACCGGCGCCGCCATCAACAACGTGCCCATCACCTCCACGCTGCTCGGCAACAACAGCGCCTCGCAGCAGGCCGGCAACCTGTACGCGGAACTGGCCTTCGTGCCCAACTACCCGGTCATCACGCCCCTCGCCATGCGCCGCGGCAACATGCTCAACGGCAGCTCGGTGACGGTGAAGATCGTGGGCGTGGTGCCGGCCGGCCTCGACACCGAGGCCATCCACGTCAACATCATCTCGGACGCCAACGGCTACATGGTGCCCAACCCCTACAGCACCGCGCTCGACGCGCCGCGCCTGGTCTACCTGACCATGGACGCGTCCATGTCGGCGGACAACGCCTCCGCCAACGGCGCCTTCACGCAGAACCTGCTGCACATCGACGTGGTGGGCACCGCCATCGTCAAGGACGGCAAGCTGGTGATGGACGCGGTGGGCGTGACCGAGCTCGACGTGCTGGGCCTGGACCGCGCCGCCGGCGTGCTGTCCTTCCACCTCGAGGGCTACCAGGACCAGGCGGCCGCGCCGGCGCAACCCGCCGACACCACCGCGCCCACGCTGCAGTCCTGGCTGCCGGGCAATGAGGCCAAGCGCGCGCGCCCGGGCGATCCGGTGATCCTGACCTTCAGCGAGCCGCTGGACCCCGACACGCTCACTACCGGCAGCCTCCAGCTGCTGCGCAACGGCGTGGCGCAGGCCATCTCCTGGCGCGTCGACGGCACCTCGGTGGTCGTGCGCCCGGCCTCGCCGCTGGAACACAACGCCGAGTACACCGTGGTGTTCAGCGCCGCCATCACCGACCTGGCCGGCAACGGCATCAGTGACGGCACGCACCAGCGCGTGTTCTCGCTGCCGGCGCTGTCCGCCCCGGCCTCGCGCTCGCCCGCGGTGCTCGCCACCTACCCGGGCTTCGCCTGCGTCACCACCGGCCGCAACGTCGCCAGCGGCGTGCAGGGCCGCTGCGCCGGCGGCGACAGCGGCGACGACCTGCTGCCGCTGCCCGCCATGCCCACCGACCGCAGCATCCAGGTGCAGTTCTCGCAGAACATGGATGCGGCCAGCATCGTGCTCGGCACGAGCTGCAACACCGGCAGCTTCCGCGTGGAAACCTGGGACAACGACAACAACTGCCAGGTAGTGCCCGGACGTCTCGAGGTGGCGGCGCAATCCTTGCGCTTCACGCCCGACTCGCCCTGGAGCGTTGGCAAGCTCTATCGTTACGTGCTCAACTCCAACGGCAATGGCAAGTCTTCCACCGCCACTTGCGACGGCACCCAGGCCATCTGCGGCAGCAACGGCCTGCCGCTGCAGACGCAGCCGCTGGCCTCCAGCGCCAGCAACGCGCCCACCGCCACCGGCGGCGGCCCGGCCCTGGAGATCTGGTTCACCGGCGCCGCGAAGTCGCCTTGGGTGGCGCAGCGCCTGCGCGGCCTGCCCGCCTACGACACCAACGCCAACTTCGTGCACGACGCCGGCGAGGAAGGCCCGGTGGACACCGGCGGCGGCCTCTGGCTCGCGCCCAACGCGGCGCGCGTCATCACCACCGCGCAGAGCGGCCTCGTGTCCTCGTCCAACATCGGCTGCGCGCCGGGCTCGTCCTGCCCCGAGGAGCAGTTCCTCTACCTGAGCAACGCGCTCGACGTGGAGGTGGCGGACTACGACGCGGTGGCGGGCGGCGTGCGCGTGCTGATCCAGCCGCAGCAGCTGCTGGCCTCGAGCTTCACGGTGTACGCCAACACCTCGTTCGGCAACACCAGCGCGGCCACCGGCCAGCAGATCTTCCGCCTGCGCTACGCCTATAACGCGGCCACCGGCAAGCGCGACCTGCCCATCACCGGCATCATCCGCTACCAGGACGGCGCCCTGCAGATGAGCGGTTCGCTGGACCTGTACCTGGACGAGCCGTCGCTGGCGCCGTCGCTGATCGGCATCCCCATCAACCACAACCTGCACAGCTACCCGCTCTCGCTGAGCGTGTCGGGGCCGGTGTACTTCCTGCCCGACGGCCGCATGCTGGCGACCCTGGCCAACGACAACGACGTCGACTTCACCGTCAACCTGACCGCGGCCAGCGTGCTCCCGGGCGGCAGCATCACGCTGCGCATCCCCAAGGGCACCATGCGCCTGGAGGGCGTGTCGCAACCCATCAAGAAATAAGTCCGGCGAGGACCCCCTTGGCGGCAGCTTCGGCTGCCGCTTTTTTTTGCCCGCGCTCCGGCGGCTGGCGGCCGCCGGCCGTATTCCCCACAATTGCGCCGTCCGCCCCGCTGCTGTCTGCTGGAGCCCCGAGCCGCCCGACCCCGACCCCTGCCCATGGTCCTTGTCCGCACCCTCCTTGCCGTCCTGGCCCTGCTGGCCGCCGCGCTGCCCGCGGCGCAGGCGGCGCAGCCCGTGGCGGCGTCCGGGCAACCCGTGGTGGCGGTGGACCGGCGGCCCATGGACCTGACGCTGGGGCGCTACCTGACGGTGTACGAGGACCCCACCGGGCGCCTGACCGTGGACGACCTCCGTCGCCTCCCCGACAGCGCCTTCCGGCCGGTGGCCCAGGACGTGCCCAATTTCAGCTTCTCGCGCAGCCATTTCTGGTTCCGCCTGCGCATCCACTGGGCCGAGCCGGTCGAGACCGTCTACCGCATCTGGCAGCAGTACCCGCTGACCGACCACTTCACCCTGTACCGCCCCGACGGCCGGGGCGGCTACACCGCCACCGAGGTCGGCGACCAGCAGCCCTTCGCGCACCGCGAGCTGCCCACGCGAGCCTTCGGCTTCACGCTGCTGCCGCGGGCCGGCCAGACCGAGGACTATTACCTGGAGCTGCACGGCGCCGGTACCATCGTGCTGGACCTGAACCTCACCAGCCACGCCACCGCGCTCGCCAGCACCGAGACGCGCCACCTGCTCTACGGGCTCTACTACGGCGCCATCCTGGCGCTGCTGTTGTACAACCTCATGCTCTACGCCTCGCTGCGCGAGGGCGTCTACCTCTGGTACACGCTCTACGTGGCCGGCCTCGGCATGAGCTTCTTCGACGTCAACGGCCTCGCCTTCCGCTACTTCTGGCCCGACTTCACGTGGATGAACACGGGCTTTTTGATGTTCACCTTCCTGAGCCTGCTGGCGCAGCTGCAGTTCACCCGGCGCTTCCTCACGCTGCAGCGCGAGTGGCCGGCCCTGGACCGCGTCATGCTGGTGGCGGTGGGCATCTGCGCGCTCGGCATCGCCGTGGTGCCGCTGGCGCCGGCGGCCCTGCTCTATCCCGCCAGCCAGCAGGTGGCCGCGCTCGCCGCCCTCCTCTGCATCGTCGCCGGCGCCGGCCTCTGGCTGCGCGGCTACCGGCCGGCGCGCTACTTCACGCTGGCCTCGGGCTTCTACATCATCGGCATCCTGGTGTACGTGCTGCAGAACTTCGGCTGGCTGGGCACCTCGGACTTCACCAGCCATGCGGTGCAGATCGGCTCGTCGTTCGAGCTCGTGCTGTACTCGCTGGCGCTGGCCGACCGCATCCGCCTCATGCGCATCGAGAAGCGCCAGATGGAGCAGCAGGCGCACCGGCAGCTGCTGGAATACAACCGCAGCCTGGAGCACAGCGTGCAGGCGCGCACCCAGGACCTGCTCGCCACCTTGCGCACGGTGAGCGAGAAGCACGAGGCCATGGTGGCCATGCAGCAGCAGCTGGT
Organism: Moraxellaceae bacterium; assembly: GCA_036275595.1. GTDB lineage: Bacteria > Pseudomonadota > Gammaproteobacteria > Pseudomonadales > Moraxellaceae > UBA2031. The sequence goes on from DASUDN010000077.1 coordinate 7,213, forward strand.
GCAGGCGGAAAAGATGTCCAGCCTGGGCACGCTGGTGGCCGGCGTGGCGCACGAGATCAACAACCCCGCCAACTTCACCCGCCTCGCCGCCGACAACGTGGGGCGCGACGTGCAGCGCCTGCGCGAGTTCCTGCTCGGTCTGAGCGACGGCGACAGCGATCCCGCGCTCATCGCCGAGCTCAACGAGCGCTTCGCCCGCATCGAGGCGCAGCTGGCGCTGGTGCATGACGGCGCCGACCGCCTGGCGCTGATCGTGCGCGACCTGCAGAGCTTCTCGCGCGTGGGCGACTCCGAGGCGCAGGTGGCCGCGCCCGACGACGGCCTCGAGGCCACGCTCAACCTGGTGCGCGCGCAGTACGGCGACCGCATCGCCATCAGCCTGACGCGCGCCAATCCCGACGCGCGCGGCCCCTGCCATCCCGCCGCGCTCAACCAGGTGTTCATGAACCTGGCGGTGAACGCCTGCCAGGCCATCCTCGAGAAGGCGGCGCGCGCGGACGCGCGCGAGCGGCCCGCGGGCCGCCTGCACATCGCCACCCGCCTCGATGCGCACGGCGACTGGATCGCCGAGTTCCACGACGACGGCGTCGGCATGGACGCGGCCACGCAGGGGCGCATCTTCGAACCGTTCTTCACCACCAAGGAAGTGGGCACCGGCACCGGCCTCGGCCTGTCCGTGTCCTATGGCATCGTGCGCCGCCACGGCGGCGACATCCAGGTGAGCTCGGCGCCGGGGGAGGGCAGCCGCTTCGTCGTGCGCCTGCCCCTGCGCGCCGGCACCCGCGCAGGAGAGCTTCATGGGACTGTTTGACCGCCGCGAGCGCGGCGCGGCGCCGGGGCGCCCCGTGCCGCGCTATGGCGTGCTGATCGTCGACGACGAGATCCTCAACCTCACCTCGCTGACGGCGCTGCTCGAGGACGACTACCTCATCCACATCGCCAGCAACGCGCAGGACGCGCTGGCGCTGCTCGCCGATCCGGTGCGCGCCGCCGGCATCCACGTCATCCTCTCCGACCAGCGCATGCCCGGCATGAGCGGCGTGGAGCTGCTGGCGCGCACCCGCGCGCACCGCCCCGACGCCAAGCGCCTGCTCATCACCGGCTACACCGACGTCGAGGCCATCGTCGACGCCATCAACGAGGCCGCCATCTACAAGTACCTGCGCAAGCCCATCGACGGCCAGGAACTCAAGCTGGTGCTGGCGCGCGCCTGCGAGGCCTGGCAGCTCGAGCGCGACAACGAGGGTCTGCTCGCCGAGCTGCGCCAGGCCTTCACCCGCCTGCAGCTGCTGGACGCGGACAAGATGGCCTTCCTGCGCTACCTGGCGCACGAGATGAACACGCCGCTGAACTGGCTGGCCGCCACCGACATCATCGACCGCGCCGCGCTCAGCAAGGAGGCGCGCGAGATGCTGGGCTACGTGGACCAGGGCCAGGAGCGCCTGCGCGGCCTGGTCGAGGCGGTGCTGCGCTACTTCCAGGTGGCGGGCCTGGAGGTGGCGCCGGGCAGCGGCCAGGCCGACCTGTCGCTGCTGCTGGCGCGCCAGGCCGCGGCGCTGCGCGAGCAGCACGGCGAGCGCCTGGCCGTGCGCCTGGAGCAGCCGGTGACGCTGACCCTGGAGACCGACCCGGAGCTGCTGGCGGAGCTGGTCGGCCACCTGCTGGAGAACGCCGCCACGCACTCGCTGCGCGCCCCGGCGGGACCGGCGGAGGTGGTGGTGACGGTGCGCGAGGAGGAGCGCGGGCTGCGCATGGTGGTGGCGGACTCCGGGCCGGGCCTGCCGGCGCGCGCCCTGCCGGGCCTGTTCCGGCCCTTTGCCTTCACCGGCTCGGCCCATGGCCATGACGGCTTCGGGCTCAGCCTGGCCACCGCCCATGCCCTGGCCACCGCGCTGGGCGGCGAGCTGCGCCTGCTGGAGGCGGGCGAGGGCCGCGGCGCGCGCCTGGAGCTGCGGCTGCCGCTGACCCTGCCCCGGCAGGGCGCCTAGTCGCGGGTGGCGGCGCGGAAGTGGCCCAGGGGACCGTGCGGGATGAAGCCCATGGACAGCAGCATCTCGGGGATGCCTTCCTGGGTGGTGTCGAAGTCGGCCTCGATCCAGTCGGCGCCGTCGGCACCCTCGATGCGGCGGATCTCGGCGACCAGGCGGCTGGCGACGCCGCGGCCGCGGGTGGCCGGGTGCACCGCCAGGTAGTGCAGGTGGCGGGTGGCGCCGTTGCCGCGCAGCAGGGCCGCGGCGATGTGCTTGCCGTTGAAGAGGCCGGCATAGAGCACGTCCCCGCCCGCCACCGCGTCCTGCAGCACGGCCTGGGCGGAGGCCGGGGAGGCGAAGTCGGGGGTGTCGGTGTAGAGGCGGCCGAGCTCGGCGACCAGGACGGGATCGAGGGCGGCGGTATGGCGTTCGACGAGAACGGGCATGGGGAATCCTTCGCAAGGGCGGTGGGGCGCCCGGCAAGCGGCCGGGCCAATCCGCGAAACTTAGCATAAAGCCCCGCCGTCCGCCGTCTCCGGCTGCCCCCGTCCCGGATTGCCGGTATAATCGCCGCCTTTCCCAGCAAGAGTGCCGCCATGTCTGCTCGCCAGGCCACCGTGGTCCGTAACACGAACGAAACCAAGATCCGGGTCTCCCTCAACCTGGACGGTACCGGCAAGGGCTCGCTCAACACCGGCATGCCCTTCCTCGACCACATGCTCGACCAGATCGTCCGCCACGGCCTGATCGACCTCGAGGTCAGCTGCGAGGGCGACACCCACATCGACGACCACCACAGCGCCGAGGACACCGGCATCACCATCGGCCAGGCCTTCGCGCAGGCGCTCGGCGACAAGAAGGGCATCCGCCGCTACGGCCACGCCTACGTGCCGCTGGACGAGGCGCTGTCGCGCGTGGTGCTCGACATCTCCGGCCGCCCCGGCCTGGAGTACCA
>DASUDN010000078.1:0-4600 GCA_036275595.1 Moraxellaceae bacterium
CTGGCCGCCGAGCGCAAGGGCCTGGAGAAGACCCTGGGCTCGCACCAGGAAATGAAGAAGCTGCTGGTGAAGGAATTCACCGAGGACATGGAGAAGTACGGCGACGAGCGCCGCTCGCCCATCGTGCAGCGCAAGGAAGCCCAGGCCCTGTCCGAGACCGAGCTCACGCCGAGCGAGCCCTGCACCGTGGTGCTGTCCGAGAAGGGCTGGGTGCGCCAGGCCAAGGGCCACGAGGTCGATGGCGCGGGGCTTTCCTACAAGGCCGGCGACAGCTACTTCGCCAAGGCCGAGGGCCGCAGCAACCAGATGGCCCATTTCATCGACTCCACCGGGCGCAGCTACTCGCTGCTGGCCTCGTCGCTGCCCTCGGCGCGCGGCCAGGGTGAGCCGCTGACCGGCAAGGTCAACCCGCCGCCGGGGGCGACTTTCCGCGGCGTGCTGATGGGCGAGAACCACAGCCTGGTGGTGATGGCCTCCAGCGCCAGCTACGGCTTCGTGGCCACCCTGGGCGACCTCGAGGCCGGCAACAAGAACGGCAAGGCCGTGCTGAATGCCCCGGATGGCGCCACCGTGCTCACGCCGGTGACGGTGCACAACCGCGAGGAGGACCTGCTGGCGGTGCTCTCCACCGAGGGTCGCCTGCTGGTGTTCCCGGTCAAGGACCTGCCGCAGCTGGCCAAGGGCAAGGGCAACAAGCTCATGAACATCGCGCCGGACGAGGGCGAGACGGTGCTGGCCATCCAGGTGTTGCGCCCGGGGCAGAAGCTGACCGTGGTGGCGGGTTCGCGCCATGTCACGCTCAAGGCCTCCGACCTGGAGGTCTACCGCGGCGAGCGTGGCCGCCGCGGCGCCAAGCTGCCGCGCGGTTTCCAGAAGGTGGATGGCATGCGCATCGGGGAGTGAGCGTCCCGGGGCATGAAAAAAGCCGGCGAAGAGCCGGCTTTTTTCATGGGGCGGCGCAGGCCTGCGCGAACGCGGCGGACTGTTCCGCCGCGGCTCAGTCGTCCTCGCCGGCGGGCAGCAGGATCTGCTCGCTCTGGCTGGCGATGAGGTGGCGGTATTCCGGCGCGAAGTCGTCCACCACCGCGACCTGGCGCACGGCCCCGGTGCTCACCGCGAGCTGGAAGGCCGTGCCGAGGCGGCAGAAGCCCGCCGTGGGCGTCACCGGCAGGGTGGTCAGGATGCGGCCGGCCGGCGCGGTGTGGGCGATGACGGCGGCGGTATCCGGCGCGTCCTCGCCGTGCAGCACGCCGGCCTTGGCGCCGAGGCAGAGCTGGTGGTGCTGCATGCGCTCCTCGCTGGCGTCCTGCACCAGTTGCAGGAAGAGGCCGGCGGCGGCGAGCGCGTGCAGTTCCCGCTCCTGGGGTTCGGCCTGGCGGAAGCGCACCAGCACGCCGGCGGGACTGAACGGGGCCAGCACCTCACCCCCGTAGAGGCGCGCGGCGCGGTCGACGAACTGGTCGAAGAGCTCCAGCATCTCGTCCGCCAGGGCCGCGCTGATGCGGGTGAGCAGGCTGTTGGGGTCGTCGATGGCAATGTGCAGCAGCGTCGCGGGCGGCGCCGCGGGCGCCGACAGGGGATCTTCGGCGGGCACCGGGGCGGCGGCCGGCCGCGCGGCGGGGGCGTCGCTGCCCGCCGGCGCGCCGGCGCCAGGGCTGGCGCCGCGCGCCGCACGGCCACCGGGTGCCGCGCCGCGGGAGGCCAGGGCCATGCCGGCGCCGAAGACCAGGAGGTGCAGCATCGCCATCACGCCCAGGTTGGCCATCTGCTCGCGCACGATCTGGCTGCGGGCGGGTGCCGCAAGGCGCAGCTCGACACGGCCCAGGCCCTGCTGCTGCAGCACCAGCGGGGCACTGAAGAGGCGGCCGTCGCTGCGCGGCGTGCCGGTCTCGGCGAGCAGCTCCTGGCCGGTGCTGAACAGGCGGACGCTGGCGATGCCCGGGCGGTCCTCGTAGCGGCTGGCCAGTACCGACAGGCTGACCATGTCCCGCGACAGCACCAGGGGCGCCGCGGCATCGGCGAGCTGCTGGCTGAGCAGGACGCCCTCGCGCCCCTGCTCGTTCCAGAGCGCGGTTTCCGTGCTGTTGACCAGCAGCGCCGCGTGCACCACGAAGCTGGCGGCCAGCAGGGCCGCCCAACGTCCCCTTCCCTTGTTTCCCATCATCCGGTCCCCGTGAGATGGCCGCGATTATAGCGGGGGCGGGGGTGGCGGCCTACGGCCGGAGGGGCAATTTGCAGTGGGCTTGGGTACAATCGCCGCACCTTACGGAAGTTGCCCAGCATGCGCGAAATCATCCTCATCACGATCGCCGGCCCGGACCGCCCGGGCATCAGCGCCCGCCTGACCCGCATCCTCGCCGACCATTCCGTCAACATCCTGGACATCAGCCAGGCGGTGATCCACGACCACCTGTCCCTGGGCATGCTCATCGAGACCCCCTCCGAGACCGAGTCGGCGCTGCTGATGAAGTCGGCGCTCTTCGCCGCCCACGGCCTCGGCCTCACCGCCCGCTTTACGCCCATCACCGCCGAGAGCTACCAGCACTGGGTGGCGGGGCAGGGCAAGGCGCGCTACATCGTCACCCTGCTGGCGCGCAAGATCACCGCCGAGCACATCGCCGCCGTGTCCGCCCTGGTGGCCGACAACGGCCTCAACATTGACGGCCTGCAGCGCCTGTCGGGCCGCGTGCCGCTGGAGAACGAGCAGGACCTGCCCGATGCCTCGCGCAAGGCCTGCGTGGAGTTCTCGGTGCGCGGCGAGCCGCGCGACATCCAGGGCATGCGCGCCGCCTTTCTGCGCCTGGCCAACGAGCTCAACCTGGACATCGCCTTCCAGCAGGACAACGCCTTCCGCCGCAACCGCCGCATCGTCTGCTTCGACATGGACTCCACCCTGATCCAGCACGAGGTCATCGACGAGCTGGCCAAGGCCGCCGGCGTCGGCGCCGAGGTGGCGGCCATTACCGAGCGCGCCATGAACGGCGAGCTCGACTTCACCGAAAGCTTCAAGGCCCGCGTCGCCCTGCTCAAGGGCCTGGACGAGTCGGTGCTGTCCGGCATCGCCGAGCGCCTGCAGCTCTCGGAAGGCGCCGAACAGCTCATCCGGACGCTGAAGGCGCTGGGCTACAAGACCGCCATCCTCTCCGGCGGCTTCACCTACTTCGGCCATTACCTGCAGCAGCGCCTGGGCATCGACTACGTGCATGCCAACGAACTCGAGATCGCGGGCGGCCAGGTCACCGGCAACGTCATCGGCCGCGTCGTCGACGGCCAGCGCAAGGCGGAGCTGCTGCGCGAGATCGCGCAGCGCGAAGGCGTCAACCTGGAGCAGGTGATCGCGGTCGGCGACGGCGCCAACGACCTGCCCATGCTGGGCATCGCCGGCCTCGGCATCGCCTTCCGCGCCAAGCCCCTGGTCAAGCAGAACGCCAAGCAGGCCATCTCCACGCTCGGCCTCGACGGCATCCTCTACCTGCTCGGCGTGCGCGACCGCGACCTCGAGGGCCACCGCTGACCGCGTCCGCGTCGCCCATGAAAAAGGCCGGCATTCGCCGGCCTTTTTTCGCTCCGGGACTCAGCCCGGATTGTCGTAGTGCATGGTCTCGCCGGGCGGCTGCAGGAAAAAGCCCTGCAGGTACTGCACCCCCAGCGTCCACAGCTTGGACAGCTGCTGCGCGTTCTCGACGTAGGAGACGATGACCTTCTTGTCATAGCCCAGCAGTTCGCCGGTGACCTTCTTGATCGACCCCATGCCCTCCTCGTTGCTCATGTCCTGGGTGAAGGAGCGGTCGAGCTTGATATAGGACACGTTCACGTGCTTGAGCGTGTTCATGGGGTTCAGGGTGGTGCCGAAGTTGCTGATCGACACCGGGCAGCCGGCGGCGGTCAGCGCCTCGGACTGCTCGCCGGCGGCCTTGAGGTAGGCGATGACGTCGGCCTCGGTGAACTGCAGCACCAGCGGCGAGCCCTGCGGATCGATGGCCTTGGACAGCTTGCTGATCCAGGCCGGCAGGGACGAGTCCTGCAGCGATTCCGCGGTGAGGTTGAGCAGCATGCGCGAGTGCGGGTGGTTGCGCGTGTGTTCCTTGAGCTGCTTGGCCGCGTTCAGCATCACCCAGCGGTCGACGCGGGCGCCGAGCTGGTTGCGGTGCGCCACCGGCATGAACTCGTCCGGCGTCAGGACCTTGCCGTCGGGCAGGGGCAGGCGCACGAACACCTCGTAGAACTCGCCGTTGCCGCCCTCGACGTCCACCAGTGGCTGGTAGTAGAGCTTGAACTTGCTGTTGTCGATGGCGTCCACCAGCAGCTCCAGCATGGCGGAGTCGGAGCTGCCCGCCTGCTCGGCGGCATTGTACATGTGCACCGCGTTGCCCTTGGCGAGCTTGACCTTCTCGGAGGCGCCGACGGCGCGCGAGAGCATCTCGTCCGGCTCCGGGGCGGTTTCGCCGACCATCGCGACGCCGATGCTGACGGTGGTCTGCTGGGTCTTGCCGCCGGGCAGCTGGATGAGCTGGTCATGCACGTGCTGGCAGACCTGCTGCGCCAGTTCCTGGGCCTTTTCGGGCTCGAGGCCGGGCATCAGCGTGGTGAACATGGTGTC
>DASUDN010000079.1:0-24473 GCA_036275595.1 Moraxellaceae bacterium
CGGCGGCCGCGGCGGGCGCCGGCGCGGGAGCGGCCACGACATGGGTGGTGGCGACGGGGGTGCGGTGGCGGGCGATGCGGACCGACTCCTCGCCCTCGGTGATTTCCAGTTCGTCGATGCCGGATTCCTCCAGCAGCTCGATGAGTTTCTTGACCTTGCGAATATCCATGCGAATTTCCGTAAAAAAGAGTGAAAAAGTCGGAAAAGATCAGGTCGCGGGCTGGCCCAGCCGCTGCAGGGCGAACTCCAGGGCCAGTTCGTAGCCCTGGGCCCCGAGGCCGCAGATGACCCCGACCGCGACGTCGGAGAAATAGGAGTGCCGGCGGAAGTCCTCGCGCGCGTGGACGTTGGAGAGGTGGACTTCCACGAAGGGGATGGCCACCGCGAGCAGGGCGTCGCGCAGGGCCACCGAGGTATGGGTGAAGGCGCCGGGATTGATCAGGATGAAGCGGGTGCCGTCGGCGCGCGCCGCCTGGACGCGGTCGACCAGGGCGCCCTCATGGTTGCTCTGGAAGCTGTCCAGGCTGAGGCCGGCCGCGCGGGCGCGGGCGGCGAGGCGGGCGTTGATGGCGTCCAGGGTATCGGCGCCGTAGATCCCGGGCTCGCGCGTTCCCAGCAGGTTCAGGTTGGGGCCGTGCAGGACGAGAATACCGGTCATGGCAATTACTTCCTCAACAGCGGCCGGTAGGCCGCAGGGGTCCCTGTTGTGTTCCGGCTTGTGGCCGGAGGGGCAGGTTCTTTGGGAATGTCGCCCAAGTTGCTGCAAAGTTCACGAAATTCGCCGGACAATACCGAAACCGGAGGGGTAAGGCAATGCGACCTCCGGCTAGGTGGCGGGGAGCATGCGGTCATTTATCCATTTCATGAAGTCCGGCGCCTTCATTTCCCCCAGCAGGCGCAGGGCGGGTAGCTCCCGGCCCTGGCGGTCATAGACCAGCAGGGCCGGCAGGCCGGCGAGGCCATGCCGTGCCAGCAGCGCCTGCACGTCCGGGGCCATGTCGGTGGCATCCACCCGGAGCAGCACCACGGGCGCCAGGCGGGCCTGCACGTCGGCGCGGGCAAACACCTCGCGCTGCCAGGTCAGGCAGCCCGGGCACCAGTCGGCATGGAACTCCAGCAGGACCGGGCGGCCGCGGGCGGCCGCCAGCGCGGCGGGCAGATCGCCCGGCCGCACGACCTGGAACTGGCCGGGCGGCGCGGTCAGGGCGAAGGGCGGCGGCGTCTCCCGCCACTGGCGGACGCCGGTATAGCCGGTGGCGGTGGCGGCCAGCAGGAGGAGGGCGCCGGCGGCCAGCGCCGTCCGCGCGGGGCGCTGGATGAGCCAGAATCCCGGCAGGGCGAGCAGGAGGGTGGCGGCCAGTAGCATGACAGGAAGCTTCATGGGGTCGGGATACTAGAAAGACGCCGGGGATTTTGCCACCGTCCGGTCGGACAGCCGGGCGGGCCGTCACAGAAAATTCCGTAGTTTCCGCTGGCCTGTCCGCTTATCCGGGGGCGGGACCCTGTGTAGAATCCGCGTCACCTGGCGGCGCCCCCCGAGACTTCCCACCCTGGCGCCCCGGTTCAAGGCGCCGTAGACCGAAGATGGATGGCTGGCAGAACAGGCTGACCCTGCGCTGGGATGAGTTCCGCGAGCGCTGGGGCGTGCACGACATCGTTCCTTCCGTGCTGGTCCTCCTGTTCCTACTTATAGCGGTGTGGCTGGTCCTGGGCTGGTACTGGAGCCGCGAGCCGCGCCTGTTCCCGGTGGCGGCCCCCGCGTCCGCCGAGGGGCCGGCGGGCCTGGCCCTGGTCAGCGTGGGCGCGCGCCTGGCGCGGACCCTCACCGACAAGCCGGGCGGGTATACCGACAACGACGTGTTGCCCCCGGGCAGCATGATGGACGACATGCCCGCCTGGGAGCGGGGCGTCATGTGGCAGCTGCGCGACCTGGCCGGCGCCCTGGTCGCGCCCGGCCGCCGCGATCCGCTGGCGCCGCCGGCTCCCCCCGACGTGACCGAGGCCGTTGCGGCGTTCGGCGTGGACCCGGGCGCCTGGGGCATGCCCTCGGCCGAAAGCGAGTTCCGCCGCGGCGGCAAGGCCCTGGAACGCCATGCCAGCCGGTTGGCGGGACCGGGCGGCTCCACCCTCGCCATGCGCGAGATACAGCTCGACCACTGGCTGCTGGCGGCCCAGGACCGCCTGGACCAGCTGGCGGCCCGCCTCAATGCCGCCCAGGCCGCCAGCCTGCGCGGGGTGCCCGTGTCCCCCGGCACCGAGGACGTGCCGAGCACGCCCTGGAACCGGGTGGACGATGCCTTCTTCGAGGCGCGCGGCGCGAGCTGGGCGCTGCTGCACCTGCTCAAGGCGGTCGAGGTCGATTTCGGCGACCTGCTGGCGGCCCGCCATGCCAACCTCGACCTGCGCGCCGCCATCCACGAGCTCGAGGCGGCGCAACAACCGCTCTGGAGTCCGGTGGTCCTGAATGGCGCCGGCTTCGGCGTCTTCGCCAACCACTCCCTCATCATGGCCAATTACCTGGGTCGGGCCAGTGCCCGGCTTGGCGAGGTGCAATCGCAGCTGGTGAGCGCGCCGGCCGGCTGACCGGCCATTGCCCCTCCGTTGTCGCGCCGGGTTGGTGGTTTTTTGTCCAGTGCCGGGAGGGTCTTGTGCGCCCTCGCGACCCCGTCCACCGGCCCGTCATGTGTGCCGACCTCCGAAAAAAGCGGTACGGAAGTACCCAAGCCTTATGGACAGCCCGGGCCAAGTCCCCATAAATTACGGGCTCGGTGCCTGGCAGGCGCAGGGGTATGTTCCTGCCGGGCGCGGCTGCCTTCATTGTTGTCACTTATCAGAAACGTCTGCAGTACTACCAGCCGACACAACTTTGCAGGAACCGCCAGTGGCAAGCGGATGGGATTTCCGCATGCCCGAGCACCGATACGGGTTGGGCCGGGCCACAAGTCCGGTCATAAAAAAAGGCGGGTCCGAACCTCCGAGGCCTGCTGGACAAACGGGAGTAGACGCATGCGGTCATCTCTTATCTTCCGTGCCGGCGCAGCCATGGCTGCCATGGCGCTGGCCTCGTCGGCCATGGCCACTCAGCTCGATATGACGCCGGGTGTCACGGAGATCAGTCAAGAAGTTTTCAAGCTGCACCGGTTCATGCTGTGGATTTGCGTGGCCATCGGTGTCGGCGTTTTCTCGGTGATGTTTTATTCCATCCTGCATCACCGCAAGTCCAAGGGCGTCAAGCCCGCCGATTTCCATGAAAGCACTGTCGTGGAAGTCGTCTGGACCGTCATTCCCTTCATCATCCTCATTGTCATGGCCATCCCCGCCACCCGCGTCCTCATCCAGATGAGCGACACCGGCGACGCGGATCTCACCGTGCGCGTCACCGGCTCGCAGTGGAAGTGGCACTACGAGTACCTGACCTACGATGACACCAAGGACGTGGGCCTGGCCTTCTACTCGGTGCTGTCCACGCCGCGTGAACAGTACGAGCGCCATGGCAAGGGCTTCGGCAGCGCCAACACGCCCGACTTCAAGGCGCACCCCAATTACCTGCTCGAGGTGGACAAGCCGCTGGTCATCCCCACCGGCAAGAAGGTCCGCTTCCTCGTGACCTCCGATGACGTGATCCACGCCTGGTGGGTGCCCGACTTCGCGCTCAAGCGCGACGCCATCCCCGGTTTCGTGAACGAGATCTGGACCAATGTCCCGGCCGGCAAGGAAGGCGTCTACCGTGGCCGTTGCGCCGAGCTCTGCGGCAAGGACCATGCCTTCATGCCCATCGTCGTCGAGGCCAAGTCCCAGGCCGAGTTCGAAACCTGGCTGAAGGACGCCAAGGTCAAGGCCGAGGAAGAAGCCAAGGCCGCCGCCAACTCCGCCGACTACAAGTTCGCCGACCTGGCCGAAGCCAACAAGCTGGGCGAAGAGGTCTACAACGCCAAGTGCGCGGCCTGCCACCAGGCGGGTGGCGAGGGCCTGCCGCCCATGTTCCCCGCCCTCAAGGGCTCCAAGATGGCCACTGACAAGACCAGGCTGGCCGATCACATCCACATCGTCGTGGCCGGCAAGAACGCCATGCCCGCCTGGAAGGGAATGCTGACACCGAAGGAAATGGCGGCTGTCATCACCTATGAACGCAATGCCTGGGGCAACAACACGGGTGATCTCGTGCAGCCCTCCGATGTGGCCAAGTAATCAGGGGAGACAACCACAATGAGTCACGCCGCTTCCCACGATCATCACGATCACGACCATCACCACGAGCTTCCGCCGTTCTGGAAGCGCATGTTCACGACGTCGAACCACAAGGACATCGGCACGATGTACCTGGTGTTCGCCTTCATCATGCTGCTCACCGGCGGTACCGCCGCCATGGTGATCCGCGCCGAGCTGATGTACCCGGGCCTGCAGGTCGTGCAGCCGGACTTCTTCAACCAGATGACGACCGTTCATGGTCTCATCATGGTGTTCGGCGCCATCATGCCCGCCTTCACCGGCTTCGCGAACTGGATGGTGCCGATGATGATCGGCGCCCCCGACATGGCGCTGCCGCGCCTCAACCTGTTCAGCTTCTGGCTGCTGCCCTTCGCCTTCCTGATCCTGATCGCCTCGGTGGTGATGTCGATCATGGGCATGGGGCCGGCGCCCAACTTCGGCTGGACCTTCTACGCGCCACTGTCCACGACCTACGGGCCGCCCAGCACCGACTTCTTCATCTTCTCGGTGCACCTGATGGGGATCTCCTCCATCCTCGGCGCCATCAACGTGGTCGTGACCATCTTCAACCTGCGTGCCCCCGGCATGACCCTGATGAAGATGCCGCTGTTCGTCTGGACCTGGCTGATCACCGCCTTCCTGCTGATCGCGGTGATGCCGGTGCTCGCCGGCGCGGTCACCATGATGCTGACCGACCGCCACTTCGGCACCAGCTTCTTCAATGCCGCCGGCGGCGGTGACCCCGTGATGTTCCAGCACGTGTTCTGGTTCTTCGGGCACCCCGAGGTCTACATCATGATCCTGCCGTCCTTCGGCATCGTGTCGGCGGTCATTCCCACCTTCGCGCGCAAGCCGCTGTTCGGCTATGCCTCCATGGTGTACGCAACGGCCTCCATTGCGCTGCTGTCGTTCGTGGTGTGGGCGCACCACATGTTCACCACGGGCCTGCCGCTGGCCGGTTCCCTGTTCTACATGTACATGACCATGCTCATCTCCGTGCCCACCGGCGTGAAGGTGTTCAACTGGGTCGCGACCATGTGGAAGGGCGCCATGACCTTCGAAGCGCCCATGCTCTTCGCCATCGCCTTCGTGGTGCTGTTCTCCATCGGCGGCTTCTCCGGCCTGATGCTGGCCATCGTGCCGGCCGACCAGCAGTACCAGGACGCCTACTTCGTAGTGGCGCACTTCCACTACGTGCTGGTGTCCGGCGCGCTGTTCTCCATGTTTGCCGGCGCGTACTACTGGCTGCCGAAGTGGACGGGGCATATGTACAACACGACCCTGGCCAAGTGGCATTTCTGGAACTCGCTGCTGTCCGTGAACCTGCTGTTCTTCCCCATGCACTTCGTGGGCCTGGCCGGCATGCCGCGCCGCTACGCCGACTACTCGCAGCAGTTCGCCGACCTCAACTGGTGGATTTCCATCGGCGGTTTCTGGTTCGGCCTGTCGCAGCTGTTCTTCGTCGCGGTGCTGCTCACCGCCAAGAAGGGGCCGAAGGTGGATGACAAGCCCTGGGACGGCGCGGAGGGCCTGGAGTGGACGGTGCCGAGCCCGGCGCCCTACCACACCTTCGACGTGCCGCCGGTCGTCAAGTAAGGGGCAGGTAATGCTCGCAGTGGCGCGGGAGCGCGCATGAGCCGGGAAAACGACACCATCGCCGACCGCAACCGCCGTCTCCTGCTCAGGCTGGGGACGGTGGTGGTGGCGATGTTCGTATTCGCCGTGTTCGTGATGCCCCCCATCTACGACGTCTTCTGCGAGCTCACCGGCCTGAATGGCAAGGGTTCGAACAAGGCGGCCGCCGCCTCCACGGAGGTGGACGCCAGCCGGACCCTGACCATGGAATTCCTGGTCGACACCGACAAGGCGCTGCCGTGGGACTTCACCCACGAGACCGCGGCGCTGAAGGTGAACCCCGGCCAGATCACGAAGACGCTGTTCTTCGTGAAAAACCGCGACAGCCGTGCGATCACCGGGCGCGCCGTGCCCTCGGTATCGCCCAGCGAGGCGGCAAGGTACCTGAAGAAGACAGAGTGCTTCTGTTTTCGCGAGCAGCGTCTCGCGGGGGGGGAGAGCAGGGAAATGCCGATGATCTTTTATGTGGATCCGGCGATTCCCCGGCACATCACCACCGTGACGCTGTCGTACAAGTTCTACAACCTGACGGATCAGGCTCAAACGGCCAGCCGATAGGCCGCTGCCCCTGAGAACAACAAACCCTTCCAAAGGGAGAACCGAGATGTCCGAACATCACAGCTCCACGGCCGCCGGCGAAAAGCCGACGCGCTATTACGTGCCGGCCTCCAGCCCCTGGCCCATGCTGGGGTCCTTCATCCTCTTCATCCTGGTGATTGGCGCCGCCAATTTCATCCAGTCCCATGGCGTCACCGAGCTCAGCAAGAGCACCGGCAACAAGGGCACCTTGAGCTTCCTGCTGCCGGTGGGCCTGGCCGGGGTCTTCTTCCTGATGTGGAAGTGGTTCGGTGACACCATCAAGGAAAGCCTGGGCAACATGAACTCGGCCCAGATGGACCGCTCCTATCGCCAGGGCATGACCTGGTTCATCTTCTCCGAGGTCATGTTCTTCGCCGCCTTCTTCGGCGCGCTGTTCTACGCGCGCTGGCTCGTCGTGCCCTGGCTGGGCGGCGAAGGCAAGGGCGTCATGACCCACGAGCTGCTGTGGCCGGAATTCCAGGCCATGTGGCCGCTGGTCAAGACGCCGGCCGGCGCCACCACGCAGGCGATGAGCCCCTGGGGCCTGCCCTTCATCAATACCGTGATCCTGCTCACCTCGTCGGTGACGCTGACCATCGCCCACCATGCCCTGCTGGCCGGCGACCGCATCAAGCAGCGCAACTTCCTGGCGGTGACCTTCATCCTCGGCCTGATCTTCCTGGGCCTGCAGGCGGAAGAGTACATCCATGCCTACAATGAGATGGGCCTGACCCTGAAGTCCGGCATCTACGGCTCCACCTTCTTCATGCTGACGGGTTTCCACGGCCTGCACGTGACGATCGGCACCATCATGCTGATCATCATGTTCGTCCGTACCCTGAAAGGCCACCTGACGCCGGACAACCACTTCGCCTTCGAGGCGGCCGCCTGGTACTGGCACTTCGTGGACGTGGTGTGGCTGTTCCTGTTCGTGTGCGTCTACTGGTTCTGACGCCCGCGCCGCGCTAGAAAAAAGCCCGGAGTCATCCGGGCTTTTTTTCGGCTGTTGCCCGGCCCGGGCGGGCGGGGCGGATCAGCGCGGGGCGCTGGCGGCGGGCGCCGTCGCCGGTTGCGGCAGGCCGTGGGGCGCCAACAGGCCGAACACCGAGGCCAGGTAGAGCAGCGCGAAGAGCGCGATGGACAGGCCCAGGCGCCAGGTCAGCGCGCGCAGGGTCTTGCGCGAGGCCCCCTCGCCCCCGCGCGTGAGGTGCATGAGGGCGATGAACAGGTTGACGAGTACGGCCGCCATGGCGGCGAGAACGATGATCTTGATCCACATGGCGCAGGTCCGGTCAGTGCGGGTCGGCAGAGTGTAATTGATGCTGTCGCTGCTCTCTAAGCAATTGCGCGTGCCGCTGGGCGCGCGCACCTGGACGCCCCCGCTGTGGGGCGTGCTGCTGGCGCTGGCGGGGGCGCTGCTGTTCTCCCGCCTCGGGTTCTGGCAACTCGGACGCGCCGCCGAGAAGGCGCAGCTCGCGGCGCGCTACGAGGCGCGTCACCGCCTGCCGCCGCTGGACCTGCCGGGCCTGCTGGCGCGCGGTGCCGACATCGACGACCTGCCGGTGCGGCTGGCCGGCCGCTACGACAACTCCCGCCTGGTCTACCTGGACAACCAGCCCCGCGGCGCCACGGCCGGCTTTCATGTCTATACCGCCTTCCAGCCGCTGCACAGCCGGCGCCTGGTCCTGGTCGACCGCGGCTGGATCCCCCGGGGGGCGGACGTGCAGCGCCTGCCCCCGGTCCCGGAGGCCAGCGCCACCCTGGTCGAGGGCAGCGCGGCCGCCCCGTCGCCCTTCTTTACCGTCGGCGAGCCGGATTACCGGCAGCGGCCGCTACGCGTCGGACGCCTGGAAATGGACAAGCTGGAGCGGGCGCTTGGTGTAGAATTGCAGCCCTTTGTCATCCGCCTGGCGCCCTCCGCGCCGGACGGTTTTGTCCGCGAGTGGACGCCGGCGGCCCGCCTCGGCATGCCCCCGGCGAAGCACCGCGCCTACGCCTTCCAGTGGTTCGCACTGGCGGCGGCGGTGCTGGTGGTGCTGCTCGTGGTTAACCTGCGCAAGAACCCGAATCCGTCATGACCGCCCAACCTCACGCCGCCCCGCCGGCGCAGGCCCGCAGGAACCGCATCCTGCTGCTGATCCTGGCCGCGAGCTTCATCCTGCCCTTCGTGGTCGGCGACCTGGCCTATCGCCTCGGCTGGTACCAGGGCGCCCAGACCAACAAGGGCCGCCTCATCGATCCGCCGCTGGCCTTCGCCTCGCTCGGCACCCGCGATGCCGGCGGCCAGCGGCTGACCGACCGCTTCGCCGGCCGCAGCTGGTGGCTGCTCTACGTGCTGCCCGCCGATTGCGAGGCGAGCTGCCGCAACCGCCTGTTCCAGATGCGCCAGGTCCGCCTGGCGCTCGGCAGGGAAGGGGAGCGGCTGCGCCAGGTCGTCGTCGCCACCGGGCCGCTGGCGCCCGCCACCGAGGCCTTGCTGCAGAAGGAATTCCCCGACTTCGTGCGCATCCGCGGCGAGGTTGCCACGCTCGACGCCGCGCTGGCGCGCGCAACCCCGTCCGCGAGCGCGGCGGGCGAGCTCTACATCATGGACCCCATGGGCTGGATCATGCTGGCCTATGCCCCGGAGCGGGACGAAAAGCGTTCCGTCGAGAAGGCGGAAGACGTGCTCCAGGACCTGAGAAAACTGTTGAAGGCTTCGCGAATTGGCTAACTCCTACTCCTTTGCGCGTCTGTGGCTGACGCGCCTGGCCGTGATCGGCGTGCTGATCACCGGTACCGTCGTGGCCCTCGGGGCCTGGACCCGCCTCGAGGACGCCGGCCTTGGCTGCCCCGACTGGCCGACCTGCTACGGTTCCATCACCGTGCCGCTGTCGGAGCAGGCCATCGCCCGCGCGCACGAGCTCTACCCGGACCAGCCGCTGGTGGCGGCCAAGGCCTGGCCGGAAATGATCCACCGCCACTTCGCCAAGGCCATCGGCCTGCTGTGCATCCTGATGGCGGCCTTCGCCGTGCTCGGCTACCGCCGCGGCGAGAAGGACCTGCCGGTGAAGCACGCCGTGTTCCTGCTCCTGCTGGTCTGCCTGCAGGGTGCCTTCGGCGCCTGGACCGTCACCATGAAGCTGTTCCCGCCGGTCGTGACCGGGCACCTGATGTTCGGCTTCGCCACCTTCACCACGCTGGTCCTGCTGGTGTTGCGCCTCTCGCCCTTCCTGCGCGCCAGTGGCAGCGCCGCGGTGCGCGGCCTGCTGCCGGTCGCGGTGCTGGCGCTGGCGGCGCTCGTCGCGCAGATCGCGCTGGGCGGCTGGACCGCCTCCAACTACGCCGCCACCATGTGTACCGGCCTGCCGGTCTGCCAGGATGGCTGGCAGGACGTGCTGAATTTCCCGGAGGCGTTCTCCATCCACACCTATGCGGGCACGAGCTACGAGTTCGCGCCGCACCTGGACGCCGCCGCCAAGCTCACCATCCACGTCGCCCACCGCCTCGGCGCCTTCGTGGCCACCGGCGCCCTGCTCCTGGTCGTGCTGCTGCTCCTGGCCCGGGGCGGGGCAGGGCGCTACCGCCGCTTTGCCGGCGCGATCGCCGCGGTGCTGACGGTGCAGCTGGCGCTGGGTGTGTCGAACGTCGTCTTCCACCTGCCGCTGTCCGTGGCGGTGGCCCATAATGTCGTGGCCCTGGTCCTGCTGCAGGTCCTGGTGGCCCTGGTCTACAGCCTCGTGCAGGAGCGCAAGCCAGCATGAACACCCTCGCCGACAAGAGCGACGCCCCCCTCTGGCGCGCCTACTGGGAGCTGACCAAGCCGGGCGTGGTGGCCTTGCTCATGGTGACCGCCGTGATCGGAATGTTCCTCGCCACCCCCGCGCTGCCGCCGCTGCGCGTGCTGCTGCTGGGCTCGCTGGGGCTGGCCCTGGCCATGATGTCCTCGGCCGTGATCAACCAGGTCATGGACCAGCGCATCGACGCCATCATGGCGCGCACCAACCGCCGCCCGCTGGTGCAGGGGCGCGTCAACACCGGCGCGGCGCTGTTCTTCGCCTGCGTGCTGTGCGTGCTGTCGCTGCTCATCCTCACGCTGTTCATCAATCCGCTCACGGCGGTGCTGACCTTCTTCGGCGTGATCGGCTATGCCGGCGTGTACACGCTGTGGCTGAAGCGGGCCACGCCGCAGAACATCGTCATCGGCGGCCTCGCCGGCGCCATCCCGCCGCTGCTGGGCTGGACCGCCGTCACCGGCCAGGTGCACCCGCATGCGCTGCTGCTCGTGCTGATCATCTTCGCCTGGACGCCGCCCCACTTCTGGGCGCTCGCCATCCACCGCCGCGAGGAGTACGCCAAGGCCGACATCCCCATGCTGCCGGTCACCCACGGCCTCGAGTTCACCAAGACCTCGGTGCTGCTCTACACCATCATCCTGCTGCTTACCGGCTGGCTGCCCTACATCACGGGCATGAGCGGGCTCATCTACCTGGCCGGCTCCACCGTGCTGGGCCTGGTCTTCCTCGCCTACGCGATCCGCCTCAAGTTCCGTGATGATCCGCGTATCCCGATGAAAACCTTCGGGTATTCCATCACCTACCTGTTCCTGCTCTTCCTCTTCCTGCTGGTCGACCACTACCTGCCGGTCCACCTCGCCTGAGGCTACAGCGGGGGCCGCCACTCGGCCCCCGCTGTGACCCCGTTGTCACTTTCCCCCTGCACGCTCTGGTCGCGCCCCGGCTCGGCTGTTATTTTGCGTAACGCACCTGAGCCACTGTCAGGCTACAGGCTTAGAGGGAGATAACTGCATGATGGGTCTGGTGTTGTTCCTGGGGGTGCTGGTCCTCGTCGGCCTCTACTTCGTGGGGGTTTTCAACGGCCTGGTCACCCGCCGCAATCGCTTCAAGAACGCCTTTGCGCAGATCGACGTGCAGCTCCAGCGCCGCTATGAGCTCATCCCCAACCTCGTCGAGACGGCCAAGGCCTACCTCGCGCACGAGAAGGACACCCTGTCCAACGTGATCGCCGCGCGCAACCAGGCGCTGGCGGCCGCCAAGGCCGTGGCGGGCGCCCCCGAGGACGCCGCCCTGGTGGAAAAACTGGGTCAGGCCGAGGGCATCCTGGGCGGCGCCCTGTCGCGCCTGATGGCGGTGTCCGAGGCCTACCCGGACCTCAAGGCCAACCAGACCATGCAGCAGCTCATGGAAGAGATGACCTCCACCGAGAACCGCGTCGGCTTTGCCCGCCAGGCCTTCAACGATGCCGTCATGGACTACAACATCCAGCGCGAGAAGTTCCCCAACTTCTTCATTGCCGGCGCCTTCGGCTTCCAGGCCGCGGCGCAGCTGGAGATCCCCGATGTGCAGGCCCGCCAGCCGCTGAGGGTCTCGTTCTGATTCCCTGAGCGCGCGCCGCGATGAACTTCTTTGAACACCAGGCAAACGCCCGGCGCCAGACCGGGCGTTTGCTTGTGTTCTTCCTGGCGTCGGTGCTGCTGACCGTGCTGGCGCTCAACATCGGCTTCTTCGTGGTGGGGCGCCTCACCGGCATCCACCTGGCCGGCACGCCGCTCTGGCACGAGTGGAGCCTGCAGGTGCTGCTCGGCACCCTGCTGCTCATCGGCGGGGGCAGCCTGCGCGAATACCTCATCCTGCGCGGCGGCGGACAGTCCCTGGCGGAGTCCATGGGCGCGCGCCGCATCGACTTCTCCACCACCGACGCCAGCGAACGCCAGTTCATCAACGTGGTCGCGGAAATGTCCATCGCTTCGGGCGTGCCGGCGCCCACGCTCTACGTGCTGGACCGCGAGGCGGGCATCAACGCCTTCGTCGCGGGCCTCAGCCTGGACAAGAGCGTGATGGTGGTGACCGCGGGAGCGCTCGAGGCCTTCGACCGCGACGAGCTGCAGGCCGTCGTGGGGCACGAGTTCAGCCACATCCTCAATGGCGACATGCGCCTGAACGTGCGCCTGCTGGCGCTGCTGGCGGGCATCCTGTCGCTGGGCCAGCTCGGCAGTTTCCTCATGCGCATGGCCTCGGACACCGGCATCCGCTCGCGGCGCAACACCGACCGCAAGGGCGGGGTCTTCCATCTCTTCGTGTTCGGCCTGCTGTTGTGGGTCATCGGCTCCATAGGCCTGTTCTTCGGGCGCCTGATCAAGGCCGCCATCTCGCGCCAGCGCGAGTTCCTGGCAGACGCCTCCAGCGTGCAGTTCACGCGCAACCCCGACGGCCTGGCCGAGGCGCTGCTCAAGATCCGCGAACGCATGTCCTGGATGACGGGGCTGTACGCCGAGACCATGAGCCACATGTGCTTTGCCGAGACGCTGCACTTCTCGTCCTGGTTCGCGACCCATCCGCCGCTGGAGGAGCGCATCGCCCTCCTGGGCAAGCACTACCTGGTCCGTGATCGTGCCCGCCAGCGCGAAAAGCGGCGGGAGGCCCTCACCGCGGCCGAGATGGCCCGTGCCCAGGGGCTGGAGGCCGGCGCGCCCGCCCTCGCCGCCGGCGCGGGGGATGCCGCGGCCGCGCCGGCGGCCCCGCGCGAGCTGCCGCCGATCGCCTTCGTGTCCGCGCTGGCGCCGTCGCCCGCTGCTCCTGGCGCAGCGGCCGCGGCACCGTCGCGGCCGCTGACCTCCACGGAGATCGTCGCGCGCACGGGAACCGTGAACCCCGGCGAGCTGGCCTCGGCACAGGCCCTGTTGCGGCGCCTGCCGCCCGCGGTCCTGCAGGCGCTGGAGTCCTGCGAAGGCGCCCAGGCCCTGCTGTATGCCCTGACCGCCCGCCACAACACGGCGCCGTTGCCTGCCATCGAGCGCTTCCTGGCCGATGTCGGGGAGCCGCTGCTGGGGCGGGTGAAGGTGCTGTACCGCGTGCTGGACGGACTGGACCTGTCCTTCTCGCTGCCGCTGACCGAGCTTGCGCTGCCGCGCCTCCAGCTCATGGATGCCACGGCGCAGCGCTCCTTCATGGCGCGCCTGCAGCAGCTGTCGCAACTCGACCGCCGCCTCAGCACCTTCGAGTTCGCCCTCCTGATGCTGCTGCGCAAGCAACTGCAGCTGCTGCCGCGGCCGCGGCCGGTGCGCCTGGCCCATTGCGCGCCCGCCGTGACGGCAATGGTCGCCACCCTGCTGCGTACCGGCGGCATGGAAGGCGAGGCGCTGGAGCGCACCTACCTGCGCCTGGCGCGCACCGTGGCCACGCCGCCGCCGGCGCTGCCCGGGCTGGAGGCGACGCGCCTGTCGCAGCTGGGGCGCAACCTGTATGTCCTCGGTGGGCTGCCGCTGGCGGAAAAGAAGACCCTGCTGGAGCTGGCCGCGACCGCGGTGCTGGCGGATGGCGAGGTCCGGATCGACGAGTACGAGCTGCTGCGCGTGGTGGCGGCCCTGCTCGACTGCCCCATGCCGGTGCTCGAGGCTTGAGCCGCGCCGGCCGGCGCAGGTTCTCCGACGCGCGGAAAGCCGCCGGGAACAGGCGGAAGGCCGGTCCGTACCGGACGATTGCAAGGCAGGGTCAATCCGTGTCTAATCGGGCTGATCCGTTGTTCTACTATCACGAACCGATGTGCCAAGCAGGCGGTTGCTGTGGATGGAAGCTTCAGCGGCGGTCTGAGTTTTGAGAGTTTCGAGGTTATTGCAACATGTCCAATCGTGAACAGGGCACCGTGAAGTGGTTCAACGATGCCAAGGGTTTCGGTTTCATCCAGCGTCCTGGCGGTGAAGATGTCTTCGTGCACTTCCGCGCCATTCGTGGTGATGGCCACCGCTCCCTCAAGGATGGCCAGAAGGTCGAATTCACCGTGGTGAAGGGCCAGAAGGGCTTCCAGGCAGAAGACGTTCAGGCGATCGACTGAATGTGACACAAGGCCCCGCTTCCGCGGGGCTTTGTTTTTCTGCCGCCGTCCCGTTCCTGCCACCGGGCCCGTCCCGGCGTGCTTCCCCTTTTCTTCGCGCCGGTCCGGCAGCGTTGCCATGTTGTCCCCGCCGGTGCTGCCGCGCCGCTACCGCCCGCGCTGCCTCCCGATCCCCCCTGGCCCTACTCCGCCGCCGGCGCATCCGGCCGCCGGTAGGGCAGCGCCGCCTCCGCCGCCTCGCGGTAGCGCTCCACTTCCCTTGCCTCGGCCCGCGTGAAATCCAGGATCGCCGCCTGGAAGCCGGGCTCGGCCAGCCAGTGCAGCGACCAGGTGGGGCGGGGCGCGAAGCCGCGCAACAGCTTGTGCTCGCCCTGGGTGCCCGGGTCGAACTCCCGCAATCCCTGGCGCAGGCACAGCTCGATACCCTGGTAGTAGCAGACCTCGAAATGCAGGCCGTCCACCCGGCGCAGGCTGCCCCAGTAGCGGCCGTAGAGCGCGTCACCCTGGTGGAAGAAGAGGGCGCTGGCCAGGGGGCCGTCCGTGTCGCGGGCGATCACCAGGCTGAGGCGGTCGGCCATGCGGTGGGCGATCTCGCGGAAGAACGCGCGGTTGAGGTAGGGCGCCTGGCCGTGCTCGAGGTAGGTGCGGACGTAGCAGGCGTGGAAGAAGTCCCAGTCCTCTTCGCGCAGCGCGGCGCCGCCGCGGGTCTCGCAGCGCACGCCGGCCTCGGCCAGCAGGCGGCGCTCGCGGCGGATGTCCTTGCGCTTCTTGCTGGTGAGGGCGGCCAGGAAGTCCTCGAAGCCGGCATAGCCCGGGTTGCTCCAGTGGAAGCGGCAGCCCTCGCGGCGGGCGAACCCCGCGGCGGCGGCCGGGTCCAGCCAGTCGTCCTCCATGAAGAGTCCGTGCCAGCCGGATGCCGCCAGGTCCCGGCAGGCTTCCGGCACGGCCGCGAGGACGGCCGGAATCCAGTCCGCCTCGCGCTCCCCCTCCGCCAGCAGCAGGCGGGGCCCCGGAACCGGGGTGAACGGTACGGCCGTCACCAGCTTGGGGTAATAGGGCAGGCCGTGGCGGCGATAGGCCGCCGCCCAGCCGTGGTCGAAGACGTATTCGCCGCGGGAATCCCGCTTGCGGTACAGGGGGAGGAGGGCGGCGGGACGGCCGCCGCGCAGGAACAGCAGGTGGCAGGGCTCCCAGGGAGTGCCGGGACCGACCACGCCGGCCGCCTCCAGGGCGAGCAGGAAGGCGGGGCAGAGGAAGGGGTTGCCGCTGTCGGCGAAGACCTCCAGTCCGGGGGTGTCTGCCAGCCGGGAAAGGTGGCGCCAGGCGCGCTGGGACATGGGGTCGGGCCCGATGGAAACAATTGTTTTTAATGCGTAAGCTTGGGCGGCTGTTGCGACACGGTCAAGGATACTGCCGTTTTTGTGGCTCCCGGCATTGCCG
The DNA here is from genome assembly GCA_036275595.1 of Moraxellaceae bacterium. Lineage (GTDB taxonomy): Bacteria > Pseudomonadota > Gammaproteobacteria > Pseudomonadales > Moraxellaceae > UBA2031. The sequence goes on from DASUDN010000079.1 coordinate 15,694, forward strand.
TATCCGCGAAGTCATGAAGCTGTTAAGGATTACTACATGAAAAAGAAACACTTCATCATCCTGATTTACTGTGTGCTGGCATTGGGGTTTGCCAGCAACGGCCTGCTCATGCTGCTGGCCCCGTCGTCCTGGTACGCCGCCATGCCCTTTCCCCTGGACAAGGCCGTGGCGCCGGTCTACTTCGTGCGCCTGCTCGGCATCGCCAATCTCTCCGCGGCCCCGGTATTCCTCTGGTGCGCCAGCAACCTCAAGCGCCGCAAGCCCGTGCACCTGGCGCTGACGCTGTATGTCCTGGGCGGCGCCCTGGTGACCGCCGCCGAGCTGTACCTGACGCCCAGCCTGCCCACCCGGCTCATGTTCTGGCTGCCCATCGTGAGCTGCGTGTTCGCGCCGGCGCTGGTGATGCTGGTCATGGCGCTGCCGCCGCTGCCGGCGCGCGTGAAGGGGCCGCGCGAGCAGGGCAAGGTGAAATGGTTCAATGCCACCAAGGGCTTTGGCTTCATCACGCGCGAGCAGGGCGATGACGTGTTCGTGCATTACCGCTCCATCCGCGGCGAGGGCCACCGCACGCTGCGCGAAGGCCAGCGCGTGGAATTCGTGGTGATGAAGGGCGACAAGGGCCTGCAGGCCGAGGACGTGCAGCCGCTGTGAGGGCGACTGGACGATGACGGTAACCGACGGAAGCAACACGATGTCAGCAAGTGGTGAGGGCGGGTCCGGCAAGAAGCGGCATCGCGAGCCGGCGCCCCCGGTCATCGACGTGGAGGAGTTCCGCAAGGTCGTGCTGAGCCGGCGCTCCGTGCGCCGCTTCGACGACACGCCGCTGCCCGACGCGGTCCTGGACGACTGCCTCGACCTGGCCATGCTGGCCCCCAACTCCTCCAACCTCCAGCCCTGGGAATTCCATGTCGTGAAGTCCCCGGCGCTGCTGAAGGCCATGACCGCCGCCTGCCTCGGGCAGAACGCGGCCCGCACCGCCCGCGCGCTGGTGGTGTTCGTGGCGCGGACGGCCACCTGGCAGGAGCACTGCGACCTCGTGCTGGAGCAGTGGCCGGAAGAGACGGTGCCGCGCATCGTCGACAACTACTACCGCAAGCTCGCCCGCCTCTATTACCTGCAGGGACCGCTCGATGTGGTGGGCCTCGGCAAGCGCGTGGCCGCCACCGTGGCGGGCCTGCGCCGGCCGGTGCCACGCGGCCCGTTCTCGGCGGCGGACATGAAGGTGTGGGCCGTGAAGTCCACCGCGCTCGCCGCCGAGAACTTCATGCTGGCGCTGCGCGCCCACGGCTTCGATTCCTGCCCCATGGAGGGCTTCGACGAGCGGCGCGTGCGCAAGCTGCTGGACCTGCCGGACGACGGCACCATCGTGATGGTCGTGGGCTGCGGCAAGCGCGCCCCCGACGGCGTCTATTACCCGCGGCTGCGCTTTGAGCGCAGCCGATTCGTGAAGGAACACTGAACCGTGGCGTCGCTTCTTCCTTCCTCCGTTCCGTTCCGTAACCGCCGGCCGTTGCGCTCGCGCGGTGGCCGGTCACGGGCGGCAGGGCGGGGAGTGCGGCGTCGTCTACCCTTTCCGGCAGGCGTCCGACCAGGATGCCCCGCCATTTCAACCGTGAGTTAATGTTTCGTGAGTAACCAACCGCAAGACCGCTTCCACTATGACCCCACCGGCTGGACCCCTGCCGGCTGGGATGTCCCCGCCGAGGAAGGCAAGCTCCGCTTCACCGACCTCAGGCTGCCCGTGCCCGTGCTGCACGCCATCGCCGACCTGGGCTTCTCGTACTGCACGCCCATCCAGCAGCGCGTGCTCAAGTTCACCCTGGGCGGCCACGACGCCATCGGCCGCGCCCAGACCGGCACCGGCAAGACCGCCGCCTTCCTGCTGACCATCCTCGCCGACCTGCTGAAGAACCCGCCCGACGAGGAGCGCTACACCGGCGAGCCGCGCGCGCTGATCCTGGCGCCGACCCGCGAGTTGGCCATGCAGATCGCCAAGGACGCGCAGGCGCTCGCCAAGTACACCGACCTCAAGATCGTCACCGTGCTGGGCGGCATGGACTACGACAAGCAGCGCCGCCAGCTCACCGAGGACTTCGTGGACATCGTGGTGGCCACCCCGGGTCGCCTGCTGGACTTCGCCAGCAAGCAGGACGTGTTCCTGGACCGCGTCGAGATCCTGGTCATCGACGAGGCCGACCGCATGCTGGACATGGGCTTCATCCCCGACGTGAAGCGTATCGTGCGCATGACGCCGCCCAAGATCAGCCGCCAGACCCTGCTGTTTTCCGCCACGTTCACCTATGACGTGATCAACCTGTCGGAGCAGTGGACCTACCGCGCGGTGAAGGTCGAGATTGAGCCGGAAACGGTAACCACAGAAACCGTGGACCAGATCGTCTACATCACCACCACCGAGGACAAGTACAAGCTCCTCTACAACCTGATCACGCAGAACAACCTCGAGCGCGTGATGGTCTTCGCCAACCGGCGCGACCAGACCCGCCGCCTCTCGGACATGCTGCGCGACCACAACATCTCCTGCGCGCTGCTGTCCGGCGACGTGCCCCAGGACAAGCGCATCAAGACCCTGGAGAACTTCCGCGAAGGCAGGATCAAGGTGCTGGTGGCGACCGACGTGGCCGGCCGCGGCATCCACATCGAGGGCGTGAGCCACGTGGTGAACTTCACCCTGCCCGAGCAGACCGATGACTATGTGCACCGCATCGGCCGTACAGGCCGCGCCGGCGCCACCGGCACCAGCGTGAGCTTCGCCTGCGAGGACGATGCCTTCATGATTCCCAAGCTGGAGGAAGCCATCGGCCGCAAGCTGCCGGGCGTGTATCCGCCCGATGAGCTGCTGGTGCCGATTCCCCCCGTGCGCGGTGAACGCAGCGGCGAGCGCGAAGGCCGCGACGGCCGTGGCGACCGCGGCCGCGACCGTGACCGCGGCCGCCGCGGCGAGCGGAGCCGTGGTGGGCGTGGCGAGCGCCCGCCGCGCGAGGACGCGGCGGAAGCGGGCGGCACGGCCGGCGGCGAGGCGCGGGCCGAGGCCCCGGCGCCCGCGGCGCAGGGCGGCGATGCCCCGGCGGAGCGCGACGCATGAGCTGGCAGCGCATCTCGCCCGAGGACGCCGCGGTCCTGATCCGCGACCGTGCCCCGGTGGTCGTGGATGTGCGCGACGAGCGCTCCTTCCAGGCCGGCCGCATCCCCGGCGCCGTGCACCTGGATGGCCAGTCGGCGGCCGACTTCGTCGAGCAGAACGACAAGCTCAGGCCCGTGCTGGTGTGTTGCTACCACGGCAATTCCAGCCAGGGCGCGGCGGCCTGGCTGGCGACCCGCGGCTTCCAGGAGGTGTACAGCCTCGATGGCGGCTTCGAGGTCTGGCGCTGGAACCATCCCGTCGAGTCCTGATCCCCCCGCGGGGCCGTCCGGTCCCGCCTCCCTCTCCCTGCCTGACTCCCGCCCGCCCTGACCCCCGACCTTGGTCGCAGGGTGGCGGTCCACGCCTGCGCCGGAACGGCCGGGCCGGTTCCCCTGTGGCGGCCCGCCCGCCGCGGCTCCGCCATGCGGCGCCCCCTCTCCTGTCTGCTACGGTTCTAGGGCCGGGCGGCGCCCCGTCGACCAAAGTCGAAATGCGGGTCGGGGCCCCGGACACGTATAAGAGTCGTGCCCGACAACTATTCCAACAGGAGCGGCAGCAATGAACCCGAAGAACATAGACTGGTACGCGGTTGCCGCGGACCCCCGCTTCATCGACCTGCACCGACGCAAGAGCCGTTTCCTCTGGGGCCTGATGGCCTTCTCCCTCGTCTACTACTTCCTGCTGCCGCTGGGCGCCGCGTATACCCCGGAGCTCTTCCGCCGCCAGGTCTGGGGGCCGCTCAACGTGGGCCTCGTGTTCGCGCTCTCCGAGTTCCTCGTGGCCTGGGGCGTTGCCGTCATCTATTCCCGCCGCGCCAACCGCGAATTCGACGCGCTCGCCGCGGACATCGTCGCCTCCGTGAGGAGTTCGCAAAATGCTTAAGCGCCTTCTTCCCCTGCTGGCCCTGCTGGCGCTCGCGCCGCAGTTCGCCCTCGCCCAGGAGGCCGGCGCCGTCGCGCCCCAGTTCCGCTTCCTGACCTTCCTGGTCTTCGGCAGCATCATCGCCATGACCATGTACGTGACCTATGTCGCCGCCAAGCGCGTGAACTCCGCCCACGACTTCTATACCGCGGGCGGCGGCATCTCCGGCCTGCAGAACGGCTGGGCCATCGCCGGCGACTACCTGTCGGCCGCGTCCTTCCTCGGCATCGCCGGCCTGATCTCGCTCTACGGCTACGACGGCTTCATGTATTCCGTGGGCTTCCTCATGGCCTACATCACCGTGCTGCTGGTTATCGCCGAGCCCTGCCGCAACATCGGCAAGTACACGCTGGCCGACATCCTGGCCTACCGCAACGACCCCAAGAAGACCCGCGTCGCCGGCGCCCTCTCGGTGATCACCGTGTCCACCATCTACCTGACGGCGCAGATGGTCGGCGGCGGCGTGCTGGTGAAGACGCTGATCGGCATCGACTACGAGATCTCGGTGCTGGTGGTGGGCGTGCTGATGCTGGCCTACGTGCTGTTCGGCGGCATGGTCGCCACCACCTGGGTGCAGATCATCAAGGCCATCCTGCTGGTGATCGCCTCGCTGGCGCTGGTGGCGCTGGTGTGGGCGCCCTACGGCTTCTCGCTGCCCGGCTTCCTCGACAGCGTGGTCAACGATCCCAAGGTGCAGGCGCAGGTCGCCAAGCTGCTGGGGGACTCCGCCGCCAACATGACACCGGCCGAGCTCGGCCAGCGCTTCATGGAGCCCGGCCTCTACCTGAAGGACCCGCTGGACCAGATTTCCCTGGGCCTGGCGCTGGTGCTGGGCACCGCCGGCCTGCCGCACATCCTGATGCGCTTCTTCACCGTGCCGACCGCGCAGGAAGCCCGCAAGTCCGTGATCTGGGCCATGGGCATCATCGGCGGCTTCTACGTGCTGACCCTGTTCCTGGGCATGGGCGCGGCCATCCACGTCGGCGCCGGCGACATCGCCCTGATCGACAAGGGCGGCAACATGGCGGCCCCGCTGCTGGCCCAGTTCCTGGGCGGCGGCGCCGACTCCATGCTCGGCAACCTGTTCCTGGCCTTCGTCGCCGCCGTCGCCTTCGCCACCATCGTGGCCGTGGTCGCCGGCCTGGTGCTGGCCGCCGCCTCCGCCATGGCGCACGACATCTACGTCGGCGTGATCCGCGAGGGGCATGCCTCCGCCGCCGAGCAGGTCAAGGCCGCCCGCTTCGCCACCGTGCTGGTGGGCGCCATGGCCATCGCCATCGGCATCGCCGCCAAGGGCCAGAACGTGGCGCACCTGGTGGGCCTGGCCTTCGCCGTGGCCGCCTCCGCCAACCTGCCCTGCATCGTGCTGACGCTGTACTGGCGCCGCTGCAACACCGGCGGCATCATTGCCGGCATGGTCGTGGGCACCGTGACCGCCATTTCCCTGGTGCTGGTGTCCCCGAACATGACCTACCCCCTCAAGGTGCAGGCCGACGCGACCAAGCTGCTCGCCGAGGCCCCGGCCAAGCAGGCCGCCCTGCAGGAGAAGCTGGCGGCCGCCGACGGCGCCGAGGCGCGGAAGAAGGCCGAGAAGCTGATCGCCAAGCTGGAAAAGGATGTGAAGAAGGCCCAGGAGGACCTGCAGAAGACGGCCGGCAAGACCACCTCCCTGGTCGGGCTGGAAAAGCCGCTGATCCCCCTGAAGAATCCGGGCATCATCTCGATTCCGCTGGGCTTCCTCGCCGTGTTCCTGGGCTCCCTGCTGTGGCGCCGCGACGAGCGCGCCGAGGAGATGTGGGAGGAGCTGTACGTGCGCCAGAACACCGGCATCGGCGCGGCCAAGGCCCACGACCACTGAGACCCCGACACGCCCGGGGCCCTCACCGGCCCCGGGCACTGCCATCACGAACGGGACAATTAATTTAAGGAGACTCGCAGATGAGCACCATTGAATCCGTCCTTCACGAAAACCGGGTCTTCCCGCCCTCCGCCGACTTCCAGAAGCGCGCCAACGTGTCCGGCCGCGCCGCCTACGACGCCCTCTGCGCCGAGGCCGCCGCCGACTACGAGGGCTTCTGGGGCCGCCTCGCCCGCGAGAACCTGACCTGGCACCGCCCCTTCACGCAGGTGCTGGACGAGTCCAATGCGCCGTTCTACCGCTGGTTCCACGACGGCGAGCTCAACGTCTCCTACAACTGCATCGACCGCCACCTGCCGCTGCTGGCCAACAAGATCGCGCTGATCTTCGAATCCGACAACGGCACCGTGCGCCGCGTCACCTATGCCGAGCTGTCGCGCCTGGTCGGCCAGTTCGCCAACGGCCTGAAGTCCGCCGGCATCACCAAGGGTGACCGCGTCATCATCTACATGCCGATGAGCATCGAGGCGGTCGTCGCCATGCAGGCCTGCGCCCGCATCGGCGCCATCCACTCCGTGGTCTTCGGCGGCTTCTCCTCCAAGAGCCTGAACGAGCGCATCATTGATGCGAAGGCCAAGGTCGTCGTCACCGCCAACGCCTCCATCCGCGGCGGCAAGATCGTGCCGCTGAAGGGCATGGTCGACGAGGCCCTGGGCCTGGGCGGCTGCGAGCATGTCGAGCGCGTGATCGTGTATCGCCGCGCCGACGAGAAGGATGCGCCCGTGGAGTGGCAGCGCGGCCGCGACCAGTGGTGGCACGACCTCACCGCCGACAAGCCCGAGTATTGCGAGCCGACGTGGGTGCAGGCGGACGATCCCCTGTTCATCCTGTACACCTCCGGCTCCACCGGCAAGCCCAAGGGCGTGCAGCACTCCAGCGCCGGCTACCTGCTCGGCGCCATCAATTCCATGAACTGGGTGTTCGACTACAAGCCCGACGACATCTTCTGGTGCACCGCCGACGTGGGCTGGATCACCGGCCACAGCTACGTGGGCTACGGCCCCCTGGCCGTGGGCGGCACCCAGGTCATCTTCGAGGGCATTCCGACCTACCCGGACGCCGGGCGCTTCTGGCAGATGATCGAGCGCCACCGCGTCACCGTGTTCTATACCGCGCCCACCGCCATCCGCTCGCTGATCAAGCTCGGCGGCGACCTGCCCAAGCGCCACGACCTGACCTCGCTGCGCCTGCTCGGCACCGTGGGCGAGCCCATCAACCCCGAGGCCTGGATGTGGTACCACGAGCAGGTCGGCGGCGGCCGCTGCCCGATCGTGGACACCTGGTGGCAGACCGAGACCGGCTCGCACATGCTCGCGCCCATCCCCGGCGCCGTGGCCACCAAGCCCGGCTCCTGCACGCTGCCGCTGCCTGGCATCATGGCCGACATCGTCGACGAGACCGGCGCCTCCGTGGAAAGCGGCGGCGGCTTCCTCGTCATCAAGCGTCCCTTCCCCTCGCAGGTGCGCACGCTGTGGGGCGACCCCGACCGCTTCAAGAAGTCCTACTTCCCCGAGGAGTACCAGGGCAGGTACTACCTGGCCGGTGACTCCGCGCACCGCGACGACGACGGCTACTTCTGGATCATGGGCCGCATCGACGACGTGCTGAACGTGTCCGGCCACCGCCTCGGCACCATGGAGATCGAATCGGCGCTGGTGGGCAACCAGCAGGTGGCCGAGGCGGCCGTGGTGGGCCGTCCCGATCCGCTGAAGGGCGAGGCCATCGTCGCCTTCGTGGTGCTGAAGGGCGCGCGTCCCACCGGCGAGGAGGCCCGGCGCATCACCGCCGAGCTGCGCGACTGGGTCGCCAAGGAAATCGGCGCCATCGCCAAGCCGGAGGACATCCGCTACGGCGACAACCTGCCCAAGACCCGCTCCGGCAAGATCATGCGCCGCCTGCTGCGCTCCATCGCCCGCGGCGAGAACATCACCCAGGACACCTCCACCCTGGAGAACCCCGCCATCCTGCAGCAGCTGCAGGAAAGCCTCTGAGGCCGGCGCGGGGCGGGAGGACGCGTCCTCCCGTCGCCCGCCGCCGCCCACAAGGCGACGGGGGCACGACCGCGCCTGGCGCGGAAAGAAAAAGGCCGCATACCTGCGGCCTTTTTCTTTGGGGGGAAATGTCCGGCCGGGCCGGAAATGAAAAAGGCCGCGATACACGCGGCCTTTTCCGGAATGGTTGGTCGGGGTGAGAGGATTTGAACCTCCGGCCTCTACGTCCCGAACGTAGCGCTCTACCAAGCTAAGCTACACCCCGACACGGGTGCGACCCCCTGCAGGGTCGCGAGGCGCGCATTCTATAGAAACCGATGCGCGAGGGGAAGCACCGGAACGCACTTCGCGGCGGGATTTCGCCGCGGCCGCGCCCGGGGCATCAGCTGTCGCGCCGCAGGGCGAGGCGCGTCAGGTCGGCCAGGGCCGCCTTGTAGGGCGACTCCGGCAGCACCGCCAGCGCGGCCAGCGCCAGCTCGGTCTCCTGCTGCGCGCGCTGGCGCGTGTAGTCCAGGGCGCCGCTGCGCTGCACGATGGCGATGATGTCCTGCAGCCGCTCCAGGCCGCCGGTGCGGATGGCCTGGCGGATCAGCTCCGCCTCGGCGGGAGCTGCGGCCTTGATGGCCTGGATGAGGGGCAGGGTGGGCTTGCCCTCGGCGAGGTCGTCGCCCACGTTCTTGCCCATGACCTCGGCGGAACTGGTGTAGTCCAGCACGTCGTCGATGATCTGGAAGGCGGCGCCCAGGTGCCGGGCGAAGGCGGCGCAAGGCTCGCGGAAGTCCGGGTTGCCCAGGCTGGCGCCGGTCTC
>DASUDN010000080.1:0-4691 GCA_036275595.1 Moraxellaceae bacterium
CTTCGTCCTGCACGTCACGCTGAACCGCCCGGACTCGCGCAACGCCATGAGCCTGCAGATGACGCAGGAGCTGCGCGCCGTGTTCGACGCCATCGCCGGCAGCGAGGCCATCCGCGCCGTGGTGCTGCGCGGCGCCGGCGGCCACTTCTGCGCCGGCGGCGACATCAAGGACATGGCCGGCGCCCGCATGCAGGCCATGCAAAGCGGCAACGACGAGGCCTATGCCGAGCTCAACCGCGCCTTCGGCCACATGATCACCCAGGTGAACCATGCGCCGCAGGTGGTCGTCGCCGTGCTGGAGGGCGCCGTCATGGGCGGCGGCTTCGGCCTGGCCTGCGTCAGCGACGTGGCCATCGCCCATGCGGACGCGAAGTTCGCCCTGCCCGAGACCGGCCTCGGCGTGATCCCCGCGCAGATCGCCCCCTTCGTGGTGCAGCGCGTCGGACTCACCCAGGCGCGCCGCCTGGCGCTGCTGGGCGCCCGCTTCGACGGCCGCGAGGCGGTGCAGGTGGGCATCGCCCACCACATGGCCGCCGACGCCGCCGCCATCGACGCCCTGCTCGCCGCCACATTGGAGCAGGTGAAGAAATGCGCGCCGCAGGCCAACCGCGCCACCAAGGCCCTGCTGCACCGCGTCGGCACGGAGCCCCTGGACGGCCTGCTCGATGATGCCGCGCGCCAGTTCGCACGCGCGGTGGCCGGCGCCGAAGGTGCCGAGGGCACGCTGGCCTTCGTGCAGAAGCGCGCGCCCAAGTGGGCGGAATAACCACAGGAACCTGACCATGGCATTCAGCAAAGTACTGATCGCGAACCGCGGCGAGATCGCCTGCCGCGTCATCCGCACGGCCAAGGCCCTGGGCTACCGTACCGTCGCGGTGTTTTCCGACGCCGACGCCCTGGCCCTGCACGTGAAGCTGGCGGACGAGGCCGTGCACATCGGCCCGGCCCGCGTCGCCGACTCCTACCTGCGCATCGAGGCCATCATCGAGGCCTGCCGCCGGAGCGGCGCCGACGCCGTGCACCCCGGCTACGGCTTCCTGTCCGAGAACGAGCTCTTCGCCCAGGCCTGCGCCGACAACGGCATCACCTTCATCGGCCCGACCCCGCGCGCCATCGAGCTCATGGGCTCCAAGCGCCTGGCCAAGATCGCCATGATCGAGGCCGGCGTGCCCTGCGTGCCCGGCTACGAGGGCGCCGACCAGGCCGACGCCACCTTCATCGCCGAGGCGAAGCGCATCGGCTTCCCCGTGATGGTCAAGGCCTCCGCCGGCGGCGGCGGCCGCGGCATGCGCCTGGTGCAGGCCGAGGCGGACCTGCCGGCCGCGCTGGCCACCGCGCGCTCGGAGGCGCAGAACGCCTTCGGCTCCGGCGAGCTCATCCTGGAAAAGGCCGTGATCGCGCCGCGTCATGTGGAAATCCAGGTGTTCGGCGACACCCACGGCAACTGTGTCTACCTCGGCGAGCGCGACTGCTCCATCCAGCGCCGCCACCAGAAGGTGGTCGAGGAGGCGCCCTGCCCCGTCATGACCCCGGAGCTGCGCCAGATGATGGGCGAGGCCGCGGTCGCCGCTGCGAAGAGCGTGGACTACGTGGGCGCCGGTACCGTGGAGTTCCTGCTGGACGCGCTCGGCAACTTCTACTTCCTGGAAATGAACACCCGCCTGCAGGTGGAACACCCGGTCACCGAACTGGTGACCGGCCTCGACCTGGTGGAGTGGCAGCTGCGCGTGGCCAACGGCGAGCCGCTGCCGCTGGCGCAGGAGGACATCCGCCTGGACGGCGCCGCCATCGAGGTGCGCCTCTACGCCGAGGACCCCGGCCACGGCTTCCTGCCGCAGACCGGCCCGGTGCTGGCCTGGCGGCCGGCCGGGCTGCCCGGCGTGCGCATCGACCACGGCATGTACGCGGGCTTCGAGGTCAGCCCGCACTACGACCCCATGGTGGCCAAGGTCATCGCCTATGGCAAAACGCGTACCGATGCCGCGCGCCTGCTGGCGCGCGCGCTGGAGGACACGGTGCTGCTCGGGGTGAACTCCAACAAGCAGTTCCTGGTGAACCTGGTGCGCACGCCCGAGTTCATCGCCGGCGACACTTCCACCGCCTTCATCGAGCGCCATTTCCACGCCGACGCCAGCCTGCAGCCGGCCGCGGCCGACGCCGAATCGCTGGCCATCGCCGCCGCGCTGGTGCTGCACCGCCGCCACGGCGGCCGCCGCAACGACGACCGCGGCTTCCACACCGGCCTGCAGGGCGCCACCCCGGTACGGCTGCAGCAGGGCGAGGCGGTGCTGGCCCTGGCCGTGCACCAGCAGGGCGACACCCTGTCCCTGCAGCACGGCGACGAGCGCCTGCAGGTGACCGTGCTGGAGGCCGGCGCGGAGACGCTGCACTACGAATTGGCCGGCGTGCGCCGCCGCGTGGCCTATGCCTGGAACGGCGACGCCCTGCACCTGGACCGCGCCAACGGCAACCTCACCCTGGTCGACGTCACCCACGCCCCGGCCGCGAGCGCCGACGCCGAGGGCGACGGCCTGCTGCGCGCGCCCATGGACGGCGCCATCGTCGCCCTTCTGGTCCGGGAAGGCGACCGCGTGCAGAAGGGCCAGGTGCTGGCCGTGATGGAGGCCATGAAGATAGAGCACCAGCTCCGCGCCAACCGCGACGGCCGCGTGGCCAGCGTCAGCGTCGGCGAGAGGCAGCAGGTGAAGAAACGCCAGCAACTGCTGCTGGTGCAGGATTAACCAGGAGGAGAAGTAGATGGGTTCGCTCAAGGGTCGTACCGTGTTCATCACCGGCGGCAGCCGCGGCATCGGCCGCGCCATCGCCCTGCGCGCCGCCCGCGACGGCGCCAACGTGGTCATCGCCGCCAAGTCGGCGGAGCCGCATCCCAAGCTGCCCGGCACCATCTTCAGCGTCGCCGCCGAAGTGGAACAGGCCGGCGGGCGCGCCCTGGCCCTGCAGGTGGACGTGCGCGACGAGGAACAGGTGCTCAATGCCATGGCCAAGGCGGCGCAGCACTTCGGGGGCATCGACTGCCTGGTGAACAACGCCGGCGCCATCAACCTGATGGGCGTGGAGCACACCCCGCTCAAGAAGTACGACCTGATCCAGGGCGTCAACCACCGTGCCACCTTCCTCTGCGCCCAGGCCGCCCTGCCCTACCTGAAGCAGTCGCCCCATGCCCACATCCTGAGCCTGTCGCCCCCCATCAACATGGCGCCGCACTGGCTGAAGCCCTTCGCCCCCTACACGGTGTCCAAGTACGGCATGACCATCCTCACCCTGGGGATGGCCGAGGAGTTCCGCGACTACGGCATCTCCTGCAACACGCTCTGGCCGGCCACCTACATCGCCACCGCGGCGGTGGAAGTGAACCTGGGCGGCGAGGCGGCGGCCGCCGTCAGCCGCAAGCCCGAGATCATGGCCGATGCCGCCCACGCCATCCTCTGCACCGGCCGCGGTGAGCTGACCGGACAATCCCTGCTCGACGAGCAGGCGCTGGCCCGGGCCGGCATCACCGACCTGCGCGACTATGCTTGTGATCCGGCCAATACGGACAAGCTGCAGCGCGACTTCTTCCTGGACTGAGTCGCCACGGCCCGCCCGGCGGAATCCTGTCTGACAAGACCCCGCCGCCGGTCGGGCCGGCCATCGCGCTGAAAATGGCCTGAACTGCCTATTTCTCAAGGCCTTGCACCAATTCTGGCGCTCGCCTGTCAAGGCCTATTTCGGCTTGAAGTGTCCGCACCGGGCAGGTACTTTAGGCCCTCGTTTTGGGACCGGCACTCCCGTCCCGATTTTGTCTACGAGCCCATAAAAGAATTACCGGCCAGCGGACGGCCGTCCGCTTCCCGAGGATCCCGCACAATGAGCAAGCAAGACGTCATTACTCCAGTCGCATTCGCCAAGAAATTCGCGGAGATCGCCCCGCGGCTCCCGAAGATGGTCCAGGGCTTGCTGCTCGCCTCCAACACCGACCCCACCAAGAACGTCGGCCTGGGCTGGGCCATCGAGAAGGCCACCCGCGAGAATCCGCACGGCACCGCCGTCCTCTACAAGGACGTGCGCCTGACCTACACCCAGTTCAACCAGTGGGCCAACCGCATCGCCCACTACTTCCAGTCCCAGGGCCTGCAGAAGGGCGACGTGGTCGCCGTCTACGTCGAGAACCGCCCGGAGCTGCTGGCCATCGTCACCGCGCTGGGCAAGATCGGCGTGGTCTCCGCCATGATCAACACCTCCCAGACCGGCAAGGTGCTGACCCACAGCGTGAACCTGGTGAAGCCCAAGATGGCCATCGTGGGCGAGGAGCTGGTCGACAACTTCAACGAGGTGCTGGACGACCTGCACCTGGACCACAAGAACCTGTACTGGTTCGCCGACCACGACACCCTGCAGACCCCCGGCCGCGCGCCCAAGGGCTACCACAACCTGGCCGAGGCCATCCACGGCCAGCCCGTGTACAACCCGGCCTCGACCAGCCAGATCTACCCGCACGACGGCCTCTTCTACATCTACACCTCGGGCACCACCGGCCTGCCCAAGGCGGCCATCTTCAGCCACGGCCGCTGGATGAAGGCCTACGGCGTGTTCGGCTACACCATGCAGCTGGGCAAGACCGACGTCATCTACGCCACCCTGCCCTTCTACCACGCCACCGCCATGGCCGTGTGCTGGGGCTGCGCCATCGC
>DASUDN010000081.1:0-6572 GCA_036275595.1 Moraxellaceae bacterium
GCGTATCCTCGACCCGTCCAGCGCCATGCTGGGCATCGACGCGCTGGGCTACGAGCCGGCGCAGAAGGCCCTGTTCATGGAGGCGCTGGAGAAGCCGCAGGGCATGCTGCTCATCACCGGCCCCACCGGCTCCGGCAAGACCGTGTCGCTCTACACCGGCCTCAATATCCTGAATACGGAGGAGAACAACATCTCCACCGCCGAGGACCCGGTCGAAATCAACCTCGAGGGCATCAACCAGGTCAACGTGAACCCCAAGGTGGGCCTGACCTTCGCCTCCGCCCTCAAGGCCTTCCTGCGCCAGGACCCTGACATCATCATGGTCGGTGAAATCCGTGACCTGGAAACCGCCGAGATCGCGGTCAAGGCTGCCCAGACCGGCCACATGGTGCTGTCCACCCTGCACACCAACTCCGCGCCGGAAACGCTAACCCGTTTGCGGAACATGGGCGTGCCTTCCTTCAATATCGCCACATCGGTCAACCTCGTGATCGCCCAGCGCCTGGCCCGCCGCCTCTGCGGCAACTGCAAGCGCCCGGTGGACATCCCGAAACCGAGTCTGCTAGAAATGGGATTCACAGAAGAGGACCTGGCCACCGGCTTCACCATCTACGAGCCCGTGGGCTGCGACCAGTGTCGCGACGGCTACAAGGGCCGACTCGGCGTCTACGAGGTCATGAAGGTGACCAACGCCATCGCCCGCATCATCATGGAGGAAGGCAACTCCATCCAGATTGCCGACCAGGCCAAGAAGGAAGGGTTCCCGGACCTCCGCCGCTCCGGCCTGGTCAAGGTCATGAGCGGATTGACCAGCCTCCAGGAAATCAATCGCGTCACCAGCGACTAATTAAGAGCCTCTAAAGAAGAACGATTATGGCCAGCAAAGCAGATCAGATACTGACCTTCACCTACGAAGGGACGGACCGGCGCGGCCAGAAGGTCAAGGGAGAGGTCAGCAGCAAGAACATGGCGCTGGCCAAGGCCCAGCTGCGCAAGCAGGGCATCAACGCCAACAAGGTCTACCAGAAGCGCAGCAACCCGCTCGCCAACTTCAGCAAACCCAAGGTCACGGCGATGGACATCGCCATCTTCACGCGCCAGCTGGCGACGATGATGAAGGCCGGCGTGCCCCTGGTGCAGTCGTTCGAAATCGTGGCCGACGGCCTCGACAACCCCACCATGAAGGAAGTGGTGCTCGGCATCAAGGCCGACGTCGAGGGCGGCAACAGCCTCGCCAATGCCCTGAAGAAATACCCCGACTACTTCGACGACCTGTTCTGCTCGCTGGTGAACTCGGGTGAACAGTCCGGCGCGCTGGAAACCATGCTCGACCGCGTGGCCGTGTACAAGGAAAAGTCCGAAGCCCTCAAGATGAAGATCAAGAAGGCGATGAAGTACCCGATCACCGTCATCATCGTCGCCCTCATCGTGTCGGTCATCCTGCTGCTCAAGGTGGTGCCGGTGTTCCAGGACCTGTTCAAGGGCTTCGGCGCCGAACTCCCCGCCTTCACCCAGATGGTGATCAACCTGTCCAAATGGATGCAGGCCTGGTGGTTCGTGTTCCTGGCCGGCATCATCGGCGCCGTGGTGGGTTTCCAGGAGGCCAAGAAGCGAAGCCCCGGCTTCAACAACTGGATGGACCGAACCGTCCTGAAACTGCCGGTGGTGGGCGACCTCGCCTACAAGTCCACGGTGGCGCGCTTCTGCCGCACCCTGGCCACCACCTTCGCCGCCGGCGTGCCGCTGATCGACGCCCTGGTGTCCTGCGCCGGCGCCGCCGGCAACGTGGTCTACCGAGACGCCATCCTCAAGATCCGCGACGACGTGGCCACCGGCCAGCAGCTTGGCTTCTCCATGCGCCAGGCCGGCATCTTCCCGTCCATGGCCCTGCAGATGGTGGCCATCGGCGAAGAATCCGGCGCCCTCGACGCCATGCTCGACAAGGTGGCCACCCACTTCGAGAACGAGGTGGACAATGCCGTGGACGGCCTCACCTCCATGATGGAACCGCTGATCATGGCCGTGCTGGGCGTGCTCGTCGGCGGCCTGATCATCGCCATGTACCTCCCCATCTTCCAGCTGGGTTCCGTGGTCTAACCGATGTTCGAACTGCTGCAAAACAGCCCCCTCCTCGCAGGGGGCTATGTTTTTTTCGGGAGCCTCTGCGTCGGCAGCTTCCTCAACGTCGTCATCCATCGCCTGCCCATCATGCTGGAGCGGGAGTGGCAGGCCGAGGCCGCCGAGCTGCGCGGCGAGACGGTGCCCGAGCAGCCGCGCTTCAACCTCATGGTGCCGCGCTCGCGCTGCCCGCACTGCGGCCACCAGATCACCGCCCGCGAGAACATCCCCGTGCTGAGCTGGCTGGCCCTGCGCGGGCGCTGCAGCAGCTGCAAGGCGCCCATCAGCCCGCGCTACCCGCTGGTGGAGCTGGCCACCGCGCTGCTCTCCCTGCTGGTGTTCCTGGCCTTCGGCCCCACCTTCGCCATGCTGGCGGCGCTGGGCCTGACCTGGGCGCTGGTGGCGCTGACCCTGATCGACTTCGACACCCAGCTCCTGCCCGACACCATCACCCTGCCCCTGCTCTGGGCCGGCCTGCTGCTCAACCTCACGGGCACCTTCGTGCCCCTGCCGCAGGCGGTGATCGGCGCGGCGGCGGGCTATCTCTCGCTGTGGTCGGTGTACTGGCTGTTCAAGCTCGCCACCGGCCGCGAGGGCATGGGCTACGGCGACTTCAAGCTCATGGCCGCGCTCGGCGCCTGGCTGGGCTGGGCCATGCTGCCCGTCATCCTGCTGCTCTCCTCCGTGGTCGGCGCCCTCATCGGCACCGGCTACCTCATCGTGCGCCGCGAGAGCGCACCCTTCGCCTTCGGCCCCTACATCGCCATCGCCGGCTTCGTGGCGCTGCTGTGGGGGCAGCCGCTGCTGCGCTGGTACCTGGGGATCTGATCGTGCTGGTCATCGGCCTCACCGGCGGCATCGGCAGCGGCAAGACGCTGGCCACCGACCACTTCGCCCGCCTCGGCGTCACCATCGTCGACGCCGACATCGCCGCGCGCACCGTGGTGGCGCCCGGCACGCCCGCGCTGGCGGACATCGCCGCCACCTTCGGCGCCGACATGATCCAGCCCGACGGCAGCCTGGACCGCGCCGCGCTGCGCCGCGTGGTGTTCGCGGACCCGGAGCAGCGCAAGCGCCTCGAGGCCATCACGCACCCGCGCATCGCCGAGGAGATCCGGCGCCAGCTCGCCGCCAGCACCTCGCCCTACACTATCCTGGTGTCGCCGCTGCTGTTCGAGAGCGGCCAGTCGCGCTTCGCGCAGCGCGTGTTGTTGATCGACGCGCACGAGTCGCTGCAGCGCCACCGCGCCGCCACCCGCGACAAGGTGAGCGAGAAACAGATCGAGGCCATCATGGCCGCGCAGATGAGCCGCGAGGAGCGGCGCCGCCGCGCCGACGACGTGATCCTCAACGAGGGCCACATCGAGCACCTGCACGCCATGGTGGAAAACCTGCACCAGCGCTACCTGGAGCTGGCCCGTGGCCAAGACGACGCCTGACGCCGCGCCGACCGTGAAGTGCCCGCATTGCGGCAAGAGCGTGCCGTGGACGCCCGCGTCGCCGCACCGTCCCTTCTGCAGCGAGCGCTGCAAGCTGATCGACCTCGGCGCCTGGGCCAGCGAGAGCCACCGCATTCCCGGCGAGGCGCTGCCGCCCGACGACGAGCAGGACTAGGCGGCCCGCTCCGTCCTGGCGGCGGTCCTCCCGCTTCTGCCCGCCCCGCGCTACAACCCGTGGATGCCCGCCACGCCCTGCGCGCCCGCGGCGCGCGCCGCGGCCACGTCGTCCGCCGTCATTCCGCCCAGGGCATAGACCGGTACCTGCGCCTTTGCCACGAGCGCGGCGAACGCGTCCCAGCCCATGCCCGCCTGCCCGGGGTGCGAGGCGGTCTCGCGCACCGGCGAGAGCGTCACGAAATCCACCCCCGCCCGCGCCGCCAGCGCCAGCTCGGCGGCATCGTGCACCGAGGCCGCCAGCCAGCGCGGGCCGATGTCCGGGCGCGCGGCAAGCGCGGCCAGGCGCGCCGCCGGCAGGTGCACGCCGTCGGCCGCCACCCCGGCCAGGCGCCCCGGATCCCCATGCAGCAGGAGCTGCGCCCCCGCCGCGCGGCAGCGCGCCAGCAGCTCGCGCGCGAGCGCGTCATGGGCTGCCTCCGCCAGCGCCGGCGCGCGCAGCAGCAGCAGCCGCGCGCCGCGCGCCAGCGCGCCCTCGGCCCAGTCCCGGTAACCGGCGGCATCGAGGTCGGGCGGCGAGATGAAGTAGCGCCCGGGCAGCCGCGCGGCGGTGACGATGGGGCGGTTGGCGGCGGGATAGTCGAAGGCGGGCAGCTCCGCCTCCGTCACCCAGCGCACGGACTGGCCCTCGCGCCCGTGCGGCTCGCCGGCGAAGGCCGTCACCTCCCACACGTCCAGGCACACCGCCTTGTCGGGATAGTCGTGGGTGATGCGGATCAGCGGCGCACAGGCCGAGGCGGTGATGCCGAGTTCCTCCTCGAGCTCCCGCACGAGGGCATGGCGCACGTCCTCGCCCGGCTCCACCTTGCCACCGGGGAACTCCCACAGGCCGCCCATGTGCTTGTCGCGCGGGCGCTGCGCAATGAGGATGCGCCCGTCGCGGCGGATGACGGCGGCGACCACGAGGATGCGCTTCATTGTTCTGCCTCGCATGAAAAAGCCCCTCGCGGGGCTTGTTCAGTCAGGACCGGCGCCGCGGATCAGGAGCGGTAGTCGGCGTTGATCTTCACGTAGTCGTAGGAGAAGTCGCAGGTGTACACCGTGTCGCGCGCCGCGCCACGGCCCAGGCACACGCGGATGGTGATCTCTTCCTGCTTCATCACGGCGGCGCCCTGCTCTTCCGTGTAGGCCGGCGCACGGCCGCCGTTGTCCACGATGCACACATCGTTCAGGTAGACGCGCACGCGGCTCACGACCAGGCCCTGGAGGCCGGCGTTGCCGATGGCGGCCACGATGCGGCCCCAGTTGGGGTCGGAGGCGAAGAAGGCGGTCTTCACCAGCGGCGAGTGCGCGATGCTGTAGGCCACGTCGCAGCACTCTTCCGTGCTCGCGCCCTCCTCCACCTGCACCGTCATGAACTTGGTGGCGCCCTCGCCGTCGCGCACGATCAGCTGCGCCAGGCGCGCGAACACGCGGTACACGGCGCCCTTGAGCGCCTCGTAGTCGGCGCCGCTGGCGGCGGCGAGGGGGGCATTGCCGGCGGCGCCGGAGGCGATCAGCACGCAGGAGTCGTTGGTGGAGGTGTCGCCGTCGATGGTGATGCGGTTGAAGCTCTGGTTGACCGCGCCCTTGAGCAGTTCGTCCAGCACCGGCTGCGCCACGGCGGCGTCGGTGGCCACGTAGCCCAGCATGGTGGCCATGTTGGGACGGATCATGCCGGCGCCCTTGGAGATGCCGGTGACGGTGACGGTGACGCCCCCCACCTGCACCTGCTCGGAGGCGCCCTTGGGGCGGGTGTCGGTGGTCATGATGCCGCTGGCGGCCTCGGCCCAGGCGTTGGCGTCGAGCTTGCCCAGCGCGGCGGGCAGCGCGGCGGCCAGGCGGTCCACCGGCAGGTGCTCGCCGATGACGCCGGTGGAAAAGGGCAGCACGCGCTCCACCGGCACGCCGGCCAGGGTGGCCAGGGCGCGGCAGGAGGCAATGGCGTTGTCCATGCCCACGGTGCCGGTGCCCGCATTGGCGTTGCCGGTATTGATCACCAGGTAGCGCGGGGTGGCGCGGGCCAGGTGCTCGCGGCAGAGCAGCACGGGCGCGGCGCAGTAGCTGTTCTGCGTGAACACGGCGCTGACGGTGGCGCCCTCGGCGATCTCGAACACAGTGAGGTCGCGGCGGTTCTTGTAGCGGATGGCGGCTTCGGTGATGCCGATGCGCACACCCTTCACGGGGTGCATGACGGGCAGGTCCAGGTTGCCAACGGCCATGGGGAGTCTCCTTGAATCAGGCCAGCTGGCCGTGGCAGTGCTTGTACTTCTTGCCGGAACCGCAGGGACAGGGATCGTTGCGGCCGACCTTGGCGCCTTCGCGCACGAACGTCGACTGCTGGGCCTCCTGGGCGGCCGTCTCGTCGGCCAGCGGCACCGCCTCGCCCGCCTGCGCGGCGAACTCGGCCTCGGCGGCCGCGGCATCGGCGTGCTGGAACTGCATCCGCATGTGCTCGGCCTCGGCCTGGCGCTGCGCCTCCAGCGCCGCCACCTCTTCCGGCGACTGCACCTCGATGCGCGCCAGCGTCTGCACCAGCTCCAGCTTCACGGCGCCGAGCAGCTGCTCGAACAGCTGGAAGGCCTCGCGCTTGTACTCCTGCTCCGGATTCTTCTGCGCATAGCCGCGCAGGTGGATGCCCTGGCGCAGGTAGTCCATGCCGGCCAGGTGCTCCTTCCAGTGACGGTCCAGGATCTGCAGCATGAGCTGCTTCTCGAGCTGGTCGGCCACTTCCTTGCCGATCTGCCCGCGCTTGCTGCGGTAGGTGTCGAGCACGGCGGCGACGATGCGCTCGCGCAGGCC
>DASUDN010000082.1:0-9840 GCA_036275595.1 Moraxellaceae bacterium
CGGGCCTCGATGATGGCGGCGCCGCGCTTGCCGACGGTGGGCAGGAACACGGTCTTGTTCCACTCCTCGTCGTTGATCATGGCCTTCACGCTCTGGCCGTCGATGGTGGCGAAGCGGTAGTCGGCGTACATGGTCGGGGAGTGGTTGCCCCACACCACCATCTTCTTGATGGCGGACACGGGCTTGCCGGTCTTGGCCGCGATCTGGGAGAGGGCGCGGTTGTGGTCCAGGCGCAGCATGGCGGTGAAGTTCTTGGCGGGCAGGTCCGGGGCCGACTTCATGGCGATGTAGGCGTTGGTGTTGGCCGGGTTGCCGACCACCAGCACCTTGACGTTGCGGCTGGCGTGGTCGTTCAGGGCCTTGCCCTGCACGGTGAAGATCTTGGCGTTTTCCTGCAGCAGGTCCTTGCGCTCCATGCCCGGGCCGCGGGGACGGGCGCCGACCAGCAGGGCGTAGTCGGTGTCCTTGAAGGCCACGGCGGGGTCGTCGGTACCGACCATGCCGGCGAGCAGCGGGAAGGCGCAGTCTTCCAGCTCCATCATGACGCCCTTCAGGGCCTGCTGGGCCTTCTCGACGGGCACTTCCAGCATCTGCAGGATGACGGGCTGGTCCTTGCCCAGCATTTCGCCGGAGGCAATGCGGAACAGCAGGCTGTAGCCGATCTGGCCGGCGGCGCCGGTGACAGTGACGCGGACGGGCTTCTTCATGGTGCGTACTCCTGGTGGACGGGCAAGGATCCCGCAAAAGAATAGGGTGGGGTGGCCGGGTCGCCACCCGGGGGGCCGGGAGGGGCGGCGCAAAACCGGCGCGGATTGTACACGCCGTACGGCCAAGATGCGATCGCGGGAGGGGCCGTCCGGGGGTAGAATCCACCCCCTGCCCGGAGGTCCCCCCATGCTGATCCGCAAGCTGTTCAGTTTCGAGAACGCCCATATCGTGCGCAACTGCACGAGCGACCGCTGCCGCCGCTCCATCCACGGCCACAGCTACAAGGTCGAGGCCATCCTCGAGGCCCATGCCCTGGATCACGGGCAGATGGTCTACGACTTTGGTCTCATGAAGGGGCCCATCCGCACCCTGATCGACAGCTTCGACCACGCCATCTGCTACTGGGACAAGGACGACCCGGCCTACATCCAGGCCTGCGAGACCTTCTCGGCGCGCTGGATCCGCCTGCCCGTCTCGCCCTCGGCGGAGCAGTTCTCCCGGGTCTTCTTCCTGCTCATCGATGCCGTCCTGCGCAATACCCGCATGCAGAACGGGGAGGCCGACATCACCCTGCAGTCGGTGATCGTGCACGAGACGGCAACCGGCTACGCCCAGTGCTTCCGGGCCGACGTGGAGAATCCCCGCATGGGTCTGCTGAGCCTGGACGGCATCGTGTTTTCCGCGCAGGTGCGGGCGGAATGGCCCGATCCCGAGCTCTACGAGAAGCTGCGCCGGGGCGAGCCCTTCGTGAATCCCGTGGTGGAGCGCCAGGTCCAGGGGTGAAGCAGTAACGTAACGTAACCTTGGCTCGACATTTTTTTGCTATTCATCGGGCTGTCATGTCTGGCACGTTTAATGCGTAAGGAATGCAGACAACGACAGACAGAGAGAGCCCTATGGAACTGCAGGAGTTCAGAGAAGAGTGGCTGGAGGCCGCCGAGTTGCCCCTCCTTGAAGACCTTGAAGCGGCGGATGACGCCGAGGAAATGTGACCCCGACCGGGTCCCCGAAAAGCCCGCAGATCGCGGGCTTTTTCATGCCCGCGTGTGCGCCCGCCGCCGGGCGGCCCTGCCCCGGTTCAGGGGGCCGGATCGGCCAGGGAGTGTGAACGGTCTCCCGAATGCCATGAGCTGTCGCCGCCAGGCCTTTGTTTTTGCTGGGGTGTCCGCTTAGACTGCCACGGATAACAATTCCAACGCCCTGGCCGGGGATGGGCAGGGCAGACAGGCGGACCCCCTACATGTTCGAAAGCAATCTGGCATCCACCGAGCTGGTGTTCTTCTGGGACGGGGAGAGCATCGACAAGGCCATGATGTTTTCCGACTTCGAGGCCACCCTCGACGGCTATGTCGGACTCCAGGCCTACGCCCGCGAGAACAAGCGCGCCGCCTACATCCAGCTCGACGATGCCCTGAAGGTGCGCGCCGTCGTGCTCTTCACCATCGCCTTCGACGAGGCCGGCTTCGCCGAGCGCAGCTGGAACCTGCCGCTGCGCCATATGGCCGAGATCGCCGGCCGCGGCCCCGACATGGGCGCCGGCCCCATCAACCTGGTCTGCCGCAGCCAGTGCTCCATTTCCTGGCATGCCCCCAAGCTCTGGGACCCGGTGATGCAGGGGCACAACACCTTTTCCCAGATCGCCGAGCAGGTCGGCCAGGCCGCGCCCCGCTTCGGCCTCAAGCCCAAGCGCCGTGCCGCGCCGCCGCCCGCCTATGCGCCGGCCTATGTGGAGGAGGACATCCCGGTCCTGAGCCCGGAGGAGGAGGCGCCGGTCCTGACCGACGCCGCCCCCGTGGCGCCGGCGCCCGAGGCGCCGCCGGCGGCCTGGACGCAGGAGCGCTCGCAGATGCTGGAGCGCCTGGCCGAGCAGCAGCTCCACATCAACACGCTGACCAACGACAAGAACGAGACCGTGGCGCGCCTGGGCCTGCTGCACCAGCAGCAGGTCGACATCCTGGAGGCGCAGAACAGCAAGCTCCTCGGCCAGCACAAGGCCATGAAGGCCCAGGCCGACGCCCTGCGCGAGCAGGTCGAGGTGCTGCAGCGCCAGGTGGCGGGCCTGCAGGGCATGGAGCAGAGCATGGCCGCCGAGCGCAAGCTGCACGAAGAGCAGCTGGCCGCCGTCATGCACGCCAAGGTGGGCGAGGAAACCCAGCGCTTCGAGGACCTGCTGAAGCAGAAGGAGCAGGAGTACGCGGCGCGCGAGGCCCGCATCAAGGCCGACTACAAGGTGGCGGTGGAGCAGCGCCTGGCCGAGGAAAGCGTGCGCTTCAAGACCCAGCTCGAGGCGCTGCGCACCGAAGTGGGGCGCCGTGACGACACCATTGCCGAGCTGGGCCGCCAGCTGGCGGCGGTCAAGGCCGAGCAGGCGCAGCGCGAGGAGGGGGCCGCCGACGAGTTCCTGCGCCGCCTGGAGTCGCTGGGCATGAACTTCGTGGTCTTCCATCCCGGTGCCGGCCATGTGTCGGTCCCCGTGGCCGAGCTCGCGGGCTACGCCAGCAACCCCATGGCCTATGTGGCGGCCAAGTGCCTGGTCGGCGAGGAGCAGTACCGCGCCTGGCTGATGCATTACGAGAATCCGCGCTGCACCGCCGCCATCGGCGACAACAAGTGCTGCGAGGCCCGCCTCATCCGTACCGACTCGCCCACCAAGTTCGTGGGCGGGCAGTCCGACCGTTGTGCCCGCCACCAGGCGGCGGACACGGCCATCGACAACGTCCTGCGGTTCCGGTGACGCCATGGCTGTTGCCCGTATCAATCGCGACCTGTTGCAGACTTTCGTCCCGCTGAACGCGCTGTCGGCGGAGCGCCTGGATTACCTGCTCGAGGGCCAGCAGCTGGAGACGCTGGCGCCCGGCACCGAGATTTGCCGCCGCGGCGAGAGCGACGGCTACACCGTCTACCTGCTGAGCGGCAGCGTGACACTGGAGGGCGAGGGCGGCAGCGTCCAGGCCCTGGATGCCAGCGACCTCGAGGCCAGCCACGCGCTGGCCCCGGAGCAGCCGCGCCAGGCCACCGTGCGCGCCCGGACGGCCGTCAACATCCTGCGCTTCGAGAGCAAGCGCCTGGACCGCGTGCTGGCCTGGGACCAGTCCACCGAGTCGCTGCAGAAGGAGCTGGCGGCCCTGCACCCGGGCGAGAACAGCGACTGGATCGCGCGCCTGCTGCAGTCCCGCCTGTTCTACCGCCTGCCGCCGGCCAACGTGGTGGATCTGTTCAAGCGCCTCAAGGCGCAGCCGGTGGCGGCGGGCGAGGTCATCATCCGCCGCGGCGACGAGGCCGACTGCTGCTACATCATCAAGTCCGGCGTGGCCGAGGTGACCATCCCCGGGGATTCGGGGCCCGTGACCCTGGCGCTGCTGGAGAAGGGGCAGTATTTCGGCGAGGAGGGCCTGCTGATCGAGGGTACCCGCAACGCCGACATCACCATGAACACCGATGGCGTGCTGATGCGCCTGGACAAGGCCGACTTCGATACCCTGCTCAAGGCGCCCTCGCTGGCCATGGTGGACTTCACCGCGGCCATGACGGCGGTGGAGCAGGGCGAGGCGCAGTGGCTGGACGTGCGCCTGGCCGAGGAGCAGGAGCGGGGGGTGCTGACCGGCGCAGTCTGCCTGCCCCTGCAGGCCCTGCGCGTCAAATCGCGCCTGCTGCCCAAGGAGCGCCGCTACGTCGTCTACTGCGATACCGGTCGCCGCAGCGCGGCGGCCGCTTTCCTGCTGGGCGTCATGGGGTACGATACGCAGATTCTGGAAGGCGGCCTCTGGTCGCTCATGCGCGCGGAGCGCGACCGCTACCTGGTCAGGCCGGGTGGCGGGGACTGACGTCCGCCACCCCCTCTGGACCGGGACACCATGGAACAATTCCGCAATGTCGGCCTCATGGGCCGGCCCGGCAACACCACCGTCGCGGACACCCTCGAGTACCTGCTGGGCTTCCTGGAGGCGCGCGGCCTCAAGGTGATCTTCGACGAGGACACCGCCGCCGTGCTGCCGCACCGGGCCGACCTCCAGGTCGGCACTCCCGGCATGCTGGGCGAGGTCTGCGACCTTGTCATCGTGGTCGGCGGCGACGGCTCCATCCTGCACGCCGCCCGTGCCCTGGCGCGCTACAACAAGCCCCTGCTGGGCGTGAACCGCGGCCGCCTGGGCTTCCTCACCGACGTGTCCCCCAGCGACATCGACGACAAGGTCGGCGCCGTGCTGGACGGCGACTATGCCGTCGAGCAGCGTTTCCTGCTCAACATGGAGGTGCGCTCGGGCGGCAACCCGGTGGGCGAGGGCATCGCCCTCAACGACGTGGTGCTCTACGCCGGCAAGTCCGTGCACATGATCGAGTTCGAGCTCTACATCGAGGGCCAGTTCGTCTACCGGCAGCGCTCCGACGGCCTCATCATCGCCACGCCGACCGGCTCCACCGCCTATGCGCTGTCAGGCGGCGGGCCCATCATGCATCCCCGCCTGGACGCCATGGTGCTGGTGCCCATGCATCCGCACACGCTGTCCAGCCGTCCCATCGTCGTGGACGGCAACAGCGAGATCAAGCTGCTGATGTGCACCGAGGTCATCAATCCCATGGTCAGCTGCGACGCGCAGGCGGGCTTCAGCCTGCGCCAGGGCGACTGGGTCTACGTCAACAAGCATCCCTTCAAGCTGCGGCTGCTGCACCCGCCCGGCCACGACTTCTATGCGGCCTGCCGCACCAAACTCGGCTGGAGCAGCCATCTGCCCGCCCAAGGTGAACCATGAGCGACACGTCCTTCGAAACGCTTCTCGCGACCCTGACGCCCGAGCTCGTCGCGGTCTTCCGCCGCTCCATCGAGACCGGCAAGTGGCCCGACGGCCGCCGCCTCACCGACGAGCAGCGCGCCACCTGCATGCAGGCCGTCATCGCCTGGGAGCACCGGCACCTGCCGGAGACCGAGCGCACGGGCTACATCGACAAGGGGGAAAAGGACGGCGATACCTGCGACAGCCACGATCCCGCGCACGACCACGAGCACGAGGGAACGGTCAAGTTCCTGCACTGAACCGCCGCGCCGCCCGCCGGGACGGGGCGGCCGTTACCAGCGGAATTTGTCCCAGTTCTCCGGATTGGCCCAGAATCGGGGATTGAGCCAGTCGGGCACGGCCTTGTAGGTGCGGATGTCGTAGCTCCAGGCCTGCCACTCCATGCCCTCCGCCTCGAAGCGGGCCTGCCGGTTCAGGGCCAGGCCCAGCAGGGCGGTGTCCTCCAGCAGGTTCTGCGGCACGAAGACCAGCATCTGGCGCGACAGCAGGTCGCGCAGCGCGGCAATGAGCTGCCGGGCCAGGACCCGGTCCATACCGGGCTCCAGGCGGGCGATGGCGAGGTCGGCGCGTCCCTGCAGGCGGGCTTCCGCCAGGGCCTGGCGCGGCGTGAGCGACGCCGGCGCGAGGGCGCCGGCAGGCCAGGGCAGGGGGCCCACGGCGACCACGCTCCCGGCCCCGGTGGTGCGGAGGGTCTCGGCGATCAGGGGCAGGAAGGGATGGGCAGGCGTCATGGTGGACCGCAGTCGATGAAGAGGTGGTGATGCTGGGTACTTTACGAAAAATGCGGGCCGAAAAGAACGAGCCCGTGTCCTACTCCCTGCCCCTGGGGGATGTGTCGGTGCCACTCGCGCCCTTCCTGGGCAACACGCTGCACCTGCGCTACCAGGGCGCCATCTTCTGTACCGCCTGCGGCCGCAAGACGCCCAAGTCCTACAACCAGGGCTACTGCTTCGTGTGCTTCCGCAAGCTCGCGGCCTGCGACATGTGCATCCTCAAGCCCGAGACCTGCCATTACGCCGAGGGCACCTGCCGCGAGCCGGAATGGGCCGATGCGCACTGCAACGTCGCCCATGTCGTCTACCTGGCCAACTCCTCCGGCCTCAAGGTGGGCATCACGCGCGAGAGCCAGGTGCCCACGCGCTGGATGGACCAGGGCGCGACCCAGGCCCTGCCCATATTTCGCGTCGCCACGCGCTACCAGTCGGGGCTGGTCGAAGTCACGCTGGCCCAACACATCGCCGACAAGACCAACTGGCAGGCCCTGCTAAAAGGGGACAGCGAACCGGTGGACCTCCATGCCTGGCGCGACGACCTGCTGGCGCGTTGCGCCCCGGAACTCGACGCGCTCAAGGCACGCTTCCCCGGGCAGATCCGCGAGCTGCCGGAGGCCGAGGAATACCGCTTCCGCTACCCGGTGCTGCAATACCCGCAGAAGATCCGCTCGTTCAACATGGACAACGATCCGGATGTCGCCGGCACCCTGCTGGGCATCAAGGGCCAGTACCTGCTCTTCGATACCGGCGTCATCAACATCCGCAAATTCACGGCCTACCAGGTCGAGCTGCTCACGGTGTAACCATGTCCGTCGAATCCGCCAAGCCCACCATCTACCTGACCGACTACCAGCCGCCGGCCTTTCGCGTGCACCATGTCGCGCTGGACATCGACATCCGCGACGGCCACACCGTGGTCGACGCCACCCTGTCCCTGGAGCGCGCCGCGGGCACGCCCGCCGACGCGCCGCTGCGGCTCTATGGCGTCGGGCTCGACCTGGAGCTGCTGCGCATCGACGGCGAGGCGGTGCCGCACGACTGCCTGCGCGCCGAGGGCGAGGAGCTGGTCATCGCGCGCGCGCTGCCGGCGCGCTTCGAGCTGCATTCGCGCGTGCTCATCCGGCCCGAGGCCAATACCGCGCTGGAGGGGCTGTACTGCTCCAACGGCATGTACTGCACGCAGTGCGAGGCCGAGGGCTTTCGCAAGATCACCTACTATCCCGACCGGCCGGACGTGATGGCGCGCTTCACCACCACCATCCGCGCCGACAAGGCGCGCTTCCCGGTGCTGCTGGCCAACGGCAACCTGGTGGCGGAGGGCGAGCTGGAGGAGGGGCGGCACTTCGCCACCTGGGAAGATCCCTGGCCCAAGCCCGCCTACCTGTTCGCCATGGTCGCGGGGCAGCTGGCCTGCCGCCGCGACACCTTCACGACCGCGTCCGGGCGCGTGGTGGACCTGCGCATCTACGTGGAGCCGCGCGACCTGGACAAGGTCGACCACGCCATGGACTCGCTCAAGCGCTCCATGAGGTGGGACGAGGAGGTGTACGGGCGCGAGTACGACCTCGACATCTACATGATCGTGGCGGTGTCGCATTTCAACATGGGGGCCATGGAGAACAAGGGCCTCAACATCTTCAACACCAGCTGCGTGCTGGCGCATCCGGCCACTACCACCGACGCCGGCTTCCAGCGCGTCGAATCGGTGATCGCCCACGAGTATTTCCACAACTGGAGCGGCAACCGCGTCACCTGCCGCGACTGGTTCCAGCTGTCGCTGAAGGAGGGCTTCACCGTCTTCCGCGACCAGCAGTTCTCGGCCGACATGCTCTCCGCGAGCGTGCAGCGCATCGAGGACGTGAACTTCCTGCGCGCCTACCAGTTCAGCGAGGATGCCGGCCCGCTGGCGCATCCGGTGCGCCCGGAGTCCTTCGTCGAGATCAACAACTTCTACACGGCCACCGTCTACGACAAGGGCGCGGAAGTGGTGCGCATGCTGCATACCGTGCTGGGCGCGGCGGCCTTCCGGCAGGGCACCGACCTGTATTTCAGCCGGCACGACGGCCAGGCCGTGACCGTGGAGGACTTCGTGCAGGCCCTGGCCGACGCCAGTGGCCGCGACCTCTCCGGCTTCATGCAGTGGTACCGGCAGCCGGGCACGCCCGTGCTGCACGCACGCGGCGAATACCTGCCGGAGCGGCTCGAGTACCGCCTGCACCTGCGCCAGGAGCATCGCCGGGTCGACGGCTTCCCGGCGCCCAAGCCGGTGCCGATGCCGGTGCGCCTGGCCCTGCTCGGCCGCGACGGCCGCGAGCTGCCGCTGGCAGCGTCGGGGGAGGGCGAGACGGTGGTGCTGCTGGAGCGGGAGGAGCAGACCTTCGTGTTCAGCGGCGTGCCGGTGGCGCCGGTGCCATCGCTGCTGCGCAACTTTTCCGCCCCGGTACGCCTGGAGCAGGCCCTGTCGCAGCAGGACAAGCTGTTCCTGATGCGCCACGACGGCAACGGCTTCAACCGCTGGCTGATGGCGCAGGACATGCTCTGCGCCGAGTTCCTGCGCCTCGCGGACGACGCCCGCGGCGGTCGCCACCTGGTGCCGGACGCGGCGCTGCTGGAGGCGCTGGTGGAGTCGCTGCCGACGCTGGCGGAGGACGATCCGGCGCTGGCGGCCAAGCTGCTGCAGGTACCCGGGCTGCTGCAGCTCATCGATGCCGCCGCGCAACCCGACCCGGAAGCCCTGCACATGGGGCGCCACTGCTTCCGCCACGCCCTCGCGCGGCGCCTGGAGGGCTGGCTGCTGGGCGTGGTCGAGCGCACCGGCTACGGCGACTACGAATACGGCGCCCGGGCGATTGCCGGGCGCAGCCTGCGCAACTCCGCCCTGGGCCTGCTGGTGGACCTGGCGCCGTCGCACCATGCCCTGGCGGTGGCCCAGATCGACCAGGCCCGTCACATGACGGACGAGGCGGCCGCGCTGGCGGCACTGGTGCATGCGGATGCCGCCGAGGCGCCCGCCTGCCTGGAGCGCTTCGCCGCGCGCTGGCAGCACGAGGCGCTGGTCATGGACCAGTGGTTCGCCCTGCAGGCCAGCGCGCCGTTGCCGGCCACGGTGCAGCGCGTCAGCCAGCTGCGCGAGCACCCGGACTTCCATCGCGACAATCCCAACCGGGTGCGGGCGCTGGTCGGGCAGTTCGCCAACAACAATCCGCGCGCCTTCCACCAGCGCGACGGCAGCGGCTATCGACTGCTGCTGGAGGAAGTGGAGCGGCTCGATGCCCTGAACCCGCAGATCGCGGCCCGCCTGCTGGGCGCGATGAGCAGCTGGCACCGCTTCGACGCGGGGCTGCAGGCTCATGCCCGCGCCGAGCTGGCGCACCTCGCGCAACGCTCACTGTCGCCGGACGTGCGGGAAACGCTGGAGCGCCTGCGCGCCGCCGACCGCAGCCCCGCCTGACCGTCCGCCGCAGCGGTCTCCTCTCCGCCCTCCGTTACCGCCACGGCCGACGGTGGCCGGCGCTCCTGCCTTTCGTCTTCCCCCTCCCCGGACCGGCGCGGGGGAGGGGTAATTCCTG
>DASUDN010000083.1:0-2482 GCA_036275595.1 Moraxellaceae bacterium
GCGGTAGATGCTGCGCTGCTCTTCCTCGCCGGGAAAGCGCTCGCGCAGCATGAAGGGAATCTCGGAGCGGTACAGGCCCACGCCCTCGGCGCCGCGCTCCTTGGCGCGCGCCACGTCGGCCATGAGGCCGGTATTCACGTAGAGGGAGAGGCGGTGGCCGTCGGGGGTCTCGGCGGGGCGGTCGCGGTAGGCCTCGAGGCCGGCCACGAGCTGCTGCTCTTCCTTGATGATGTCCTTGTAGCGCGTGCGCAGCTGGCGCGAGGGCTGCACGTAGATGCGGCCCTGGTAGGCGTCGACGATCATCTCGGTGTCGTCGAGCGAGGTCACCGGCAGGTCGGACACGCCGAGCACGGTGGGAATGCCGAGCGCGCGCGCGACAATGGCCATGTGCGAGTTGGCGGCGCCGAGCACCGTCACGATGCCGGCGATGCGCTCCAGCGGCAGCTCCACCAGCATGGCGGTGGTGATCTCCTCGCCGATCAGGATGGAGTGCTCGGGCAGCTCGCGCAGGCCGGCGCCTTCCTCCTGCTGCTGCAGGTGCGCCAGGATGCGCAGGCCGAGGTCGCGCACGTCGGCCATGCGCTCGCGCAGGTAGGGGTCCTCCATGCTGGCAAAGGCCTGCATATGCGCCTCGATCACTTCGCGCAGGGCGCCCTGGGCCCAGTTGCCGGCGCGGATGCGGTCCTCGATCTCGGCGCCCAGGGCGTTGTCGTCCAGCATGCGCAGGTAGGCCTCGAAGAGCGCGCGCTCCTCGTCGAGCAGGGAGCCCTGCATCTTCTTGTCGAGCGCGCGCATGTCCTCGCGCACGTTCTCGATGGCCTTGCGCAGCAGGCGCATCTCGGCGTCGGGGTCCTCGGCCACGCGGTCCGGCACGGAGTCGATGTCGGCGGGCGGGTACATGACCACGGCGCGCCCGAGCGCGATGCCGGTGGCGCCGGAGATGCCCTGGAACAGGCGGGTGACGTTGGCGCGCGGCTGCGCGGCGCGCAGGGCGTCGAAGGCGCCCACGGCCTTGGCGTGGGCGACCACGCCGGAGAGCTGCGCGGAGAGGGTCACCAGGAAGGCCTCTTCGGCCTCGTCGAACTTGCGCTTGTCGCGCTGCTGCACGACCAGCACGCCCAGCACCTTGCGGCGGTGCATGATGGGCACGCCGAGGAAGGAGTTGTACTGCTCCTCGCCGGTCTCGGGCAGGTAGTGGTACTTGGGGTGGGCGGAGGCGTCGTCGAGGTTGATGGGTTCCTCGCGCGCGCCGCAGAGGCCGACCAGGCCCTCGTTCCAGGCCAGCGACACGCTGCCGACGGCGTCCTGGCTCAGGCCTTCACTGGCCACCAGCAGGTAGCGGTTGGTCTTGTCGTCGAGCAGGTAGACCGAGGCGACCTCGGTGCCCATGGTGCCGCGCACGCTGGTGACCATGGTCTCGAGCGCCGCCCCGAAGTTCGGCGCCGAGTCCACGTCCTGCACGATCTTGCGCAGTTTTTCCAGCATCGGCAGCATGGCCATCCCCGCGGCAACGCCGCAGTCAAAAGATCAATTGTAGGTCGGCCCGGCTCAGCGCTGCGGCAGGCGCGGCGCCAGCTCGAGCAGGGCCTTGCGGTACACCTCGCGCTTGAAGGCCACCACCTGGTTGAGCGGGTACCAGTAGCTCACCCAGCGCCAGCCGTCGAACTCGGCCGGCTGCGTGCAGGTGAGCGACACGCGTTCGTCGCCGGCGAGCATCTGCAGCAGGAACCATTTCTGCTTCTGGCCGATGCACACCGGGTTGTTGTCCTGGCGCACGAAGCGCCGCGGCAGGCGGTAGCGCAGCCAGCCGCGGGTCTGGGCGATGATGCGCACGTCGGGCTGCTCCAGCCCGACCTCTTCCCAGAGTTCGCGGTACATCGCTTCCTCGGGCGACTCGTTGTCGCTGATGCCGCCCTGCGGGAATTGCCAGGCGTCATGGCCGCAGCGGCGGGCCCACAGGACCTGCCCCTGGCCATTGGCGAGGATGATGCCCACGTTGGGGCGGAAGCCGTCGGCGTCGATCACGGCGGGCTCTCAAGAAAGTGGCGGAACTTGGTTATCCAAGTCTTTGTTTTATAAATACTCTACCGGCCCTAGCCGGGGCAAGGTCCGGGCCCGGATTTTTGTGCCTGAAGTCGCTATCATGCCCCCCTTTCCGCCCCCTCCTTACCCCCTTCCGGGAGCCCGCCCATGACCCTGGCCATCTTCGACCTCGACAACACCCTGCTGGCCGGGGATTCCGACCATGCCTGGGGCGAGTTCCTGGTCCGCCGCGGCCTGGTCGACGGCGACCACTACCGGGCCCAGAACGACCGCTTCTACGCCGACTACTGCCGCGGCCAGCTCGACATCATCGCCTACAGCGAGTTCGTGTTCGCCGTGCTGGCGCGGGAAACCCCGGAGACGCTGGCGGCCTGGCACCGCGCCTTCATGGCCGAAGAGGTGGCCCGGATGATCCTGCCCAAGGGCCGGGAGCTGCTGC
>DASUDN010000084.1:0-13568 GCA_036275595.1 Moraxellaceae bacterium
GACGCCGTCGAGCCCATCGAGAAGATCCTGCCGCGCTTCGACTCCGCCGGCATGTCGCTGGGCGCGCTGTCGCCGGAGGCCCACGAGTCCATCGCCATCGCCATGAACACCCTGGGCGGCCGCTCCAACTCGGGTGAGGGCGGCGAGGACCCGGCGCGCTACGGCACGCTCAAGAACTCCAAGATCAAGCAGGTGGCCTCCGGCCGCTTCGGCGTGACCCCGGCCTACCTGACCAGCGCGGAAGTGCTGCAGATCAAGGTGGCCCAGGGCGCCAAGCCGGGCGAGGGCGGCCAGCTGCCGGGCGGCAAGGTGAACGCGCTGATCGCGCGCCTGCGCTACTCGGTGCCGGGCGTGACCCTGATCTCGCCGCCGCCGCACCACGACATCTACTCCATCGAGGACCTGGCGCAGCTGATCTTCGACCTCAAGCAGGTCAATCCGGGCGCGCTGGTCTCCGTGAAGCTGGTGTCCGAGCCCGGCGTCGGCACCATCGCCGCCGGCGTGGCCAAGGCCTATGCCGACCTCATCACCATCTCCGGCTATGACGGCGGC
The DNA here is from genome assembly GCA_036275595.1 of Moraxellaceae bacterium. Classification (GTDB taxonomy): domain Bacteria; phylum Pseudomonadota; class Gammaproteobacteria; order Pseudomonadales; family Moraxellaceae; genus UBA2031. The sequence goes on from DASUDN010000084.1 coordinate 553, forward strand.
ACCGCGGCCTCGCCGCTGTCCTCCATCCACTATGCCGGCTCGCCCTGGGAGCTCGGCCTGTCCGAGGCCCAGCAGGCGCTGCGCAGCAACGACCTGCGCGGCAAGGTGCGCGTGCAGACCGATGGCGGCCTCAAGACCGGCCTCGACGTGGTCAAGGCGGCCATCCTGGGCGCCGAGAGCTTCGGCTTCGGTTCCACGCCGATGATCGCGCTGGGCTGCAAGTACCTGCGCATCTGCCACCTGAACAACTGCGCCACCGGCGTCGCCACGCAGCAGGACGACCTGCGCAAGGAACACTACGTCGGCGAGCCGGAAATGCTCATCAACTTCTTCAGGTTCATCGCGATGGAAACCCGCGAATGGCTGGCGAAGCTGGGCGTGGCGTCGCTGGCGGACCTGATCGGCCGCACCGACCTGCTGGAAGTGCTGCCGGGCCAGACCGACAAGCAGAAGCACCTGGACCTGACCCCGCTGCTGCGCAACGACCGCATCAGCGCCGAGAAGCCGCAGTTCTGCCAGGTCGCGAAGAACGAGCCCTTCGACCAGGGCATCCTGGCCGAGCGCATGGTCGAGGAGATGCTCCCCGCCATCGACGGCAAGAAGGGCGGCGAGTTCCACTTCAAGGTCTGCAACTGCGACCGTTCCATCGGCGCGCGCCTGTCCGGCGAGATCGCCAAGCGCCACGGCGACCTGGGCATGAACGACGCCCCTGTCACCGTGAAGCTGGAAGGCTCGGTGGGCCAGTCCTTCGGCGTGTGGAACGCCGGCGGCCTGCACATGTACCTGGAAGGCGACGCCAACGACTACGTGGGCAAGGGCATGGCCGGCGGCAAGCTGGTGATCGTCCCGCCCAAGGGCTCGCCCTTCAAGTCGCAGGATACCGCCATCATCGGCAACACCTGCCTGTACGGCGCCACCGGCGGCAAGCTGCTGGCCGCCGGCACCGCGGGCGAGCGCTTCGCCGTGCGCAACTCCGGTTGCCACGCCGTGATCGAGGGCGCCGGCGACCACTGCTGCGAATACATGACCGGCGGCCTGGTCACCGTGCTCGGCAAGACGGGCCTCAACTTCGGCGCCGGCATGACGGGCGGCTTCGCCTACGTGCTGGACCTGGACAACGACTTCTTCGACCGCGTGAACCACGAGCTGATCGACCTGCACCGCATCAGCACCGAGTCCATGGAAGCCCATCGCCACCACCTGCGCGAAGTGCTCGCCGAGTACGTCGACGAGACCGGCAGCGCCTGGGGCGGGGAGATCCTCGAGAAGTTCGACGAATACCTGCGCAAGTTCTGGCTGGTGAAGCCCAAGGCAGCGAACATCAAGGAGCTGCTGAACTCCACCCGCAAGAACCCCATGTAAGGTTCGACAGGAATAACGTGAACCCGCCGCGATGCGCGGCGGATGTCCCGGCGATTATTTGAGGCTAGGCAAGATGGCAGAACGCCTGAACAACGATTTCCAGTTCCTCGACGTGGCGCGTCAGGATCCCGAGAAGAAAGAGATCGAGCAGCGCACCACGACCTTCACGGAAATCTACCATCCGTTCACCAAGGACGAGGTCCAGGGCCAGGCGCACCGCTGCCTAGGCTGCGGCAATCCCTATTGCGAGTGGAAGTGCCCGGTCCACAACTACATCCCCAACTGGCTGAAGCTGGTCTCGGAGGGCAACCTGTTCCAGGCCGCCGAGCTCTGCCACCAGACCAACACCCTGCCGGAAGTCTGCGGCCGCGTCTGCCCGCAGGACCGCCTCTGCGAGGGCGCCTGCACGCTGAACGACGGCTTCGGCGCCGTGACCATCGGCAACACCGAGAAGTACATCGTCGACACCGCCTTCGCCATGGGCTGGCGCCCCGACATGTCGCAGGTGAAGTGGACGGACAAGCGCGTCGCCATCATCGGCGCCGGCCCGGCGGGCCTCGGCTGCGCCGATGTGCTGGTGCGCAACGGCGTCAAGCCCGTGGTCTTCGACAAGTACCCGGAAATCGGCGGCCTGCTGACCTTCGGCATCCCCGAGTTCAAGATGGAAAAGACCGTGATGTCCCGCCGCCGCGAGATCTTCGAGGGCATGGGCATCGAGTTCCGCCTCAATACCGAGGTGGGCAAGGACATTTCCTTCGAGCAGATCCTGTCCGAGTTCGATGCCGTGTTCCTGGGCATGGGCACCTATACCTACATGTCCGGCGGCTTCCCCGGCGAGGACCTGCCCGGCGTGCACGACGCGCTGGACTTCCTGATCTCCAACGTCAACCGCTGCCTGGGCTTCGAGAAGAACCCGGCCGACTACGTGAGCATGGAAGGCAAGAAGGTGGTGGTTCTGGGCGGCGGCGACACCGCCATGGACTGCAACCGCACCTCCATCCGCCAGGGCGCGGCGAGCGTGACCTGCGCCTACCGCCGTGACGAGGAGAACATGCCGGGTTCCCGCCGCGAGGTGAAGAATGCGCGCGAGGAAGGCGTGGAGTTCCTGTTCAACCGCCAGCCGGTGGCCATCGTCGGCGACGAGAAGACCGGTGTCACCGGCGTGAAGGTGGTCGAGACCCGTCTCGGCGAGCCGGATGCCCGCGGTCGCCGCTCCCCCGAGCCCATCCCGGGCTCCGAGCAGGTGCTGCCGGCCGATGCCGTCATCCTGGCCTTCGGCTTCCGCCCGAGCCCTGCGCCCTGGTTCGCCCAGCATGCCATCGCGACCGACAACAGCGGCCGCGTGGTGGCGAAGGAGCAGCAGGAGTTCAAGTTCCAGACCGGCAACCCCAAGATCTTCGCGGGTGGCGACATGGTGCGCGGCTCCGACCTGGTGGTGACCGCCATCTGGGAAGGCCGCCAGGCCGCCAACGGCATCCTGGACTACCTCGACGTCTGAGCGTCGCGGCTGTCCGGAGTCGTGAGAAAGCCCGCTTGCCGCGGGCTTTTTCGTTGCGGCAGAGTGGGACGGCGGCGCGGGGCGCCGCCACGTCAGGGCTGGCAGGGGCAGGGGCCCCGGGGAGCGGATGATGCGACAGGTGGGCAGGGGGCTGGCGGCGCTGATGCTGCCGCTGTTGCTGGCGGGCTGCGCCAACGGGCTGTTCTACTATCCGGACCGCAAGGACTACGAGGCCCAGGTCGGCTACCGGATCGCCCACGAGGACGTGTGGATCCGCAGCAGTGACAACTTGCGCCTGCACGGCTGGTTCCTCAAGGCCGAGGGCGAGGCCAGGGGCACGGTGGTGTTCCTGCATGGCAACGCGCAGAACCTCACCTCGCACGTGCTCTACGTGGACTGGCTGCCGCGGGCGGGCTACAACGTGCTGATCGCCGACTACCGCGGCTATGGCCTCTCGCTGGGCCGGCCCTCGCGCCGCGGCGTTTACGAGGACGCGCGCGCCATGTGGGACTACGCGCGCGGCCGTGCCGACGTCGATCCGCAGCGCATGATCCTGTTCGGGCAAAGCCTGGGCGGCGCCAACGCGCTGGCGCTGGCCGGGCGCGAGTCGCTGCCGGGCCTGCGCGCGGTAATCGCGGACTCTGCCTTCAGCAGCTACGCGCGCATCGGCCGCGAAAAGATCCTGCAGGTGCCGGTGCTGGGCTACCTGCTGTGGCCGTTCAGCCCGCTCATCGTGAGCCCGGGCCTGTCGCCGCGCCCGGAGGGCATCGCGCCCGTGCCGTTGCTGCTCATCCATGGCGACCAGGACAACGTGGTGCCGTACTCGCACAGCCAGCGTCTCCTGCGCGAGGCGAAGTCGCCCCGGCTGCTCTGGACCCTGCCGGGCGGCCAGCACACCGAGGCCTTCGGCCGTTTCCGCGCCATCGCGGCGCCGCGCCTGCTGGCCTTCCTCGACTATGCGCTGGGGGGCGGCGTGGAGGCGCTGGCGCCCGAGGACCGCGCGGCGCTGGCGGCGGGGCAGGCCGTGGTGCTGCGTCCGGCGCCACGCGGCGTGGCGCCGCGGTGAGGACGGGCGGGACTCAGCCCGCCAGCGCCCGCCACAGGTTGAAGCTGCTGATGAAGGTGATGAGCACGCCCACCAGGATCAGCAGCGTGCGCGCCTGCAGGTGGTGGCAGAGCCAGGCGGCGAAGGGCGCGGCGAACAGTCCGCCCACCACGAGCCCGGCGATCACTTCCCAGTAGGTGAAGCCGATGAGGATGGCGAAGGACACGCCACCGGCGATCGAGAGGAAGAATTCCGCGGCATTCACCGAGCCGATGGTGGTGCGCGGATCGTTGCCGGTGCCGATCAGGGAGGTGGTGACCACCGGGCCCCAGCCGCCGCCCCCCACCGAGTCCACGAAGCCGCCGGTGACGGCCAGCGCCGCAACGTGCCGGGGCGGCTCCTTGCGGCGCTCGATCTTGCGGAAGGCCTTGGACAGCACGTACAGCCCCATGCCCACGAGATAGGCCGAGATCCAGGGCTTGAGGGCCTTGCCGTCGATGCTGGTCACCACGTAGGCGCCCAGCACCACGCCGACGATGCCGGGGAAGAGCAGGCGCTTGAACAGGGCCTTGTCGACGTTGCCGAAGCGCCAGTGCGAGAGGCCGGAGAAGCCGGTGGTGAAGATTTCCGCCATGTGCACCGAGGCCGAGGCGGCCGCCGGCGGCACGCCGGTGGAGAGCAGGAAGGTGGTGGCGGTGATGCCGTAGGCCATGCCCAGCGCCCCGTCCACGACCTGGGCGAAGAGGCCGACGCCGGCGGCCAGCCAGAACGCCTCGGCGCCCAGGCTGCGGGCGACCTGGTCCACCACCGGCTGCCATCCCGCCGGCAGCAGCCAGTGCCCGAGGGCCCAGCCCGCGAGGGCGAGCAGGGGCAGTCCGACCAGCAGGAGCAGGTCGCGCCGGAAGGGATGGGCCCCGGGGTGGGTGACGCTGACTTCCAGCGGGGGGATGCCCAGCGCCGTGTGTTCGGCGGTCTGCGGGGCTTCCAGGTCGATGCGGCGCGGCTTCATGGGGACTCCTGTGGAAGCCCGCTACGCTACGCAAGGGGGCGGATTTTCAGAAATAACCAGAAGGCATTTTCTTAATCCCATTTGTTATATATCAGGTGGGGAGGGGGCAATTCCCGGGAGAGGGGCGGCGCCGCCGGCCTCGCGCCGCTACAATGCGCGCTTCGCGATTCCGGACCCCGCCATGACCGCCCTCAAGAACGACCGCTTCCTCCGTGCCCTGCTGCGCCAGCCCGTCGACGTCACGCCCGTGTGGATGATGCGCCAGGCCGGCCGCTACCTGCCCGAGTACCGTGCCACTCGCGCCCAGGCCGGGGATTTCCTGGCCCTGTGCAAGAACCCGGAGCTGGCCTGCGAGGTCACGCTGCAGCCGCTGCGGCGCTATGCGCTGGATGCCGCCATCCTGTTCTCCGACATCCTCACCATTCCCGATGCCATGGGCCTGGGCCTGTACTTCGAGGCAGGCGAGGGCCCGCGCTTCCGCAAGTCGGTGCGCAGCGAGGCCGACATCGCCGCGCTGCCGGTACCGGACAGCGCGCGCGACCTGGACTATGTGATGGCCGCGGTGAAGACCATCCGCGCGGCGCTCGGGGGCAGCGTGCCCCTGATCGGCTTCTCCGGCAGCCCGTGGACGCTGGCGACCTACATGGTGGAAGGCGGTTCCTCGCGCGACTTCCACGCCATCAAGCGCATGGTCTACGACACGCCCGAGCTGGCACACGCGCTGCTCGACAAGATCGCGCTGGCGGTCATCGACTACCTCAACGCCCAGATCCGCGCCGGCGCGCAGGCGGTGCAGATCTTCGACACCTGGGGCGGCGTGCTGCCGGGGCCGCACTACCGCGCGTTCTCGCTGGCCTACATGGAAAAGATCGTGAAGGGCCTGATCCGCGAGAACGAGGGCCGGCGCGTGCCCGTGATCCTCTTCACCAAGGGCGGCGGACAGTGGGTGGCGGACATCGCCGCCGCCGGGGCCGACGCCGTTGGCCTGGACTGGACCGCCGACATCGGCGAGGTGCGCGCGAAGGTGGGCGACCGGGTCGCGCTGCAGGGCAACATGGACCCGAGCTTCCTGTTCGCGCAGCCGGAGCGCATTCGCGCCGAGGTGGCGCGCATCCTGGCGGCGTTCGGCCCGGGCAGTGGCCATGTCTTCAACCTCGGCCACGGCATCGACCAGAAGGTGGACCCGGCGCATGCCGGTGCGTTTATCGATGCCGTCCACGAGCTCTCGGCGCAGTACCATCGCTGAGCTCGCTTCCCGCGCTCCGCGTCGCGCGGAGCAGGCATGAAAAAAGCCGGCGTGTGCCGGCTTTTTTCATGGGGCGCACGGGCTCAGGCCGCGGGAGCGCCCGGTCCCAGCAGGTATTCGTCGGTGGCGGCGGCCATGCGCACGTCGTTCGCATGGACGCCGCCGAGTCGGGTGGTCCACCAGCGCACGGTGCACCGGCCCCAGCCGAAGGTGATCTCGGGGTGATGGCGCTCGGCCTCGGCCAGGCGCGCGACGCGCTCGGCCAGGGCCAGGGCCTGGCGGAAGTCGGCGGTGGCGTAGGTCTTCTCGAGCAGCCAGGTGCCCTCGCGGCGCAGCAGCTCCCAGCCCTGGAGGTGGCGCATCTCGGTGCGGGCCTCCGCCTCGAGCAGGGCGCGCGCGTCGGGGGCGAGGGGCTGGCAGATGCTCATCGGGCTCCGTTCAACTCGTCACTGGCACTGCTGCAGCGCGGGATCCTCGACGTTCACCGGACGCAGAACGCCGGGCACCAGCATGTCCTGGCGCAGGCCCGACAGCACGGTCTTCATGTTGTCGGGCTGGTAGGTGTCGCCGCGGTGCTGCAGCACGAACACCATGTCGCCGCGGGTGAACACCAGGAAACCATAGTAGAAACGCGGATTGGTGATGCCCTCGGGCAGCGCGCTGCGCTTCATCTTGAGGCTGACCACCGCGAACATGGCGTTGCCGCGGCCGGTGTCCACGAACTCCTGGATCATGGGCTGCGCATCCTCGATGTTGGGCATGTCGGGGAGCACGTCGCGCAGGTAGTTGGACAGCACCTGCTCGTCGATGGTGCGCTCGGAGGCGAAGCTCGGCACGTCGGCCATGGGGTGCTGGCCGATCTTCAGGTAGTCGATGCGGAAAAAGCGGTTGGCGGTGTCCCAGACATTCAGGGTGCCGCCGTTCTTGTCGCAGGATTCGGTCAGGGTCACGGCGCCGCGGAAGGCCCCGCTGTCGAGGGAGAGGGAGTAGGCGCGCGCCGGGGCGTGGTAGAGGCCGCCGGACTGGGCCTGGGGAGCGCTGGCGCAGCCCGCGAGCAGCAGGGTGGACAGGGCAAGACCGGTAAGCTGACGACGCATGTCACTCTCCTGTGGCGGCCGTTTTCTTGTTGTAGGCTCTGGCGCGGGGGCCGCAGCTTGCCGATGATACCCGCCCGCCTGCCGGACTGAAACCGGAAATGCCGGGAGGGGGAAACCAAGGAAAGAGGGACCACAATGGAACGCGATACCCGCGCCGGCGCGGCGGTCTATACCCGCGCTACGCTCCTGGCCTATGACCTCTGGGTGCTGGGCCTGTCCAACCGCTACGCCTGGGCCTGCCCGACCCGGACCCTGCTGGCCCACTTCGAGAACCACGCCAGCGGCCGCCACCTGGACATCGGCGTGGGCACCGGCTACCTGCTGCGCCATGCCCGTTTTCCGGTGCCGCGGCCGGACATCGCCCTGGCCGACCTCAACCCCGCCAGCCTGGCGGCGGCAGCGCGCCGCATCCGCCACCTGGCGCCCAGCACCCACCGCATCGACGTGATGCAGCCCTTCGCCCTGCCCGGGGCGCCCTTCGCCTCGGCCAGCATGAACTACCTGCTGCACTGCCTGCCCGGCACCCTGGCCGACAAGGCGCCGGCGCTGCGCCATGCCGCGGCCCAGCTGCGCCCGGGCGGCACCCTGTTCGGCGCCACCATCCTCGGTGAGGGGGTCCGGCACAACCTGTTCGGGCGCACCCTCATGGGCGTGTACAACGCGCGCGGCATCTTCAGCAATCGCGAGGATTCGGTGGAGGCGCTGCACGGCGCCCTCGTCCCCGTCCTGGACGACGTGGAGGTGCAGGTGGTGGGACGCGTGGCCCTGTTCGCGGGGCGCCGTCGCCCCTGAGGCGGCCTCAGGGGTTCTCCAGCGCCTCCCAGCGCTCGAGCAGGCCCAGCAGCTCGTCATCGATGGCGGCGAGCCGCGCCGCCGCCGCGGTGGCGTCCGCGGGGGCGCGCACGAAGAACTGCGGGTCGTTGAGGGAGGCCTGCAGGGCCGCCTGCTCCACCTCCAGTGCGGCGATCTGCCCCGGCAGGGCGTCCAGCTCGCGCTGTTCCTTGTAGCTCAGCTTGCGCTTCCCCTTGTCCGCAGCCGCGACGGGAGCGGGCGCCGGCGGGACCGCGGCGGCGTCCGCCCCGGGTCCGGCCGGCGCCGCGCCGCGCTCGTCGCGCGCCTCCCGTGCGAGGCGTGCCGCCTTGTCCTGCGGCCCGCGCTGGCGCAGCCAGTCGTCGTAGCCGCCCACGTACTCGCGCACGCGCCCGCCGCCCTCGAAGGCCCAGGTGCTGTCGACCACGTTGTTGAGGAAGGCGCGGTCATGGCTGATGAGCAGCAGGGTGCCCTTGTAGTTGACCAGCAGCTCTTCCAGCAGCTCCAGCGTCTCGATGTCGAGGTCGTTGGTGGGCTCGTCCATGACCAGCAGGTTGGCGGGACGGGTGAAGAGCCGGGCCAGCAGCAGGCGGTTGCGCTCGCCGCCGGACAGGGCCTTCACCGGCGTGCGCGCGCGCTGCGGGGCGAAGAGGAAGTCCTGCAGGTAGGCCAGCGCATGCTTGCGCGTGCCGTTGATGTCGATGAAGTCGGAGCCCTGGGCGACGTTGTCCAGCACCGACTTCTCCTCGTCGAGCTGCGTGCGCAGCTGGTCGAAGTAGGCCACTTCCAGCTTGGTGCCGTGGCGGACGCTGCCGGATTCCAGGGGAATCTCGCCCAGCAGGGCGCGCACCAGCGTGGTCTTGCCCATGCCGTTGTCGCCGATGAGGCCGATCTTGTCGCCTCGCATCACCGTGGCCGAGAAGCCGTCCACGAGGAGCTGGCCGCCGAGGCGGACGCGCACGTCGGTGGCCTCGAGGACCAGCTTGCCGGAGCGCTCCGCCTCGCCGATGGCCATGGCCACGTTGCCGCTGCGCTCGCGCCGGGCGGCGCGCTCCTCGCGCAGGGCCTTGAGCGCGCGCACGCGCCCCTCGTTGCGGGTACGGCGGGCCTTGATGCCCTGGCGGATCCAGACCTCCTCCTGCGCCAGCTTCTTGTCGAAGAGGGCATTGGCCTGGGCCTCGGCCTCGAGCTGCTGTTCCTTGCGCTGCAGGTAGTCGCCGTAGCGGCAGGGAAAGTCGCGCAGCACGCCGCGATCGAGCTCGATGATGCGGGTGGCCACCGCCTGCAGGAAGGCGCGGTCGTGGGTGATGAAGAGCAGGGTGCCCGGATAGCTGCGGAAGAATTCTTCCATCCAGGTGATGGAGCTGATGTCCAGGTGGTTGGTGGGCTCGTCCAGCAGCAGGATGTCGGGCTCCGCCACCAGGGCGCGGGCCAGCAGGACACGGCGCTTGCGCCCGCCCGAGAGGCTGCCGAAGTCGGCCTCGCCGTCCAGCTCGAGGCGGGACAGCACCTGCTCCACGCGGTGCGTCAGCGCCCAGCCGTCGCCGGCGTCGAGCTGCTCCTGGGCCGCGGCCAGGTCCGCCTGCACGGCGGTGTCGCCGTGGGCGAGGCGCTCGCTGAGCGCGTGGTAGCGCGTCAGGGTGGCGGCGATGGCGCCGAGGCCGGCCGCGACCACCGCGAACACGGTCCCGCCCAGGCCGGTGGGCACTTCCTGCGGCATGGCGGCCACGGTCAGCCCGCCCTGGCGCACGATCTCGCCGCTGTCGGGCTGCAGGCGTCCTTCCACGACCTTGAGCAGGGTGGACTTGCCCTCGCCGTTGCGCCCCACCACGCAGACCCGTTCGCCGCGGTCCAGGGTGAAGTTGACGCTGTCCAGCAGCGGGGCGGCGCCGAAGCCGAGGGTGACGTCGCGGAGGGTGAGCAGGGGCATGGGGGCGGTCGCGGCTGTGGCAAGGCTGCGGATGGTACTAGAATTCAGGCATCCCGGCAGAGGCCGGCCGTGCAGGGGAATACACCATGGAAACGAGACTCACCAACCTGGAAACCAAGGTCGCCTTCCAGGACGATCTCGTGGAGTCCCTCAACCGCATCGTGGCCGCGCAACAGCAGCAGATCGACCTGCTGCAGCAGCAGGTGCAGCTCCTGTACGACCAGATCCGCTCGCTGTCGCCCACCAATGTCGCGGGGGAGGCGGAAGAGGAGCGGCCGCCGCACTACTGAGCGCGGCGCCATGAAAAAAGCCGGCTCGCGCCGGCTTTTTTCATCGGGAGGCGCGCCGCGCCGCGAGGCCGGTCAGCGCTGCTTGGACACCCAGGCCCAGAGCATCTCGCAGCGGATGGGCTCCTCGCCGGACTCGTCGGTGACCATGACCGGCACCAGCACCTCGCCCTTCGGCGTGGAGCGGATGAGCTCGACCTGCTCCGGGCTCAGGGTCGCCACGGCGCGCATGTCGCCCTGGGTGCGCTTGAGGTACTCGACCTTGAGGCTCTTGATCAGGGGCAGCTTGTCGTCCGGCAGGTTCATGCCCACGGCGAAGCCGGTGGCGGTCTCGGCCAGCAGGGCCATGGCGGCGGCGTGGACGCCCTTGATGTGGTTCTGCACGGGACGGCGGTTGCGGATGGAGACCACCACGCGCTCCGGGGTCAGCTCCTCGTAGCGCAGGCCCGAGGTCCCGACGAAGGGCACGAAGCGGCCGAAGATGCCGGTCACCACCGTGGCGCGCAGGGTGGGCGGCAGGAACAGGAACTTGGAGACGACGCGGGTGAGGTTGTTGCTAAAGCTCATGGGGGACTCCTGCGAAAACCCCGCCATGACACCCGCAAACGGGGCGGGGGTCAATGCTTTCCGGACTCACCATTGCGGCAATCCGGCCAAGGCGCCGGCCGACTGGCCGTGGATTGCGCTTTGCCGCCATCGCGGCCAATCTGCACGGGTCCGGTCCGGGGCACACTGGGCGGCCCCCGGCGCCCCGGCCGGCGGGCCATGACAAGAATGCCGTGACGAATGCCCTGAGAGAGTCATCCGTGCAGAAGAAAACCACTGCCCCCGTGGCGTCCCCCGGGCGCTTCCTCACCTTCGGGGCCTATGCGCGCAAGTATGTCGAGCTGCTGCAGGAGGGCTGGGGCATCCCGCCCGAGCGCATCCTGGCCCGCACCGGCCTGGACCCGGCGGCGCTGGAGTCGCCCGACCTCATGGTCCCCTTCGTGGACGTGGTCACGCTCTTCAACAACGGCTACCGCCTGTGTACCGCGCCCGACCTCGGCCTGCGCTATGCCGCGCGCCTGCGCACGAGCTCGCACGGCATCCTGGGCGCGGCGGTGCTGACCAGTCCCGACCTGCAGTCGGCCATCGACCTGTTCTACGACTACCTGGGCCTGGTCGCGCCCTTCCTGCTCCTGCACCAGGAGGATCGCGGCAGCAACCGCATGCTGGTGCTGGAGATCATCAGCGACGTGCCGGGCGTGGATCCGGTGCTGCTGTACGACATCGCGCTGCTGTCGGCCTTCAACGTGATGAAGCTCATCATCGGCGAGCGCACCCGCGAGCTGGTCTTCCACTTCGCCAACCCGGCGCCGCGCCATGCGGACGCCTACGCCGAGTACTTCGACTGCCACGTGCTCTTCAACGCCAGCTGCTACGGCCTGTCCATCCCCGCCGAGCTCCTGGCCTGCCGCGTGCCCACGGCCGACCCCGACACCCACCGCCTGCTGATCAGCCAGATCAGCGAGAGCATGGGCCGGGTGATGGCGCGGACCGCCTTTGTCGACTCGGTGCGGCGCATGCTCAAGGCGGGCGATGGCGCGCTGCCGCGCATGAGCGACGTGGCCGAGGCCTTCGGTATGTCCGAGCGCACCCTGCGCAACCGCCTGCGCCGGCACGACACCTCCTTCCAGGAACTGCTGGACGCGGAGCGCCAGGAGCAGGCCATCCACTTCCTGCGCCATAGCGACAAGTCCATCAAGGAAATCGCACTCATCCTGGGCTTCCAGGAAAGCTCCAATTTCTCGCGCGTGTTCAAGAAGTGGACCGGGATGACGCCGCTGAACTTCCGCCATGGCGAGAGCTGACCGGGACCGGGGGAGGGCAGGCCGCCATGCCGGCGCCTGACCCCCTCCTGGCCCTGCCCGCGCAGCTGCGCGAGCAGGTGCGGGAGATGCGCGACAGCGGCCGGCTCGGCCCCTGGCTGCTGGCGCGCTACCCCGGGCGGCACGAGGTGCAGACTGACCGCGCCCTGTACCGCTATGTCTGCGACCTCAAGCAGGAATACCTGCGCAAGGCCCCCGCCGTGGACAAGGTCTGCTACGACAGCCGCATGGATGTGGTGAGGGACGCCCTGGGCTTGCATACCCGGGTGTCGCGCCCGCACGGCGGGCGCCTGGTGACCAGCCGCGAGATCCGCATCGCGGCGCTGTTCCGCGAGCTGCCGCCCGAGCTGTTGCGCATGATCGTGGTGCACGAGCTGGCGCACCTGCGCGAGCTGGATCACAACCGCGCCTTCTACCAGCTCTGCGAGCACATGCTGCCGGACTATGCCCGGCTCGAGTTCGACCTGCGCCTGTTCCTGGTGTGGCGGGCGGGGCCGCCGGCGGACGGCGGCGCGGAATGAGAAAGCCCGGCGATTGCCGGGCTTTTTCGAGGGCGGGACGGCTCAGTCCTTGAAGTTGTTGAACTGCAGCGGCACGCCGAACTTCTGGTCGCGCAGCAGGGCCATCACTTCCTGCAGAGTGTCGCGCTTCTTGTCGGTGACGCGCACCTTCTCGCCCTGGATGGCGGCCTGGGCCTTGATGCCCGCCTCCTTGATGGTCTTCACGATCTTCTTGGCGACGTCGGATTCCAGGCCGTCCTTGAGCTTGACGACCTGGTGCATTTCCTTGCCCGAGGCTTCCATCTTCTGCGGATCCATGCACTGCGGGTCGATCTTGCGCTTGATGAAGTGGTTTTCCAGCATG
>DASUDN010000085.1:0-2749 GCA_036275595.1 Moraxellaceae bacterium
GCCACCATCCAGGTGCACATGTTGTGGATGGTGATGTAGGCGGTGGTCGCCGTGCAGCCCTGCGCGAGCTGCTCGAAGATCAGCGCCGCGTCCAGGCGCTTGAGGCCCAGGCCGCCGCAGGCCTCGCTGGCGTAGATGCCGCAGAAGCCGAGCGCGCCGGCCTTTTTGATCACGTCCACCGGGAAGTGGTGGTCGGCGTCCCAGGCGGCGGCGTGCGGCGCGAGTTCCTGGCGCGCGAAGTCGCGCGCGGTCTCGACAAAGGCCTGCTGGTCGTCGGTCAGGTCGAAATTCATCGTCGTCCCCGGGGGACGGGCCGGACCCGGCCCGCCGCCTCACTTCATCGAGATGGTCATGTTCGGCGCGTGGTGCGGGATGTCCTCCTCGAACCAGCGCGCGGTGATGGTCTTGGTCTCGGTGTAGAAGCGCACCGCCTGCTTGCCGTAGGCGTGCAGGTCGCCCATGAAGCTCTTCTTCCAGCCTGTGAAGCTGAAGAAGGGCAGGGGCACCGGGATGGGCACGTTGATGCCGACCTGGCCCACCTCGATCTCGTGCTGGAATTTGCGCGCGGCGGCGCCGGAGTCGGTGAAGATGGAGCAGCCGTTGCCGTAGGGGTTGGCGTTCATGAGGGCGATGGCTTCCTCCAGCGTCTCCACCTCGATGCACAGCAGCACCGGGCCGAAGATCTCCTCGCGGTAGATGCGCATGGTCGGCTTCACGCCGGTGAACACGGTGGGGCCGACCCAGTTGCCGTCGGGATGACCCTCCACGCTGCACTCGCTGCCGTCGAGCAGGCAGGTGGCGCCCTCGTCCTTGCCGCTCCGGATCAGCTCCAGGATGCGGTCGCGGGCGCGCGGCGAGATCACCGGGCCGTAGGCGGCGCCGGCGTCGTTCCACACGCCCGGGCGCACGCCCGCGAGCGCCGCCTGAATGTCGGGGATGACCTGCTTCGCGTCGCCCACCAGCACCGCCACCGAAATGGCCATGCAGCGCTGGCCGGCGGCGCCGAACGAGGCGCCGACGATGTTGCTGGCCACCTGCTTCAGGTTGGCGTCCGGCATCACCACCATGTGGTTCTTGGCGCCGGCGAAGCACTGCACGCGCTTCAGGTGGTGGGTGCCGGTGCGGTAGATGTGCTCGGCCACGGGCACCGAGCCCACGAAGGAGATCGCCTTCACGTCCTCGTGCGTGAGCAGCTGGTCCACCACCTCGCGGCCGCCGTGCAGCACCTGCAGCACGTCCTTCGGCGCGCCCGCCTCCAGGAAGAGCTCGGCCAGGCGGGTCGGGGTCATCGGGTCCTGCTCGGAGGGCTTCAGGATGAAAGTGTTCCCGCAGGCGATGGCGAGCGGGAACATCCACAGCGGGATCATGGCCGGGAAGTTGAAGGGGGTGATGCCCACGCACACGCCCAGCGGCTGCACCAGCGAGTAGGTGTCGATGCCGCCCGCCACGTTCTCCACGGTCTCGCCCATCATCAGCGTGCTGATGTTGCAGGCGTGCTCCACCACCTCGATGCCGCGCCAGACGTCGCCCTTGGCGTCGGCGAAGGTCTTGCCGGTCTCCTGGGCCAGGATCTCGGCGATCTCGTCATGGTGCTGCTTCAGCAGGTCCTGGTAGCGCAGCATGATGCGGGCGCGGGCCGGGGCCGGCACGTCGCGCCAGCTCCTGAAGGCGGCCCTGGCCGAGGCCACGGCGCGCTCCACCTCGCCCGCGGTGGCCATCGGCACCTCGGCCAGCACCTGCTGGGTGGCGGGGTTGCGGACCGGCAGCCAGTTCGTGGTCTTGCTGTCCTGGAAAGCGCCCTCGATCAGGAGGGGAATGCGGCGCACGCTCATGGGGGTCTCCGGTACTGGATGATGTTGGTCTTGTAGCATCCGGAAGCGCCGCGGTTAAATGGCATTCCTTGCCATCTGGTGGACAATCTTGGTGATCGCATGCCCATCCCCTCGCCGTGGCCGCTGAACCCCGACAGCCGGCGCTGGCTGGTGCCGCCCGCGGCCTGCCGCGCCCTGTCCCGGCATCCCCTGGCGCACGAGCTGTGGCCGGAGGCGCTGGGCTACTACCGCCATGCCGCCGGGCACGCCATGGCGCGCGAGGCGGCGGAGCACGAGGACCACCTGCTGCTCTATTGCGTGCAGGGCCATGGCGAGGTGAGCTGGGACGGCGCCGCGGGGAGCACGGCGGGCGGCGCGGTCGGGCCCGGCACCCTGGTGCTGTTGCCGGCCGGCGTCGCGCACCGCTACCGCGCCGAGGCGGCGCAGCCGTGGAGCCTGTACTGGGTGCATTTCGCGGGGAGCGCGGCGCCGGCCTTCCTGGCGCCGCTGCTGGGCGGGGCGGGGGCGACCACGGCGCAGGTCGGGCTGGGCCTGGTGCCGGATTTCCAGGCCCTGCTGGCGCTGACCCGCGAAGGCTTCGTGCTGCCGCCCCTGCTGCATGCCGCCAATGCCCTGCGCGCCCTGCTGACCCATGCCGCCCTGCTGGCGACCCGCCACCAGGCCCGGCGCGGCCGCTTCGACGTGTGGGCGGTGCAGGCCTACATGCAGGCCCACCTGGACGAGCCCCTGACGCTGGACCAGCTCGCCGACGCCTTCGGCTTCGAGCGCTTCCACTTCGCCAAGACCTACCGCCGCCTCACCGGACGGGCGCCGCTGACGCACTTTTTGCACCTGAAGATGGAGCGCGCGGCCCGCCTGCTCGACGGCGGCGAGTTGCGGGTGGGGGAGGTGGCGCGCGTGCTGGGCTACGACGACGC
>DASUDN010000086.1:0-5735 GCA_036275595.1 Moraxellaceae bacterium
GCCTCGGCCAGGGAGGCGGCGTTCCACACCATGAGGCGCATGGCGTCGATCTCGATGGCCATGTCCGCGATCATGAAGGCCACGCTCTGGCGGTGCGAGATCGGCTCGCCGAAGGCGATGCGCTCGTTGGCGTACTGCACCACGTAGTCCATCACCGCCTGGCAGGTGCCGACGGCGAGGGCGCACCAGGCCAGCGCGCCCAGGTCCAGGAAGGCCTGGTAGTCGAAGTCGGCGTCGCCGAGCTTCTCGGCGCGCACGTCGGTCAGGCGGAGCTTGGCGGTGGACGTGGCCTTGAGGCCCATGGCCGGGTCATCCTGGAAGGCCAGGCCCGCGCTGCCGCCCTCGACGATGAACACGGCGGGGGCGCCGTCGAGTTCGGCGGCGACCAGCAGCAGCTCGGCGTCGCGGCCCTGCAGCACCAGCCACTTCTCGCCGTTCAGCACATACCCGTCGCCGGCCGCGCGGGCGCGGGTGGCGAGCACATTGGGATCGAAGCCGGCGCCGGGTTCGTTGACGGCGAAGGCCGCCAGCGGCGGCGTTTCCTCGGCGAAGGCCGGCAGGTACTTCTCCTGCTGCGCCTGGCTGCCCCAGCGCGTCAGGGCATTGGCCACGCCCATGGGGGCGAGCAGGGCGGCGCCCAGCGAGAAGTCGCCGTAGCCCAGGTCCTCGGCCATCAGCACGTTGCTGACCACGGCCTGCTCGGCGGCCATGCCGCCGAGCGCCTCGGGCACGGCGTAGAAGTTGAGGCCCAGTTCCAGCGCGGCGCTGCGCACGTCGGCCGGGAACGCGGCGTCGTGGTCGGCGCCGGCGGCGGCCGGGCGCAGCACGTCCCTGGCGAAGCGCTGCAGGGTGTCGCGCATCATCTGTTGCTCGTCGCTCACGCTGAGGTCGAACACGCCCTTGGCGGCCGCCGGCAGGCGCTGCTTGCCCTCGAGCTTGCCGCCGCCGGCGAACTGCCGCGCCATGGCGCCGGCGAGCTGGAAGCCGGTGCGGGTGCCGGCGTAAAGCAGTTTCTCGATGGACTTGCGCATGCCGAGGCGGTCGGGCCAGTCGCTCTGCGCGAATCGGTTCAGGACATTGAGGCCGAGGCCTTGCACCTGGTTGGCGTTCATCCCGTGTGTACTCCTGGAAGAGGGGGCGGTAACGAACGGACTATGCCATGGGCCCCGAGGGCCGGATTGACCGCGATGACAAGGGGGTAGGTAGCGCAGGCAAAGCGCGGGTGGCCCGCGCCGGTGTAGGGACGGGGCCGGCCGGGGCCCGGGCGCGGCGGCGCGCCGTCCGGTGGGCGGACGCCGGTCAGGCGGGGAGGGCGTTCTGCTCGCGCCAGGCGACCAGCTCGTCGATGCAGCGCAGCAGCATGTCGACCTCCTCGCGGCAGAGGGCGGTGGAGGGCGGCGCGGTGGCGCTGCCCTCGCGGCGCTGCGTCTCGTGCAGCGCGAGCATGGACTTGATGTCCGTCTCCAGCACCTGCGCCGCGTTGCGCAGCGCCGGCACACCGCAATAGCGGGTGGCGCCGTGCAGGTAGTGCACGTGCCCGAGCAGCGCCTCGAGGTTGTCGTCGCGGCAGGCGGCGTCGATCTTGGCACGCTCCTCCTCGAGGCTGTTGAACAGCATGATGAGCATGTCGCGCGCGAGGTCGGCCTTGCCGGCGGCGAGCTTGAGGCCCTCCTGCCAGTTCACCACGCCCTCGCCGTTGCCGGGCGGGAGGAAGGGTTCGGCGGGGGTGGTCGCGGGCAGGGCCGCGGCGGCGCCGCGCGGGTCGATGCCCGTCCACTTGGCCAGCATGTGCGCGAGCTGGCTGTCCTGCACCGGCTTGGTCAGGTAGTCGTCCATGCCGCTCTTGAGCAGCGCCTCGCGCTCGTTGGCCATGGCATGCGCGGTGAGCGCGACGATGGGCAGGCGCTTGCTCGTGCCCTGCGCGAGCTCGTACTCGCGGATCGCGCGCGTAGCCTCCAGGCCGGAGAGCCCGGGCATCTGGATGTCCATGAACACCAGGTCGAAGGTGTTTTCCTTGCACAGGCGGATGGCCTGGTAGCCATCGGTGGCGGGCACCGCCTCCACCTGCAGGTCGGCCAGCAGCGTGCACACCAGCTTGAGGTTGGCCGGATTGTCGTCCACCGCCAGCACGCGCAGCGTGGGCATCTTGCGCGAGGGCAGCAGGGCTAGCTGGGCGGGTTGCAGCGACAGCGCGCCGAACATGGCCACGAGGCGGCTGTAGAGTTCGCGCGGCGGCACCGGCTTGCTGATCACGCCGACCTGGTTGTCCTGGTAATTGGCCTGCTCCTGCGCCGAATCCGAGCTGCGCGAGAGCAGCAGGATGGGGCCGTTGACCTGGCGGCGCAGCTCGTCGAGCTGCATGGAGCTGACCGCGCCGCGCGAGCCCAGCAGTGCCAGGTTCACCACCAGCGCCTCCGGCGGCGGGCCCTCGCGCAGCAGGTGGTGCAGGTCGTCGAGGGTGGCGGCGGCGGCGCTCTGCGCCCCCCAGTGCTCCAGGGTGTTGACCAGGAACTGGCGCGTCACCGGCTGCGGCTCGGCCACCACGATGCGGCGGCCGTGCAGCTGCTCGCCGGTGAGGCCCGAGTGCGAGTAGCTGTCGATCTCGGTGCGGAAGGTGAACCAGAAGGTCGAGCCCTCGCCTTCCACGCTTTCGAAGTTGATCTCGCCCTGCATCTGCTCGACCAGGTGCTTGGAGATGACGAGGCCGAGGCCGGTGCCGCCGAACTTGCGCGTGGTGGAGGGGTCGCCCTGGCTGAAGGCGCGGAAGAGGTCGGCGCGGGCGGAATCGGAGAGGCCGATGCCGGTGTCGGTGACGCTGATGCGCAGCACCGCGTGGCGGTCGGTCTGGGCCTCCAGCATGCAGCGCACCGTGACCTCGCCCTGCGGCGTGAACTTGATGGCGTTGTTCACGAGGTTGGTCAGGATCTGCTTGAGGCGCAGCGGGTCGCCCATGAGGTGGCGCGGCACGTCGTCGTAGATGAAGGCGACCTGCTCCAGGTCCTTTTCCTCGGCCAGCGGCGCCAGCATGCCCATGACCTCGAAGATGACCTCCTCGATGTCCAGCGGGATGTGGTCCAGCACCAGCTTGCCGGCCTCGATCTTGGACAGGTCCAGCACGTCGTTGATGATGGCCAGCAGGTTGTCGGCGGACTTCTGGATGGTCTTGATGTAGTCGAGCTGGCGTGGCGACAGCTGCGTCTTCTGCAGCAGCTTGGCGAAGCCCATGATGCCGTTCAGCGGCGTGCGGATCTCGTGGCTGATGTTGGCCAGGAACTCGGACTTGATGCGGTTGCCCTCGACCGCCTCCTTGCGCGCCAGCGTGAGCTCGATGTTCTGCACCTCCATGGCTTCCATGGTCTCGCGCAGGTCCTCGTTGGCCTGGATCATGGAGCTCTTGAGCTCCTCGGTGTCGGCGGCGAGGCGGGCGAGCAGGGCGTTGATCTCGTTTTCCAGGGCCAGCAGGTCGCCGGAGGCGTCGGTGAAGAGGCGGTGCTCGAGGTGCTCGCTGTCGACCTGCTTCAGGGTCTCGGTCATGTCCGCCAGCGGCGCCAGCCAGCGCCGCACCAGCCGCACCAGCAGCAGGGCCAGCAGGCCGGTGGCCAGCAGGCACAGGGTGCTGACCAGGAACAGGGCCTCGTATTTGCGGATGGTGAGCTCGCTGGTGCTGAACTCCAGCATCAGCCAGGCGGGCTCGGGGCGCGACCCGGCCAGCGGCAGGTGGGTGTCCAGCGCCTGCACGTAAAGCACGGAGTCCTGCGCGGTCTCGTAGTGGCGGGCGCCCTGGTGGTCCAGGCGCAGGGCCTGGCCTGCGCCCACGTCATGGGGCGTGGGCCCGGCATGCAGGCGGTTGTCGCCGGCGTCATTGAGCAGGCTCAGGGAGCGCAGGCCGGGCTCCTCGAGGGCGCGCGTGGCCAGCGCCTGCAGCGCCGCCGGGCTGCGCTCGGGCAGGTGCTCGATGGCCTGGCGGTACTTTTCCAGCACCACGTGGCCGCGCTCGTGCTCCACCGCCTCCAGGTCGCTGAAGCGGGTCAGCACGGCCCAGCTCCCCAGGCCCAGCACGAGCAGGGCGGTCGGGACGAGCAGGAGGGCGATCAGGCGGCTTTGCAGGCTCCAGGGCTTCATCGGCAGTTCCGTTGGCGACAATCCCGGAACTATACCTGCCAGTCCCGCCAGCCGGTACCGCCCCGGGAAGGCTTCCCTTACAATCGCGGCCCTGCCCGCTGCCCTGGCCGAGCCCGTCATGCCCGTCTACCCCACCATCGCCGACACCGTCGGCCACACGCCCCTGGTCCGCCTGCAGCGCCTGCCGGGCGCGACCACCAATACCGTGCTGGTCAAGCTCGAGGGCAACAATCCCGCCGGCTCGGTGAAGGACCGTCCCGCCCTGTCCATGATCAGCGAGGCCGAGGCGCGCGGCGACATCCGGCCCGGCGACACCCTGGTCGAGGCCACCAGCGGCAATACCGGCATCGCCCTGGCCATGGCGGCGGCCATCAAGGGCTACCGCATGATCCTCATCATGCCGGACAACCAGAGCCAGGAGCGCCGCGACGCCATGGCCGCCTACGGCGCCGAGCTCATCTCCGTGCCGCAGGCCGAGGGCATGGAGGGCGCGCGCGACCTCGCCCTGCGCCTGCAGGCCGAGGGCCGCGGCCGCGTGCTGAACCAGTTCGGCAACTCCGACAACCCGCTGGCCCATTACCGCGGCACCGGCCCCGAGATCTGGGCGCAGACGGAAGGCACCGTCACCCACTTCATCAGCTCCATGGGCACCACCGGCACCATCATGGGCGTGTCGCGCTACCTCAAGGAGCAGAACCCCGGGGTGCGCGTCATCGGCCTGCAGCCCGGGCCCTGCGCGCAGATCCCCGGCATCCGGCGCTGGCCGGAGGCCTACCTGCCCACCATCTTCGAGCGCGAGCGCGTCGACGAGGTCATGGACGTGGCCCAGGCGGACGCCGAGGCGACCATGCGTCGCCTGGCGCGTGAGGAAGGCATTTTCTGCGGCGTATCCTCGGGGGGCGCGGTGTGGGCGGCGCTGGAGCTGTCGAAGCGCGTGCAGGACGCGGTGATCGTCGCCATCGTCTGCGACCGCGGCGACCGCTACCTTTCCACCGGCGTCTTCCACGGCGCCTGACGGCAACCCTCGGCGGCCGGCGCTCCCGGCCGCCTCCGGACCAGAACAAGAGGCGGGCCATGAACAACATCTTCGTCTTCGACATCGAGACCGTGCCCGACATCGAGGGCGGCCAGCGCATCTACGGCCTCGAGGGTCTCTCCGACAAGGACACCGCCAACGCGCTGTTCAACATCCGCCGCCAGGAAACCGGCGGCTCCGACTTCCTGCGCCACCACCTGCAGCGCGTGGTCTGCATCTCCGCGGTGCTGCGCACCCGCGAGGGCCTCAAGGTGTGGTCGCTGGGCGACGAGTCCTCTTCCGAGAAGGAGCTGATCACGCGCTTCTTCAGCGGCATCGAGCGCTACACTCCGACGCTGGTGTCCTGGAACGGCGGCGGCTTCGACCTGCCGGTACTGCACTACCGCGCCCTGCGCCATGGCATCGCCGCGCCGCGCTACTGGGACCTGGGCGAGGACGACCGCGACTTCAAGTTCAACAACTACCTGGGCCGCTTCCACCTGCGCCACACCGATCTCATGGACATCCTGGCCGGCTACCAGGCGCGCGCGGTGCAGCCGCTGGACCAGATCGCCACGCTGCTGGGCTTTCCCGGCAA
>DASUDN010000087.1:0-13334 GCA_036275595.1 Moraxellaceae bacterium
GTCGTGGATTTCGCAGAGCTTGATCTGGCCTTCGGGGTTGATGACGAAGGTGCCGCGCAGCGCCAGGCCCTCCTCCTCGATCATCACCTCGAAGTTGCGGGTCAGGGTGCCGGTGGGATCGCCCACGAGCGGGTACTGCACCTTCTTGATGGCGTCGGAGGTGTCGTGCCAGGCCTTGTGCGAGAAATGGGTGTCGGTGGACACGCCGTAGATCTCCACGCCCAGCTTCTGGAACTCGGCGTAGTGGTCGGCCAGGTCCTCGAGCTCGGTCGGGCAGACGAAGGTGAAGTCGGCCGGGTAGAACACGACCACCGACCACTTGCCCTTGAGGGTGGCGTCGGTGACGTCGATGAACTTGCCGTTCTGGTAGGCGGTGGCCTTGAAGGGTTTGACGACGGTGTTGATCAGGTTGCTCATGGCATTCTCCTTGGGGACCGGAAGGGGCGCTTGTCGTGGAGAGGATGCTAGGCAGGCGGGCACCGTTTGATAAATTTATTTTGCTTTGTTTTTTTATAGTTCTTTACTATTGATGAGCTGGGCGCAGCCGGAAGCAACATATGCGGGCATGGATAATTAGCTGCTTATAACAATAACCGAAGTTGTTATGCCTTTTTGTGTAATAACAACATGAATATATATTCTTTTTAAATAAAAAGGGCCCGGCCTAGCATCCCTCCGTACCAATTCATTCGGGGTGATGCCATGAACTTTTCCTTTCCGCGCCTAGCCGCCACCGTCCTCGCCGCCACGCTCGGCCTGGGCGCCTCCCTGGCCTCGGCCGCCACCGTCAACCTGCTCAACGTGTCCTACGACCCGACCCGCGAGCTCTACGAGGACTACAACAAGGCCTTCGCCTCCTACTGGAAGGGCAAGACCGGTGACGACGTCGTGGTCAAGCAGTCCCACGGCGGCTCCGGCAAGCAGGCCCGTTCCGTGCTCGACGGCCTGGAAGCCGACGTCGTGACCCTGGCCCTGGCCGGGGACATCGACCAGCTCGCCAGCAAGCGCAGCCTGCTGCCGCCCAACTGGGCCGGCCGCCTGCCGCACAACAGCTCGCCCTACACCTCCACCATCGTGTTCCTGGTGCGCAAGGGCAACCCCAAGGCCATCAGGGACTGGAACGACCTGGTGCGCCCCGGCGTGCAGGTGATCACGCCCAATCCCAAGACCTCCGGCGGCGCGCGCTGGAACTACCTGGCGGCCTGGGGCTACGCGCGGAGCCTGCCCAAGGCCACCGGCGAGACCTCCAAGGCCTTCGTGAAGAAGCTCTTCGCCAACGTGCCGGTGCTGGACTCGGGCGCCCGCGGCGCCACCACCACCTTCACCGAGCGCGGCATCGGCGACGTGCTGATCGCCTGGGAGAACGAGGCCTTCCTGGCCGTGAAGGAGCTCGGCACGGACAAGTTCGAGATCGTGGTGCCCTCGCTGTCCATCCTGGCCGAGCCGCCCGTGGCCGTGGTCGACAAGAACGCGAAGAAGCACGGCACCACCGCCGTCGCCCAAGCCTACCTGCAGTACCTGTACAGCCCGGAAGGCCAGGAGATCGCCGCGCGCAACTACTACCGCCCGAGCGACGCCAAAGTGGCCGCGAAGTACGAGAAGCAGTTCCCCAGGCTCAAGCTGCTGACCATCCGTGATTTTGGCGGCTGGGGCACCGCGCAGGACACCCACTTCGCCGACGGCGGCACCTTCGACGAGATCTACGTGCCCGGCAAGAAGTAAGCACCGCCCGGGGCGCGCGCCGCGCGCCCCCTCATCCCGACCGGAGACCCGAACATGAGCATCGAAGCCGTCAACGTCCGCAACCAGTTCCGCGGTCGCATCAAGGAAATCATCACCGGTCCGGTGGTGTCCGAAGTCGAGGTGGAAACCCCGCTCGGCATCGTCACCTCGGTGGTGACCACCCGCTCCATCCGCGACCTCAACCTCGCCGTCGGCACCGAAGTGGTGGCGCTGGTGAAATCCACGGAGGTCGCCCTCGCCATCCTCTGAGGGCGCCCCGTCACGACCCACCCGCGCCGGCCGACCCCGGCGCGGGCCAGTGGAGAACACCATGAGTGCCGTCATCCTGCTCATCCACGACGACCTGCTGGCGCAGCGCTTCATCCGCCACGTGCTGGAGGTGCAGGGCGGCCACGTGGTCGTGGCCGCGCCCGACAGCGACAGCGCCGTGCAGGCCCTGCACCAGCACGACGCGGCCCTGCTGCCCGACGTGGTGGTGACGGGCAGCCGCCAGCATGCCGCGGTGATGGCCTCCACCCTGCGCCGCGCCGCCGCCGACAGCCGTCGCCTGCCGGTGCTGGTGCTGGACGAGGACGCGGCCGTCGCCATCACCCCCGCCGCGCACAAGGTGGCGCCGGAGCCACGCGAGTTGCTGCTCAAGCTCAAGGCGCTGCTGCGCCCCCAGGTCAGCGACGAGAAGGTGCTGGAGCACCAGGGCCTGCGCCTGGACCCGGTGCAGCAGCAGGCCTATGCCGGCCACGTGCCGCTCAACCTCACCGCGCTGGGTTTCCGCCTGCTGCACTTCCTCATGGCCAACCCGGGCCGCGTCTACACCCGCGCGCAGTTGCTGCAGACGGTGTGGGCGGGCCAGAGCTTCGTGGAGGAGCGCACGGTGGACGTGCACATCTACCGCCTGCGCAACCAGCTGGCGCGCTTCGGCTACGGCCCCCTCATCGAGGCGGTGCGCGGCAGCGGCTACCGCTTCGCCGTGGAGGCCCCGCGGCGCCAGGTGGCGGGCGGCCGCGCCATCCGCTTCGCGCCCTGATACCCATGGAGAACCACATGCTGTCCACCTGGCGCAAACCCGGTGTCCTGCCGGGCTTCGGCCTGACACTGGGCTATACCGTCCTCTATCTCAGCCTGATCGTGCTGATCCCGCTGGCCGGCCTGGCCTGGAAGAGCTCCACCTACACCTGGGCGGAGTTCTGGTCCACGGTCACGGCGCCGCGCGTGCTGGCTTCCTACCAGCTGAGCTTTGGCGCCGCCTTCGTGGCCGCCTGCATCAATGCCGTGTTCGGCTTCCTGGTGGCCTGGGTGCTGGTGCGCTACCGCTTCGTTGGCAAGCGCCTGGTCGATGCCCTGGTCGACCTGCCCTTCGCCCTGCCCACCGCCGTCGCCGGCATCGCGCTGACCGCGCTGTATGCGCCCAACGGCTGGTTCGGCTCGCGCCTGGAGCCGCTCGGCCTCAAGGTCGCCTTCACCCCGCTCGGCGTGGTGGTCGCGCTCACCTTCATCGGCCTGCCCTTCGTGGTGCGCACGCTGCAGCCGGTGCTGCAGGACCTGGAGAGCGAGGTCGAGGAAGCCGCCGCCAGCCTCGGCGCCAACCGCTGGCAGACCTTCCGTCACGTCATCTTCCCGGCGCTGCTGCCGCCCCTCATCACCGGTTTCGCGCTGGCCTTCGCGCGCGCCATCGGCGAGTACGGCTCGGTCATCTTCATCGCCGGCAACATGCCGATGATCTCGGAGATCGCCCCCCTGCTCATCGTCACCAAGCTCGAGCAATACGACTATGCCGGCGCCACCTCCATCGCGCTCGTCATGCTCGTGATTTCCTTCGCCCTGCTGCTCGCCATCAACGCGCTGCAGGCCTGGACCCAGCGCCGCCACGGCCGCGACGCCGCCTGAGGAGACCGCCATGGCCACCGTTTCCGTCAACGCCGCGCGCTCGCGCGCCACCACCGAGTCCTGGTGGGTGCGGGCCCTGCTCATCGGCACCGCCCTGCTCTTCCTCGCCATCTTCCTGTTCGCGCCGCTGGCCGCGGTGTTCGTGGAGGCCTTCCGCAAGGGCGTGGCGCTCTACCTGGAGGCGCTGAAGGATCCCGACGCGCTGGCCGCCATCCGGCTCACGCTGACCGCGGCCGCCATCGCCGTGCCGCTCAACCTGGTGTTCGGCGTGGCCGCGGCCTGGGCCATCGCCAAGTTCGACTTCCGCGGCAAGCAGGTGCTGATCACGCTGATCGACCTGCCCTTCGCGGTGTCGCCCGTCATCGCCGGCCTGGTCTACGTGCTGCTCTTCGGCGCCCAGGGCGTGTTCGGCGACTGGCTCTACGAGCACGACATCCAGATCCTGTTCGCGGTGCCCGGCATCGTGCTCGCCACCGTGTTCGTGACCTTCCCCTTCGTGGCGCGCGAGCTGATCCCGCTGATGCAGGCCCAGGGTACCGAAGAGGAGGAGGCCGCCATCACCCTCGGCGCCTCCGGCTTCACCACCTTCTGGCGCGTCACCCTGCCCAACATCAAGTGGGGCATCCTCTACGGCGTCATCCTCTGCAATGCGCGCGCCATGGGCGAGTTCGGCGCGGTGTCGGTGGTGTCCGGCCACATCCGCGGCCTCACCAACACCATGCCGCTGCAGGTGGAGATCCTCTACAACGAGTACAACTTCGTGGCCGCCTTCGCCGTGGCCTCGCTGCTGGCCTTCCTGGCGCTGGTCACGCTGGTCGTGAAGAGCTTCATCGAGTGGAAGCTCGCGCGCGAGCTCGCCGCCCTCGAGGACGGCTACCAGGAAAGCGCCCCGCCGCAACCCGCCACCCCGAATTGACAGGCTGAAAGACCCATGAGCATCGAGATCCGCAACGTCAACAAGCGCTTCGGCCACTTCGTGGCGCTGAACGAGGTCAACCTCACCGTCGAGACCGGCGAGCTGGTGGCCCTGCTCGGCCCCTCCGGCTGCGGCAAGACCACGCTGCTGCGCATCATCGCGGGCCTGGAAAGCGCCGACACCGGCAGCATCCTCTTCCACGGCGAGGACACCACGCAGCAGCACGTGCGCGAGCGCCAGGTCGGCTTCGTGTTCCAGCACTACGCCCTGTTCCGCCACATGACCGTGTTCGAGAACGTGGCCTTCGGCCTGCGCGTGCGTCCGCGCAAGGAGCGCCCCTCCGACGCCGAGATCCGCAAGAAGGTGCACAACCTGCTCGAGCTCGTGCAGCTGGACTGGCTGGCCGACCGCTACCCCAGCCAGCTGTCGGGTGGCCAGCGCCAGCGCATCGCGCTCGCCCGCGCCCTGGCGGTGGAACCGAAGATGCTGCTGCTCGACGAGCCCTTCGGCGCGCTCGACGCCAAGGTGCGCAAGGACCTGCGCCGCTGGCTGCGCCGCCTGCACGACGAGATCCACGTCACCTCGGTGTTCGTGACCCACGACCAGGAGGAGGCGCTGGAAGTGGCCGACCGCATCGTCGTGCTCAACAAGGGCAGGATCGAGCAGGTGGGCACGCCGGACCAGGTCTACTCGGCGCCCGCCAGCCCCTTCGTGTACAGCTTCCTCGGCAACGTCAACCTCTTCCACGGGCGCGTGGCCGAGGGCTGGGCCGACATCGGCGGCCTGCGCCTGCCGGCGGCCGACCATGGCGACGCCGCCGACGCGCCGGCGGTGGCCTATGTTCGCCCGCACGACATCGAGCTCTCGCGCACGGCGCTGGCGCAGGCCCTGGAGGGCAACGTCGCCGAGGTGCGCCTGCTCGGCGGCCTGGTGCGCCTGGTGCTGCGCCACGGCAGCGAGGACGTCGAGGTGGAGCTCGCGCGCGAGGCCTACGAGAAGGAAGCGGTGCGGGTGGGCGAGCGCGTCTGGTTCCGCCCGCGCCAGGCGCGCGTGTTCCTGGCGCCGGAGGCGGCCGCCCCCGACTACAGCATCTAGCCCGCCGCGGCACCGGGCCGGCCGCGGCGGCGCGCACGGGCGCTGCAAACCGCGTCACAAAGCGCGGCGGTGCCGCGACCGCCGGCGCCGCGGGCGGGCGGAGCGGCTTTTCCCGGCGGCAGTCATTCCGTAGGGTCGGAATCCCGGACCCGAGGAAGCCGCCATGGACCATTCCGCCTTCGACGCCCTCATCACCCGCCTGGAACAGCAGGCCCGCGCCCGCCCCGCGCGCTACACCGCCAGCGTGGCGCTGGTGGCGCTGCTGGGCTTCCTGATCCTGGCCGTGGCCCTGGGCTTTTCCCTGCTCATGATCGGCGGCTTCGCCGGCATCGCCGCGCTCGCCCTCAAGTACGGCGGCGGCGGCGTCGCCCTCCTGCTCGCCAAGCTCGGCAAGCTGCTGCTGGTGCTGCTGGTCCCGGCCTGGATGATGCTGCGCAGCACCTGGACCCTGCTCACCACCCGCTTTCCGGCGCCCGAAGGCCGTCCCCTGACGCGCGCGGAGGCGCCCGCCCTCTTCATCCGCCTGGACGACATGCGCGCGCGCATGAAGGGCCCGCGCTTCCACCGCGTGCTGCTCACCGACGAGATGAACGCCGCCGTGGTGCAGCACCCGCGCTGGGGCCTGCTCGGCCACCACGAGAACTACCTCATCCTCGGCCTGCCCCTGCTGCAGGTCATGAGCGCGGACGAGGCCATGGCCGTGGTCGCGCACGAGTACGGCCACCTGGCCGGCCAGCACGGCCGCTTTGGCGCCTTCATCTACCGCCTGCGCAACGCCTGGGGGCAGATGCAGGCCATGGCCGACGGCTGGACCGACTGGGGCTCGCGCCTGGTGGCGCGCCTGTTCCGCTGGTACGCGCCCTTCTTCAACGCCTACACCTTCGTGCTCGCGCGCCAGAACGAGTACGACGCCGACCGCTCCGCCGCCGAGCTCGTGGGGGTGGCGCCGGCGGCCAGCGCGCTCGCCCGCGTCAACATCGCCAGCCAGTTCGAGCAGGAGTGTTTCTGGCCGGCGGTGAACCGGCGCGTGCAGCACGAGCCGGCGCCGCCGGCGGCGCGCAGCGAGGTATGGGCGCAGGCCTGGCGCGAACAGCTGCTGCCCGAGCGCGAACGCGACTTCCTGCGGCAGGCGCTGACCCGGGTCACCGACCATGCCGACACCCATCCCGCCCTGGCCGACCGCCTGCGCGCCATGGGCGTCGAGCCGGCGACGATGGCGGCCCCGGCCGCGGTGGCGCAGAGCGCCGCCAGCGCCTGGCTGGGCGAACGCCTGCCCGCGGTGCTGGCCGAATTCGACGCGCGCTGGCGCGAGGCGGTGCAGGCGCACTGGCAGGAGCGCCACCAGTACCTGCAGGAACAGCGCGCGGAGCTGGCGCGATTGCGCGCGCTCCCGGCGCCGGACGACGAGGAGGGCTGGCACATCATCCGCATCACCGGCGAGCTCGAACCCGACACCGACCTCATGCCCTTGCTCGACGACCTGCTGGCGCGCCACCCGCGCCACGCCTCCGGCCTGTTCCGCCGCGGCGCCCTGCGCCTGGAGCGCGCGGACGCCGTCGGCATCGATGACCTGGAGCAGGTGATGGCCATCGACCCCGACGCCACCCTCGCCGCCTGCCAGCTCATCCACGGCTTCCTCGCCGAGCGCGACGCGGCGCGGGCCGAGGCCTACCTGCAGCGCTGGCTGGCACGCAGCGACATGGAACAGCGCCGCCAGCGCGAGCTCGACGAGCTGGATCCCGCGCAGTGCACCCTGCTGCCCGCGGACGAGTTGCCCGCCACCGCCTTCAGCGACTTCGCCGCGGTGCTGCGTGGCGCGCCCAAGGGCGTGAAGCGGGCCTGGCTGCTGCGCCGGCGCATCGAGGCCGATCCCGACGCGCGCGCCTGGGTGCTGGCCTTCGAGAGCACGACCTTCACCGGCGAGAAGGGACGCCAGGCCATCGTGCAGCACGTCATCGCGCAGCAAGTTCCGGTACAGGTGCACGTGGTACCGCTCGACAGCCCGGCCTTCAGCAAGCTGCGCAAGCAGGTACGGGCGCTCGGCGTGGCGCCGCTCTTCCCCTGAGCACGGCGCAGGATGTCGCCACGCGCGCTCCGCTCGTCGCCGCGCCGGAGGATTTTTCGCCCGCGCTCTGGCGGAATTTTTTTGCGCGACTAGAATCGCCGCCCATTCGCGCAAGTGCCATCCCGGCCCCGCGCCACCGTCAACAGGAGACCTGAAGTGCCCCACCGCAACGTCATCGCCCTGAACATCGCGAAGACCGCCCCGCGCTGACGCCTTCAGTCTCCCGGCTTGAAGGCGCGACGCCTTCAAGCCGGTGCCCGACAAAGCCCCGGTGACCCCGGGGCTTTTTCATTGGCGCGTGACGCCCGTCCGCGCCACGGGCGGTCCTGCGTCCAGAAGACGCGGGCCGCCACCCGAAACCCAAAAGGAAGAGGTGTGACATGCCGGTCCAACTGGTATTGAACGCAAACGAGAAGAACGGCCACAAGCCGGTGAAGATCTTCACCAGCGACATCGACGCGAGCGCCATCCAGCAGCTCAAGAACATCGCCGCGCTGCCCTTCGTGCACGCGCACGTCGCCGCCATGCCGGACGTCCATGCCGGCATCGGCGCCACCGTGGGTTCGGTCATCCCCACGCGCGGCGCCATCATCCCGGCGGCGGTGGGCGTGGACATCGGCTGCGGCATGAACGCGGTGCGGTTGTCGCTGTCCGCGGCGCAGCTGCCGGACAACCCAAAGGCGCTGCGCCACGCCATCGAGCAGGCGGTGCCGGTGGGCATGGCGCAGCACCGCTACGAGGCGGTGAAGGCCTCCACCCTGCGCGAGCTCGACCGCGGCATCGACGCCCTCGTGGCGCGTCACCCCGGCCTGCTGAAGATGCTGCGGCAGTTCCGGCCCACCTGGGCCAAGCAGCTCGGCACCCTGGGCGGCGGCAACCACTTCATCGAGGTCTGCCTCGATGAAAGCGATGCGGTGTGGATCATGCTGCATTCCGGCAGCCGCGGCGTCGGCAACTGCATCGGCCGCTACTTCATCGACCTGGCGAAGAAGGACATGGAGCGCAGCCTCGGCCACCTGCCGGACAAGGACCTGTCCTACTTCGTGGAGGGCAGCCGTCATTTCGACGACTATGTCGAGGCGGTGTCGTGGGCGCAGGACTACGCGCTCACCAACCGCCGCGAGATGATGCGCCTGGTGCTGGAGGCGCTGCGTCCGGTGCTGCCGCCCTTCGGGCTGACGCGCGAGGCCATCAACTGCCACCACAACTACGTGGCGCGGGAAACCCACTACGGGGCCGACGTCTACCTCACCCGCAAGGGCGCCATCAGCGCCCGCGAGGGCGAACTCGGCATCATCCCCGGGTCCATGGGCGCGAAGAGCTACATCGTGCGCGGCAAGGGCAACGCGGAATCGTTCTGCTCCTGCTCGCACGGCGCCGGCCGGCGCATGAGCCGTACCGAGGCCAAGCGCCGCTTCAGCACGCAGGACATGGTGGAGCAGACCGCCGGCATCGAGTGCCGCAAGGACCCCGGGGTGATCGACGAGATCCCCGCGGCCTACAAGGACATCGATGCCGTGATGGCCAACCAGCAGGACCTGGTCGAGGTGGTGCACACGCTGCGCCAGATCGTCTGCGTCAAGGGCTGACCCGCGCGGGCCGGCCGCCAACGAAAAAGCCCGGCATTGCCGGGCTTTTTTTCGGTCGGGGCGCGCCTCAGCGCGGCTCCACGTACAGCACCTTCTCGGTCTCGCGCTCCAGCGTCATCACGGCGTCGGTGACCGGGTACAGCACCTCGCCCGAGGGCGAGCGCTTGGGCACGGTCAGGCCCAGGGCCTCGGCGGTGCCGTCGTAGAGCTCGGTGGGCACCGGGTCGATCTTGAGCACGTAGCGCACCGGCACCTCCAGGCCCGCCAGGCTGAAGCCGGGCTTGCCAACGGCGAGGACCTCCTTGAGCTGCGGCTTGCCCAGGCAGAAATGCCCGCGCGTGTCGCCATTCGGCGCCTTGTATTCAGAATAGAGGCGGCGCCCCTTGGGCGAGAGCTCGTAGACGTAGCCATCGAGCTTGAGGTTGCCGTCGTAGTGCTCGGACTCGTAGAGCAGGCCGGCCTTGACCAGGTCGCGCCACTTGAAGCGCAGCGGATTCTCCGGCGGCGCCTTGGGCGCATCGGCCACCGGCATGGCTTCGCCATATTCGTTGTAGGTGGTCTGCGGCGCGCGGTAGCCGCGGCGGTCGAGCGCGGCCTGGTAGGGGAAGCCGTTGGCCGGGTAGGTGTCGGCGCAGAGCGGGTTGCCCCGGTCCAGGTCGCGCGCCAGCGCCTCGGCCAGGATGCCGCGGTACTTGGAGCCCTCCGGCGCCTGCACGGCGCAGCGGTAGAGGCCGAAAACGGTGATGGAGAAGCAAAGCAGGAAGATGATGCGCATCATGGAATGGCGGGCCCGGTTGCACCGCGGCCAAAGGGAAAGGGGCGCCACGGCGCCCCCGACTCTAGCAGCAAGCCGTACGGATTACAGGCCCCCGCTCCCGGGCCGTCAGTTCACGCCCAGGGTCTGCGGGGTCTTGAAGCGGTAGTAGCCGGACGCCTCCTCGTTGCGAATGAAGGTCGCCTCCTCGGCGCCGAACAGGCGCTCCTGCAGCGTTTCCAGCCGCGCCTGCAGCTCGGCGCCCTGATAGCGCGCCTCGAGGCGGGCGCGCTCGTCCAGATAGGCCTGGCCGGTGACGCGCGCACTGTCGCGCTCGACATCGAGCGCGTCCCAGCGCTTGAGCGCCGCCTCGTCCAGGCCCATGGCCTGGCGGAACTCGCGCAGGCGCTGCCGGCGCTCCTCCAGGCCGACGCCGCGCAGGTCGCGCTGCACGCTCTCGAGTTCCAGGAAGCGGGTCATGTTCTGCGTCAGGTGCGGTGCCTCGGGGCCGGTGATGCGGTCGCCATAGGTGGCGCGCAGGGCCTCGATGTAGGTGTCGGCCTTGTCGCGGAAGGGCGCCGTCGAGGTCGCAAGCTCCGTCAGCTTTTCCTGCAGCTTCTGCTCGCGCATCTCCACGGCCCAGATCTCGTAGGCGGCCTCGCCGAAGAGCTCGGTGCGCTTGTCCCAGAGGGCCTGGCGCGTCGCCTCGGGACTGCCCGGATTCAGCGCCGGCAGCACGTCCTTCAGCCACGCCTCATAGGCCAGCAGGCGCTGGTACCAGCCCAGCATCTCGCGCGCCTGCTCCGGGAAGGCCGCGCCCAGGATGCGCAGCAGGCGCCTCTCCCAGTCCTGCGGATAGAGCTGGCGCAGCAGGTCGCGCAGGTTGGCCAGCACCTTCACCTGTTCCGCCACACTGGCGATGTGCGCGCCGTATTTCTTGCGCAGCTGCTGGATGATGGCCTTCTCGCGCTCGTCAAAGCCGGACAGCCCTTGGGCGTCGACCTCGGGCACCTCCAGGGCCGCGCCGGGACCGTCGCTGCCGCCGCCCGGCAGGGCGCCCCGCACCTCGCCGTCCAGCCACCACAGGGCGCCACCCGCCAGCGCCAGGACGCCGGCGAGCACGCCAGCCGCCACCACCTTCTTGTTCATGCGCCTACCGCGAATAAAAAAACGGGTGGGGAGACGCGCCCCCCACCCGCCAAAGCCAATCGGATCAGTAGCCCTTCACCGCGATGTAGTTCATCAGGCCGGCGTAGAACTCTTCCTCGTCAAAGGTATCGGGGCCCAGCGACACCACGTCGAGGTGGTCCTGGTTGAGCTGGCCGTCATGCGAGGTCATCTGCACGCTGCTCGGGTTGTTGATGTCGCTGACGTAGCCGGTGGAGGCCACCTCGGCGAAGGTGTCGAGCGGATTCCAGCAGCCGTACCAGGCGCAGGTGAAGTCGTTTTCCTTGTAGACCAGGCGGTAGCCCATCTGCTGCGAGTTGGTGGGCACCAGGCCGTCGTCGTCCATGTCGCGGATCACGCCGTCGCCGGCGCCGGCGGCGCCGTCATTGTCGCAATCGTTGACGCAGAAGCCGTCGCCATCGGCATTGATGCCGGCGACGGCGCCGATCGCGGCCACCACCGGCATCACGTTGCCGTCGTCCTGGCCGGTGACGACAGAGGCCACGTAGGAGGCAACGCCGGCGACGTTGTAGGTGGCGTTGAAGGCCTTGGCGCCCGTGATCTTGCCGTCATTGCCGTCGTAGTCGTCGTACACGAGCTGCAGGCCGCCGGCGATGACGTCGTTGCCGCTGGCATCGCCGCCGTTGAGGAAGTCGAACAGCGCGTCGGCGATGGGCCGGATGGCCGCCAGGCAGGGATCGGACCCGTCGGCGTTGGGCGGCAGCGCGCCGCAGAAGATGTTGCTGGCGTTGCGCGAGTACATGTCCATGATGCGCTTGGCATAGGGCGTGCCGCGGTGCGGCGAGGAAATCGAGATCATGGCGGCGACGCGCGGGGCGCCGTAATAGGCCTTGAGGCGGTGCGCGACCTTGCGGATGTCGAAGCCGCCCTGGGAGTGGCCGACCAGGTTGACCATGGGGGCGCCGGTGGTGGCCATGAAGCTGCGCACCTGGTCATAGAGCTGGTTGCCGCGCACTTCCGAGGACTGCATGGAGGACACCTGGAAGGCCTCGGTCTTGGGCGACTGGGCGCCGGAGAGCCAGTCGTTGCAGCCGTTGATCTCCAGGAACTGGCAGGAGTCGCCGACAAAGGTGCCCATGTCGTTGCCGAAGTAACTGAAGCCGGCCATGGAGTCCCAGCCGGCCATGCCGTGGGCGAACACCACGGGGTACTTCGTGACCTTGGCGGTTTCGGCGGCGGCGGTGAACGGCAGCGAGCAGGCGAGCAGGGCGAGGGCGATGCGGGGGAGGAGTTTCATGTGCCGACCTCATTCTTGTTATGAAGGCTGCGGCAACACGTCCAACGGAGAAGATCCTGATGAGGCTTTGACTCCGGCCTCAGGAGGCAACCCGACTATCCCAGGGGGACTCGTGGCTTTCCGTCCCACGATTGCTCGTGGTTTGGCGTGTCGTCCGGTCTGTGGCGGAACTTGCCTCCCGGGGCGGGAGACGCGACCCCTCGAAGATGTGACGCGGCGCGCAGTTCGGCAACGGGCGCCCGCCTGACCGGACAGTCATTGCGGGAATTACCGACGAGTGACATTCCAAACCGGCACGGACGGCGGCCATTTCGGGCTCAAAGCACCGGAAACCCGGGCTGAAAGGACCGGAAACTCCGCAATTGCCGCAGCCGGGAGGGCGCCTCAGGTACGCGGGTAGAGCTTCTCGTCGAAGTCGCTCATTTTCACGAAGCTCAGCGGCTCGGCCTGCGGCAGCGCCGCCAGCCAGGCGCGGTAGTCCTGCATGACCGCCTCGCGCGCCTCGGGCTTGAGGTAGGGAATGTGGTAGCCGGCGAAGAAGGGCAGCACCTCCAGGCCGCAGTAGGCCAGGGTGCCGCGCAGCAGCGGGCGCAGCATCACGTCCAGCTCGCCATGGATGGCGCCGGGGCCGAACATGTGCGGGCGCCCGCCCAGGGTGAAGGACAGCGTCGCCTTCTTGCCCTTGAGGCCACCCTGGTCGTAGAAGCGCATGCCGCCGTAGCACAGGCCGGAGATGAGCACGCGGTCGATCCAGCCCTTCAGCATGGCCGGCACGCTGAACCAGTACACCGGGAAGTTCAGGATGAGGAGGTCCGCGCGCTTGAGCTTTTCCAGCTCCGCGGCGATGTCGGGGGCGATGGTGC
>DASUDN010000088.1:0-10037 GCA_036275595.1 Moraxellaceae bacterium
TGGCAACGGCCACGGCTTCGGCGGCGAACGCCGCGGCTTCGCGCCGCGCCACGAAGGCGGCTTCCGTGACGAGCGCCCGCAGCGCCAGCACGACAAGCCCGCGGTGCAGGTGCAGACCAAGCGCCGCCGCTTCGGCGAGGAGTCGTCGCGCGACATGTTCCGCGACGACGCCGGCAACCGCTGAGCATCGCGACCGCCCATGAAAAAAGCCGGCAACTGCCGGCTTTTTTCATTTCGGGCTTCCGGTCGGGGGACGCCGGCGGCCGGCTCCGCCGCGGTGCCGGCGGCCGGCTCCGCCGCGGTGCCGGCGGCGGTCCCTAGGCCCTGGACGCCGCCAGCATGCTCCAGGTGCAGGCGCGGTTGCGGCCGCGCGCCTTGGCCAGGTAGAGCGCCTGGTCGGCATTGGCGATGAGGTCGGCGATGCCGGGGCCGCCCGGCAGCGGCTGCAGCGTGGCCACCCCCACGCTGACGGTGACGCGGTCGCAGACGCGCGAGGTGGCGTGCGGCAGCGCCTTGTCGTAGACGTGCGCGATGAGGTCCTCGGCGATGGCCAGGGCATCGGCCTCGCTGGAGCCGGGCAGCACCAGCGCGAACTCCTCGCCGCCGTAGCGCGCCGCGAGGTCGCCGGGGCGGCGCGCGAACTGCGCCAGCGACTGCGCCACCTGCACCAGCGTCTCGTCCCCGCCCTGGTGGCCGTAGGTGTCGTTGTACTGCTTGAAGCTGTCCACATCGAGCATGAGCAGCGACAGCGGGTAGCCGCCGCGCTCGGCGCGGCGGAATTCGTCGGCCAGCGCCTGGTCGAAGTGGCGGCGGTTGGCGATGCCGGTGAGGGCGTCGGAGCGCAGCAGCTGCTCCAGGTGGGAGTTGCTCTCCTCCAGGTCCTGCTGACGGAACTCCAGCAGGCGCTGCTGCAGGTAGTCGGAGCGGGCGGAGCGCTCCATCATGTAGTTGGCCACCAGGCAGAGCATGCCGGCGAAGGTGATGAGCATGAGGTCGATGACATGCTCGCCGCGGTGCCCGGGAAAGGGAAACAGCAGCAGCGCCGCGGTGGTGGTGGCGGTGATCATGAGCACGCTGGCCACGGCATAGGCGAACTGCATGCGCAGCAGCGCGAGCCCGAAGATCTGGATCAGGATGAGGGTGTCCAGGTACATGCGCCCCAGCGGCGAGGCCACGAACACCGTCATCATGAGGAAGGCCGCGGCGCCGCCCAGGGTGGCGAACATCAGGATGCCCTGCTGGTGGCGGTCCATGGCCGGCTTGCGGATCAGCCAGAGCAGGAGCAGCACCACCGGCATGACCACGCCGAAGCGCACGAACAGTGGCCAGGCGCGCTCGTCCGACGGCAGCATGAAGTCCTCGAAGACCGACACCACCATGGCCAGCGCGCCCACGGCGAGGCCCAGGGCCATGTGCTGGCGGTAGCGTTCGGCATAGCTGGCCTGGAAATCGGATTCCAGCGGCTCGTCCCAGGACAGGCGCCAGCTGCCCTTGCCACTGGCGGCCCAGGCGGACTCGTAGAGGGAGGAATCGCGGGACGGAACGGGCGCTTGGCTCATGGACGACGCGACCGACTGCAGGGAGGCTGGGCGAACAGGATGCGGTGCGCCCGCCGCGCCCGCCAGCCACGCCGGACAGGCGCGCAGGGCGGGCGATGAATCAGATGCCGAGGGCGATGGTGAAGCTGATGAAGAGCGTGGGCTCGGCGTCCAGCTCCACGTACTTTTCCTTGACGGGCTCGGCGGCGCCCAGGCCCACGGTCAGCTCCTTGCGGGTGTAGTCGCTGACCCAGTGGTAGCCCATCTCGGCCCCGCCGCCCAGGCGCTGCACCTGGTCGTCGGCCACTTCCTCACCCAGCACCTGGCCGGCAAAGGCGCCGATATAGAAGCCGGTGGCATGGCCGTCGTCGCCCTCCAGCGGCTGGCGCCAGCTGAAGTTGAAGCCGTAGTTCTCGTTCTGGCCGAAGCGGCCGGCGCGGTACTGGAAATTGCCCCAGCGCGTCACCTGCTCGACGTTGATGTGCAGCATCTCGCCGAAGGCGCCGAGGCCGACGAACCAGTCCTTGGTGCTGGAGGTGGGCACGGCTTCCGCCTGTTCCGCGGCATGGACCTGGGAGACGGCAAGCAGGAGGGTCAGCAGGGAATAAGAAAGAAGTCTGAGCATGGAGGTTTCACGCCACCGCCGTGGGTGCCAGGCCCCTCGGCTTTATTGTTTTGGGGCGCCCGGACCCAGTCCGGACGCATGAGGGGCCGAGTTTAGGGAGCCTCCCGGCAAATATCCATAGCTCGGCTGTAACCTCAGGCCGTCACCCGGCCAAAGCCCAGCGCCTGCAGCAGGGGGGCCAGCGGATCGTCCGCCGCCAGGACCACCCGGTGGGCGGTGAACTCGCGGCGCGGGGGGTAGTCGCGGCGCAGGGCGTCGAAGGCGGCGCCCGGGTCGGGCGCCCGCACGCTCGCGCGCAGGGCGGTGTCGTCGCGGGCCACCGGGCAGGCCTGCTGCAGCAGCGCCGCCAGGCGCGCCGCCGGCGGGCCGGGCGGCGGCACCAGGGGCGCGGGCGCCGGCACCGTGGCCAGCAAGGCGGCCAGCGGCGGCGGCGGCGGCGCGCCCAGGCGGGCGCAGAGCGCGGCGCAGGCCATGGCCGTGCCCCGCCACTTGCCCTCCTGGCTGTAGCCGGCTACGTGCGGGGTACCGACATGCACCCGCGCCAGCAGCGCCGGCGCCACCCGGGGCTCGCCCTCCCACACGTCCAGCACCGCGGTGAGCGCGGGACGCGCGGCCAGCGCCGCCGCCAGGGCGGTGCCGTCCACCACCTCGCCGCGGCAGGCATTCACCAGGATGGCAGGGTCCGGCAGGCGGGCCAGCGCCGCCGCGTCCAGCAGGTGGTGGGTGGGATGGGGGCCGCCACGGGTCAGCGGCACGTGCAGGGACACGATGTCGGCGCGCCCCAGCAGCTCGTCCAGGGTCACCTGCTCGAGGTCCGCGCGGGCGACGAAGGGGTCGCAGCCCAGCAGCCTGAAGCCCAGCCGGCGCGCCAGGTCGACCACGGCGCCGCCGGTATTGCCCAGCCCGACCACGCCCAGGGTGCGGTCGGCCGGCGCCCAGCCCTGCTCCGCGGCCAGGCGGGCGAGCACGGTGGCGACGTACTCGCCCACGGCGCGGGCGTTGCAGCCGGGGGCGGCGGCCACCGCCACCCCGAGCGCGGCCAGTCCGGCCAGGTCCAGGTGGTCGGTGCCGATGGTGGCGGACCCCACGAAGCGGACCGGGGTGCCGGCCACCAGGTCCGGCCCCACCCGGGTCACCGAGCGCACCAGCAGGGCGTCGGCGTCCAGCAGGTCGGCGCGGGTGATGCGGCGGCCGGGCAGCAGGCGCACCTCGTGGCCGGCCAGGCAGTCCGCCACCAGGGGCATGTTCTCATCGGCAACAACGCGCATGGGGCGCTCCGGCGGGCAAGGTGGCGGCACTTTGCCGCCCGCGCCCCGCGCTGGCAAGGGGGCCGTCCCGGCCCGTGGCGGACCAGGCGCCGCGGGGGCCGCGGCCACCCCCTGCCCGGAACGAGCGGTAGCCAATCCGGGATGAACGGCAAGCCACGCCGTTTGCCGCTTTGGCCCCCCTGCCCGAGGGGGTCCGGCACCCCCGCCAGGGCCTTCCGGCGCGCGTGAAAAACCGCATGCAACATGCTGAAAGCAGGCATTTTCCGAGCTTTGACGGCCGCATGGTGATGTGCGTTAATAGCCCGCGATTCAAGGCACAGCCGGCCTGCCCGCGCAGGTCTGCGAAGCGTCCGCGCAGGGACATTGCCACCGGGGTCCCTGTCGTCCGCATCGACCTTCGCCGCCCATAAAAACAAGATCTGGATCAAAACAATGACTCTTGGACGATTGCTCGCCCTGGCCTGCCTGACCCTTCCTGTTTCGGGCGCCTTCCTCGCCACTGCCGCCCATGCCGCCGAAGCCCCGCTGCCGCGCGACCTGCAGGGCCTGAAGGGCGAACTGCTCAACCTGAACCGCGACATCTCCCAGCTCGAGAGGGAACTGCTGTTCCCGAGCACGGAGGCGGCCGTGGTCGTCAGCCTGGAGCCCGGCTCCGACCTCAAGCTCATCGACGTCAAGGTCCTGCTGGACGACAAGGACGCGGGCTACCACCTCTATACCGACGCCGAGATCGGCGCCCTGACCAAGGGCGGGATGCAGCGCATCTACACGGGCAACATCACGAGCGGCCAGCACACCCTCAAGGCCGTCATCAACCTGAAGGGCCCCAAGGGCGAGGAGCAGCAGCGCGTCGCCACCTACACGTTCAGCAAGGGCGCGCAGCGCAAGGTGATCGAGCTCAAGCCGGTGATGCAGGGCAGCACCAGCCAGGGCGACGTGCGTTTCCGGGAGTGGGACATCCAGCAGTAAGTTCCGCCGACCACCCGCTCCAGTGCGGTATCAGGAAAGACCCGGGCCATGATGACCTCCATTCCCTTCCTCCGTCGCCCTCCGCAGCTGCTCGCGGCCGCCATCGTCGCGCTCAGCCTGCCCGCCCTGGCCTCGGCCGCCGACCTCCGCCAGCGCCTCAGCGTGCGCCAGGAGGCCAACGAGGTCGTGATCGGCGAGACCATGCACGACTTCTACCAGGGCGACAGCTTCGCCGCCCTCAACACCCTGGTGCTGGCCAAGGCCATGGGCCGCATCGACGACAGCGTGACCTCCTCGGAAATGCTGCTCGGCGACCTCTACACCGCCTTCGGCATGCCCGACGAGGCCGACAACATCTTCGCCCGCCTGGTCACCCGCGACATGCGCTCGCAGACGCGCAACGAGACCATGTTCCGCCAGGGCCGCCTGCAATACCGCCAGGGCAAGTACTTCGAGGCGGAGCGCATCCTGAACGTGCCGCTGGACGCGCAGATGACCCCGCTCGAGACCGAGCGCCGCGTCATGCTGGCCAACGTGCTGATGTCGCGCAACGCCTTCGACGAGGCCCGCGCCGCGCTCAACCCCATCACCCTCGACAACCCCATGGGGCCCTACGCCACCTACAACATCGGGGTGTCGCACCTGCGCTCCAACCACGCCCCCGAGGGCAAGCAGCTGCTGGAGCAGGTGATGAACCTGCCGGTGAGCGACAGCGAGATCAACAACGCCCTCAAGGACCGCGCCGCGCTGGCCCTGGGCTATGACTACCTGCAGCTGCAGCAGCCGGAAAAGGCGCGCGAGGCGCTCGTCAACGTGCGCCTGAAGGGCCCCTTCTCCAATAACGCCATCCTGGCGCTGGGCTGGTCCTACTACGAGCGCAAGGACTACAAGCGCGCCCTCGCCTACTGGCTGGAGCTGCTCACCCGCAACACCGCCGACGCCTCGGTGCAGGAGGCCATGCTGCTCGCGCCGCGCGCCTACGAGGCCCTGCAGGCCAACCAGCAGGCCCTGTACGGCTACCAGCTCGCCGCCTCCACCCTGACCGGGCAGCTCGACACGCTGGACCGGATCGAGCAGGACATCGGCACGCCGGGCTGGCTGGACCGCCTGGATCCCTCGCCCATGGACGACCGCTTCGGCGACCCGCTGGCCGTGCCCGACACCGTGGTGCCGCGCGACCCGGTGACCATCGCCCAGCTGTACACGCTGTTCAGCAGCCACCCCTTCAACGAGGGCTTCCAGCAGTATTCCCAGCTCAAGCGCCTGCGCTCGGTGCTGGATGCGCGCAGCAACGAGCTGCGCGCCATGCGCGAGATGGCCGCCTACTTCCGCTCCCGCCAGGCCGCGCTGCAGGGCATCGCCGCCCGCGCCGCGGCCACGCGCGCACGCCTGACCGCGGTGGCGGACCGCTTCCCGGCGCTGGACAAGCGCGCCCGCCAGCTCGCCCGCACCGGTGGCCTCCCGACGCCCGCCGCCGCCGGCTCCGGCCTCAAGACCATGGAGCAGCAGTTCAAGCTGCAGCAGGTCGACAGCGCGCTCGCCAAGCAGGCGGACACGCCCGCGGTGCGCGCCCTGCGCGAACGCCTGCGCATCCTCAAGGGCCTGGTGATGATGGACAACGCCAGCCGCGCCGCGCCCTCCTCCGACGAGATCTACGCCGACCTCGCCAAGGCCGATGCCCAGCTGCGCCTGCTGCAGCTGCGCATGGACGCGGTGCAGCAGCTGCTGGCCGACAACCAGAAGCTGGCCGCGCGCAACGACGAGACGCGCATCCGCGATTTCGAGGCCCGCCTGCAGGACGCCTACAAGAACCTGGACGCGTCGCTGGCCGAGTACCGCACCTACCTCAACCAGCTGGCCCTCAACCATCTCGAGGACAGCCGCAACCGGATCAACAACGACATCGCCGAGGCGCACCTGAGCATTGCCCGCCTGCAGGATGTCTCGCTGGTGCGCGACGGCAAGTCGCCCGCGCCCGGCCCCGCGGGAGCGCCCACCCCATGAAGACCGCCATGCCCCCCACTGCCCGGCTCACGCCCCTTGCCCTGGCCCTGCTCCTGCTGGCCGGCTGTGCCAGCGCGCCGCCGCCCGCGGCGCCGGCGCCCAAGAACCGCTTCTCCGGGACCCTGGCCGACCTCGAGAACCGCGAGATCGACGTCAAGACCGAGCAGGTGCTCCCGCAGAGCGCCGAGGAAGTCCTGGCCAACTACCAGACCGCGCTCAAGCTGTTCCGCGACCCGGCGGCGCGCCTGGACACGCTGAAGCGCATGGCCGACCTGACCATGGAGTCCTCGCAGGCGCGCGACGACGAGAAGGCCAGCGCCGAGGCCGCGCAGCACCAGCAGTACATGCAGGGCATGGAGAACAAGTCCAGGGGCGGCACGCTGCAGAAGCCCGGCGCCCAGCAGCGCGCGCTCGAGGTGAACTACGCCGAGGCGGTGCAGCTCTACCTGGCCGTGCTCAAGAACGCGCAGACCCCCGACGAGCGCGCCGACGCCTACTACAACCTGGCCAAGGCCTACGACCTCAACGGCCAGCGCGCCGAATCCGTGGACACCCTGCGCCAGCTCATCTCGCAGTACCCCGACAACCCCCTCTCCGTGGAGGCGCGCTTCCGCATCGCCGAGTACGAGTTCGCCACCGGCAAGTACCTGTCCGCCGCCGACAACTACGCGCTGGTGGTCAAGGGCGACAAGTCCGGCGACCTGCGCGACCAGTCGCTCTACAAGCAGGCGTGGTCGCTGTACAAGGCCTCCGACTACGACCAGGCCCAGCCCATCTTCTTCCAGGTGCTGGAGGAGCTGGACGGCAAGGCGCGCAGCGCCGACCCCAAGGTGCGCGCCAACGCGCAGCGCCTGCGCGAGGACACCTTCGGCATCATCTGCCTGGGCTTCATCCAGCAGGACGGCGCCAAGTCGGTGGAGCAGTACTTCAAGAAGGTCGGCCCCAAGAGCTACGAGACCGACGTCTACATGGCGCTCGGCAAGGCCTACCTGAACAAGAAGCTGTTCCGCAACGCCGCCGAGAGCTTCGAGTTCTTCGTGGCCAAGTACCCCTTCAATTCGCGCGCGCCGGAATTCAGCTCGGCCACCATCAAGGCCTTCCAGGACGGCGGCTTCCCCTCGGAAGTGCTGCCGGCCAAGGAAAAGTTCATCCAGCGCTACAACCGCCTGAGCGAGTTCTGGGCCAAGGCCGACGAGAGCACCCGCCAGAACCTGCTGCCGTTGCTGCAGGCGCACGTGATCGACCTCGCCAAGTACTGGCACGCCTCGGCGCAGACCTCGCAGAAGGAAGAGGAGTACATGAAGGCGGCGAAGTGGTACCGCGAGTACCTGACGCTGAACCCGCCGCAGCTCGAGGCCATCACCATCAACCAGCTGCTGGCCGAGGCGCTGTTCGCCGCCAAGCACTTCGACGAGGCCATCACCGAGTTCGAGAAGACCGCCTACGACTACCCGCGCAACGGCAAGGCCAGCGAGGCCGCCTACTTCGCCCTGCTCGCCTACAACGAGCAGGAAAAGCTCGGGCTCAGGGGCTCGGCCGAGGAACAGAAGGCGTGGTGGGACCGCCGCACGGCGAGCACCCTCAAGTACGCCAGGAACTTCCCGGGCGACAAGAACACCCCGGTGCTGCTGCAGGGCCTGACCAACGACCAGCTGGCGCGCAAGGATCTGGCGGGCGCCATGAAGACCGCGGGCGTGCTGCTGCAGCTGCAGCCGCCGGCGCCGCTGCCGCTGCAGAAGGAAGCCTGGACCGTGGTCGCCAACGGCGAGTTCGACCTGGGCCGTCCGGAGGCCGCGGAAATCGCCTTCGGCAAGGTACTGGCCTTCACCGACCTGACGCCGGAAGAGCGCTACACCTTCCAGGAACGCCTGATGGCCTCGGTGTACAAGCAGGCCGAGAAGCTGAAGGCCGCGGGCGACGTGGACGGCGCCGTGGGCGCCTACCAGCGCGCGGCGCGCGGCACCACCGACGCCAAGCTCAAGTCCACCGCCGAGTTCGACGCCGCCGCCACCTACATGGCGGCCCAGCGCTACGCCGCGGCCATCCCGCTGCTGGTGGCGTTCCGCGCCGCCTACCCGGGCAACGCGCTGAACGCCACGCTCCCCGAGAAGCTGGCGCTGGCCTATGAGAAGACCGGCCAGAACGACAAGGCCGCCGCCGAGTACGAGACCATCGCCGCCGCCAACGCCACCAGCAACCCGGACCTGGCGCGCGAAGCGCTGTGGAGCGCGGGCGACCTGTACGGCAAGGCCGGGCGCACCGAGGAATCGATCCGCATCCTGCGCCGCTACGTGGCCGCCTATCCCAAGCCGGTGGACGTGCAGATGGAGGCCTTCAACCGCCTCTACGCCCATGCCGGCAAGCAGGGCAATGCCGCCGAGGCGCAGTCCTGGCTGAAGGAGCTGTCCGCCGCGTTCGACCGCGCCGGCACCGACAACACCGCGCGCACCAGCTACCTGGGCGCCATGGCCAAGTTCAAGCTGAACCAGCCGCTGTACGACGAGTTCGCCGCCATCCCGCTCACCCAGCCGCTCAAGAAGAGCCTGGGCCTGAAGAAGGTGGCGATGCAGAAGGCGCTGGACGCCTATGCCAGGACCGCGGCGATCGGCGTGGCCGAGTTCACCACCGCCTCCAACTACCAGATCGCGGAAATCTACCGCAAGCTGGCCGCCGACCTCATGGCCTCGGAACGGCCGAAGGGCCTGTCCGAGCTGGAGCTGGAGCAGTACGGCTTCCTGCTGGAAGAACAGGCGACACCGTTCGAGGACAAGGCGCTGGACCTGTACATCGCCAACGCCAACCTGGCGAAGCAGAACATCTACGACGAGGCCGTGCGCAAGAGTTTCGCCGCGCTCGCCAAGCTCTCCCCGGGCCGCTACAACAAGCACGAGCAGCCTGAACCCTTTGTCGACGTGATCTACTGAGGCCGCGCATGAGCATCTTCCTCCATCGTCGCAAGGCCGCCGCGGCCATCTCGCTGGCCCTGCTGGTCGCCGCCTGCAGCACGGCGCCCAAGCGCCCCGCGGGCGAGGCCACGGCCGTCCCGGACAGCAACGAGCCCGACCTCGTGGCGCAGCTGCGCGAGCGCATGGCCGCCGGCCAGCTCAAGAGCAAGGCCAAGACCGAGCAGGCGGGCAGCACCGTCGCCACCGCCGACACCTCGAGCGCGCCCAGGGTCAGCATCGATCCCGTCAAGCAGCAGGCCGCCATGGCCATCGCGCCCGACTACGCGCGCG
This sequence comes from Moraxellaceae bacterium, assembly GCA_036275595.1. GTDB lineage: Bacteria > Pseudomonadota > Gammaproteobacteria > Pseudomonadales > Moraxellaceae > UBA2031. The sequence continues at coordinate 9,641 of DASUDN010000088.1, forward strand.
CCGTCAGCCTGATGCAGGCCGGCAACGACGCCGAGGCCCTCGCCCTCTTCCAGGGCATGGCCGCGAAGACGCCGCAGTTCGCCGGTCCGCTGGTCAACCAGGGCGTGATCCTGCTGCGCCAGGAAAAGTACGCCGAGGCCGAGACGGCGCTGCGCGCCGCGCTCAAGGTGAGCCCGAAGAGCCCCTACGCCAACAACCTGCTCGGCATCGCGCTGCGCCAGCAGGGCAAGTTCGCCGACGCCAGGGCCGCCTACGAGGCCGCGCTCGCCATCGACCCCAACTACGCGCGCGCCCACTTCAACCTGGGCGTGCTGCTCGACATGTACATGCAGGACCTGCCGGCGGCGCTCACCCACTACGAGCGCTACCAGGCCCTGCAGTCCAAGCCGGACCCGGC
>DASUDN010000089.1:0-32609 GCA_036275595.1 Moraxellaceae bacterium
CAGCGTGTAGTCCACGCCGTCCTGGGCGCCGCTGGCGTTGATCGTCACCACGACCGGGTAGGCCGGCGCCTCGCCGTTCAGGCGCACCGGCACGTACACGGTCTGGCCGGTGCCGGCGACGCCGCTGCCGCCCAGCGAGACCAGCGGGCGCACCGTCACCTGCTGTGTGGTGGTGGCCACCTGCGGACTGCTGTCGGGTGCGGTCCAGGGCGCGGTCCAGGTCACGGTATGCACGCCCGGGCGGAAGGGGCCGGGGTTGTCGGCGGTGACCGTGAGCGGGCCCGACACGCCGGTGGCGGTCGCGGTCAGGGTGACCGGGGTCAGGTAGCCGGTGGCGGTCACGACCTGGTCGCCGTTGGTGACGATGACCGGGTTGCTGATGGCGTAGCAGGTAGGCGAGCCGCCGCAGGCCAGGTAGGCGTCCAGGTTGCTCACGCCATCACCGTTGAGGTCCAGCGCGGCGTCGGCGGCATCCAGGGGATTGAGGCCGTTGGCGACTTCCACCGTGTCGGGAAGGCCGTCGTTGTCGTCGTCGGCGTCGCAGGCGTTGCCGGCGCCGTCACCGTCGGTGTCGAGCTGGCTGGTGTTGGCCACGCCCACGCAGTTGTCGGCGTAGTCCGCGATGGTGTCGCTGTCGCCGTCGGCCACCGTGATGCTGAAGCTCTGGGTGTCGCTCAGGCCACTGCCGTTGCTGCGGTCGTCGACGCGCACGGTCACGCTGTAGGGATTGCTGAGGGTGACGGGCACGCTCCAGCCGATGACGCCGGTGCCGGCGTCGATGGTCATGCCGGTCGGCGCGGTGACGAGGCTGTAGTAGAGGGTGTCGCCGTCCACGTCGGAGGCGTTGACGTCGTAGCTGTAGCCGCCGGCGCCGTCGTCGGCGGTGACGGCGGTGCTGGTGATGGCGGGCTGGTCGTTCACCGGCGTGATGCCGATGGTGAAGGACTGCGGGACCGGGACGGTGCCGTCGCTGACCTGCACGGTGACGTTCACCGAGGCGTTGGAATCGAGCGGCGGGGTCCAGCTGATGACGCCGGTGCCGGCGTCGATGGTCATGCCCGTGGGCTTGGTGGTCAGGCTGTAGGTCAGGGTGTCGCCATCGACGTCGCTGGCGTTGACGTCATAGCTGTAGGCCGTGTCCTCGGTGACGCTGGTCACCGCGCTGCTGGTGAAGGTGGGCGCGTCGTTGACCGGAGTCACCGTGATGGTCCACGGGTTGCTGACGGTGTTGGTGCCATCGCTGACCGTGGCGGTGACGTTGTAGACGGCGTTGGCGTTCAGCGGCGGCGTCCAGTCGACCACGCCGGTGCTGGCATTGATGGTCATGCCGGAGGGCTTGGTGGTCAGCGCGTAGGTCAGCGTCTGGCCCTCGGGATCCGTGGCGTTGAGGTCGTACTGGTAGGCCGTGTCTTCGGCCACCGTGGTCTCGTTGACGCTGGTGAAGGACGGCGCGTCGTTGTCCGCGCTCACCGTGATGGTGAAGCTCTGCGTGACCGGGTTGGCGCCGTCGGTCACCTGTACGGTGACGAGCTGGTCGTTGTCGGCCAGGGCCTGCGGCGGTGTCCAGTTGATGAGGCCGCTGGAGGCATTGATGGTCATGCCGGAGGGCTTGGTGATCAGGCTGTAAGAGAGGCTGCCCCCCTCGGGGTCAGTGGCGGCGGCGGTGTAGCTGTAGGCCACGGCCTCGGTGGCGGAGGTCACCGCCGTGGAGGTGAAGCTCGGCGCACCGTTGGTGCTGGACACGGTGATGACGAAGCTGCGGTCGACATTGCTGGTGCCGTCGGTGACGCGCACGGTGACGTTGGCGGTGTAGTCGGCCGCCTGGTCGGGCGGCGTCCAGTCGATGACGCCGGTACTGCTGTTGATGGTCATGCCCGTGGGCTTGACCGGCAGGCTGTAGGTCAGCGTCTGGCTCTCGGGGTCGCTGGCATCGACGTCGTACTGGTAGGCGATGTTCTCCGTGCCCGAGGTCACGTCCACCGAGGTGTAGCTCGGCGCGTCATTGTTGGCGCTGACGGTGATGGAGTAGGACTGGTCGGTGTTGTTGACGCCGTCGCTGGCGCGCACCGTCACGTTCTGGGAGTAGTTACTGAGCGCCTCGGGCGGCGTCCAGCTGATGGCGCCGGTGCTGCTGTTGATGGTCATGCCCGTGGGCTTCACCGGCAGGCTGTAGGTCAGCGTGGTGCCGTCGGCGTCGGTGGCGGCGGCATTGTAGGTGTAGGCGGTGGACTCGGTGCCGCTGGTCACCGCGGAGGAGCTGAACACCGGCGACTGGTTGCTGGCGGTGACGTTGATGGTGAAGGACTGCGTGTCGGTCAGGCTGCCGTCGCTGACCTGCACCGTGACATTGGCGGTGTAGCTGGCGGTCTGGTTGGGCGGGGTCCAGCTGATGGCGCCGGTGCTGCTGTTGATGGTCATGCCCGTGGGCTTGGTCGTCAGACTGTAGCTCAGCGACGCGCCTTCGGTGTCGGTGGCGGTGACGGTGTAGCTGTAGGCCACGCCTTCGCTGGCCACGGTGTTGGCGCTGGACGAGATGACCGGCGGATCATTGACCGGCGTGACCGTGACCGACCCCGCGTAGTCGGAGGAGGTGGTGCCATCGCCGACGCGTATGGTGAAGTTGTAGAAAGTGTCGCTGGTGGGACTGTCGGGAGTGCTGGCGGCCGGCCAGGAAATGACGCCGCCGGCGGAGATGCTCATGCCGGAGGGCGCGCCGATCAGCGAATAGCTGCTCACGCCACCGGAAGTATTCACCGTCAGGGAGAAGCTCTGGTCTTCGGTGAGTATATAGCTGCCGGTAATGCTGGTCAGCGACGGGCAGGCCGAGGTGGTGAAGGAGCCTACCGACGAGGTGGTGGAGCCCTTGACGTTGGTGGAGCTGCGCACGCGGTACTGGTAGTCGGTGCCGCAGGTGGTGGTGATGCTGCGGGCAATGGCCTGGCCGGAGGCGCCGCCACCGGTCCAGGTGGCGGAGTTGGTGCTGACCGTGGTGGCGCCACCGGAAGTGGTGTAGTAGGTCGCGCTGTTGGGATAGCCCACGTCCGAGGTCTTGCGCCACTCCAGCACGTAGCTGGCGTCGGAACCACCGTCGTTGACGGTGGCATTGAGGGTGGCGGAATACTTGCTGACGCTGGTCGCGCCGATGCCGGTGATCTCGGGCTTGGCGTAATCGGGGGGCGCGGTGCCACCGCTGCGCTGCGAGGCCCAGGCTTCGATCAGCGCGTGTTCGGCGTCGGTGAGGTTGACGCCCGTGGGCGGCATGCCGCCGTCCTGGGCCGCGCGCACCCGGGCGCCGGCGTCCACGTATTCCGCATAGGTCGGCGAATACGCGGTGGCCCCGGCATAGGTGTCGAAGTTGAATTCAGCCGGCGCGTAGCTGCGCGTGGCAGGATCCGTGATGGTACTGGTGTGGCAGGCGGTGCAGGCCTGCTGGGAGTTGCTGCTGAAGAGCTTGGCGTACACGCCCTCGGTACCATAGTAGGTCGCCGTGGCCTGGGCCTCTCCCCCTGAAAGGGCCAGGCAGACGCCAAGCGCCGCTCCGGCCAGAAGACGGGAATACATGGGTTTCCTCCCCCTGAAACGCAAAAGGGCCGCTCCAGGTCAGGCGAGCGGCCGGTCGGGACCCGTTTCCGGCCCCTGTTTCTTGATTTACCGCAATCATAGGAATTGCTCAGGCAAAAGCACAGCATTTCCTGTCGCACGACCACCGGCGGGAGCGGCCGACTGGCGCGACCCCACGGTCACTCCCCGGCGCCCCGCAGCAGTCCGCGGTTTGTAGGGGACAAATCTCTCGACCGGACTACCCCTTCCCGCCCCGGCTCCCCTCTCCCCCCTCTGCCACGGGTAATGGCCGTGTTATAAATCCCCCATTCTTCCTAGGGACGGCCTGGCCGCCCCGCCTGCCCCGACACTGCCCGCAAGGAGATCCCTCATGGATCGTGATGACCCGCTCGAAGCCCGCCGCCACTTTTTGCGCATGCTGATCGCCACCAGCGGCGTTGCCGTCACCGGAAGCCTGCTGGCGCCGCTGGTGCACGCCTTCGGCAAGGTCCCGCGCCCGCTGCCGCCCGGCACCTCCATCTACGACATGCAGGGCAAGGTGCTGGTGGACGGCAAGGTCGCCACGCCCAGGACCGCCATCACCGAGAAGTCGCTGGTGCAGACCTCGACCAACAGCTACATCGTCTTCGCCGTGGGCAAGGACGCGCACATCCTGCGCGAGAACAGCCGCCTGCAGCTCGAGGGCGCGGACGGCATCGCCGACGCCATGCGCCTGCTCACCGGCAAGGTGCTGTCCGTGTTCGGGCAGCGTACCGGCGGCAAGAAGCTGGCCATCCGCACCACCACCGCCACCATCGGGATCCGCGGCACCGGCGTGTACAGCGAGTCGCACCCCGACGCCAGCTACGTCTGCACCTGCTACGGCCATACCGAGATCAACTCCGACGTGGACCCCGGCCACTTCGAGAACGTGGTGTCGCAGCACCACGACGCGCCGCGCTATATCCTGGCCAATCCCGAGGGCGGCAAGCTCATCGTGCCCGCGCCCATGAAGAACCACACGGACGAGGAGCTGCTGCTGGTGGAAAGCCTGGTCGGCCGCACCCCGCCCTTCTCCGGCGCCGGCGGCTATGACACGCCCCGCCGCGGCTACTGATCACCGCCCCTTCGCGCGCGCCCGCCCCTGCCCCCGCAGCGGCGGGCGTCGCCGTTATTGCCCACCCATCTGCTGAGACCACGACATGCAGGGAATGCTCGAGCGCCTGCGCGCGCAGCCGCGACTCCTGATCGGACTTGCCATCACGTTGCTGTTCCTCGTCGCCGCGCCGCTGGGCGTGTTCGACGGCCTGGAGCGCAAGGCCTATGACCTGCGCGTGGCGGCGACGGTGCCGGGCACCCTGGACGAACGCGTGGTCATCGCCGACATCGACGAGCGCAGCCTGAAGGCGCTGGGACGCTGGCCCTGGAGCCGCGACGTGGTGGGGCGCATGGTCGACACCCTGTTCCGGGACTACGGCGTGCGCGTGGTCGGCTTCGACGTGGTCTTTGCCGAGCCCGAGGCCAACGCCGGCCTCGGCCTCATGCGCGAGCTGGCCGAGGGACCGCTGCGCGGCGATCCCGCCTTCCAGCAGGAATACGCGGCGCGCGCCGCCGCCCTGGACCACGACGCGCAGTTCGCCCAGGCCCTGGCCGGCAAGAACGTGGTGCTGGGCATGGTCTTCAACGGCGGCGACGGGGAAGGCCTGAACCCGCTGCCGCCCGCCTACGGCAGCCTGCCCGAGGGCGGCGTGCCCGCCCTGGGCGCGCTGCCGCAGCCGCGCAGCTACACCGCCAACCTGGAGGCGCTGACGCGCAACGCCCGCGCCACCGGCTTCTTCGACAACCCGCATATCGACGAGGACGGCATCTTCCGCCGCGTGCCGCTGCTCCAGGTCTACGACAACAAGCTCTATCCCTCGCTGGCGCTGGCCACCCTGCACATGGCGCTGGGCGCGCCGCCGCTGCAGCCGGTGATGGGCCAGGCCGGCAGCTACGCGGCGCTGGAGGGCGTGCAGGTCGGCAAGGACATCCACATTCCCACCGATGCCCGCTCCAACGTGCTGGTGCCCTGGCGCGGCCGCCACGGCGACGCCTTCCGCTACGTGTCCATCATCGACATCCTGGAGCGCAAGGTGTCGGCGGAGACGCTGAAGGACAAGATCGTGCTGGTGGGCACCACCGCGCCCGGCCTGCTGGACCTGCGTTCCACGCCGCTGGAAAAGACCTATCCCGGGGTGGAGGTGCACGCCAACATCATTTCCGGGGTGCTCGACGACATGGTGCGGCAGCAGCCGGCCTGGATGCTGGGCGCGGAACTCGTGATGCTGGTCGTGGTGGCCCTGCTCATCCTGCTGGTGGCGGCGCGCCTGGCGCCCGCCGGCCAGGTGCTGGTCAGCCTGGGCCTGGCGCTCGCCACCCTCGCGCTCAACCTGCTGGCCTGGAACCGCGGCCTGGTGCTGCCGCTGGCCTCGTCGCTGCTGCTGATCGCGGTGCTGTTCACCTTCGTCATGTCCTGGGGCTACTTCGTGGAAGCCCAGGGCAAGCGCTCCATCACCCGCCTGTTCGGCCAGTACGTGCCGCCCGACCTGGTCGACGAGATGGCGAAGCGCCCCGAATCCATCTCCATGGCCGGCGAGGCGCGCGAACTCACCGTGCTGTTCTCGGACGTGCGCGACTTCACCTCGATTTCCGAGGGCCTGTCGGCGACGGAACTGTCGGCGCTGATGAACGCCTACCTGACGGCCATGACCCGCCTCATCCACAAGCACCGCGGCACCATCGACAAGTACATGGGCGACGCCATCATGGCCTTCTGGGGCGCCCCCGTGGCCGACGCCGAACACGCCCGCCGCGCCCTGCAGACCGCGCTCGACATGCAGGCCGACCTGGTGCAGCTGCAGGCCGACTTCCAGGCCCGCGGCTGGCCCGCGCTGGCCATCGGCATCGGCCTCAACACCGGCCTCATGAACGTGGGCAACATGGGCTCGGAGTTCCGCATGGCCTACACGGTCATGGGCGACGCGGTGAACCTGGGCTCGCGCCTGGAGGGCCTGTCCAAGAACTACGGCGTCACCATCGTGGTCAGCGAGGCCACGCGCGCGGCGGTGCCGGACTTCGCCTACCGTTGCCTGGACCAGGTGCGCGTCAAGGGCAAGCTCGAGCCCGTGCGCATCTACGAGCCGGTGGGCCCCGCCGATGCCCTCGACGCCGCCACCCGCGACGACCTGGCGCGCTGGGACGCCGTGCTCGACGCCTACGCCGGGCAGCGCTGGGACGAGGCGGAGCGCCTGCTGGCGGCGCTGCGCGCCGGCCGCGACCGCAAGCTCTACGCGCTTTATGCGGAGCGCATCGCACAGTTCCGCGCGAACCCGCCCGCGCCGGACTGGGATGGTGTATATACCTATACGACCAAGTGACGCGCCCCTCCGGCCCGCCAGCGCGGGCCGCGGCAAGGAATCGTGAATGAGCCGGACCACCTGGGTCTTCCTGCGCGGCATCATCCGCCAGCATCGCCACTGGGAGGACTTTCCCGCGCGCTTCCTGGACGCCTTCCCGGACGCGCAGCTCATCCTGCCGGACTTTCCCGGCAACGGTGACCTCCACGACCACGAGAGCCCCACCTCCATCACGGAGATGGTGGAGTTCCTGCGCAACGACCTGCAGGGCCGCGGCCTGCAGGGGCCGGTGCGCCTGCTCGCGGTGTCGCTGGGCGCCATGGTGGGCATCGAGTGGCTGCGCCGCCATCCCGAGGAGGTCGAGCGCGCCGTGCTCATCAACACCTCCATGCCGGGCCTCAGCCGCATCACCGAGCGCCTGCGCCGCGAGGCCTGGCCCGACATCCTGAAGAGCCTGCTCTTCATCTCCCACGAAGAGCGCGAGCGGATGTTCGTGGAGCTCACCAGCAACCTCTATCCCAACAAGGACGCGCTGGCGAAGCGCTGGGCGGGCTATGCCCATGCGCAGCCGACCACGCGCATGAACGCCCTGCGCCAGCTCTTCGCCGCCACCACCTGGCGGCCGCCGGAATCGCGCCCGCACGAGCACGTCCTGCTGCTGCAGAGCCTCGGCGACCACGTATCCGACCCGGTCTGCACCACGCGCATCGCCGACTGCTGGCGCTGGCCGCTGGTCTCCCATCCCACCGCCGGCCACGACCTCACCCTGGATGACCCGGAATGGGTGGTGGCGCAGGTGCAGCACTGGCTGGCGACGGGCGACGGCGCCGCGTGACGGGCTTGCCGCTGCTCCTTCCCTGACCCCAGAATCCCGGTGATGCGGCTGCCCGGCGGGCGGCCGCGGCACGGCGCCCGCCAGAGGCGCCGGCCGACATGACAGGGATGATCACCATGAATGTCCGCCCCGGGCACGCCCTCGCTGCCCTTCTCCTTGCCGGCGCCGGCGTCGCCGCCGGCCTGTACCTGCGCGACCAGGAACGCATCGCCCTCACCGCGGCCCCGTCCGCGCGCTTCGACGTGCGCCTGCTGGAGCCGGTGAGCTGCCTGGACACCCTGCAGTTCGCCGTCGCCAGCGGCCGCGCGCGGGAACTGACGCTGGAGCTCCTGGCACCCGCCGCGGGCAAGTCGCCGGCGCGGGTGCTGTACTCCACCACCGTGCGGGCGCGGACGGGCAGCACGCCCTTCACCCTGGCCGGCATCAACCTGGGGGCGGGGCGCTATGACTACCGCCTCAGCACGACAGGCCTGCTGCGGGGCCGCCGCGTCATCGCCACGGGCGCGCTGGCGGCCGAGCTGCGGCGCGTCGACAGCAGCAATATCTCGCGCACGCTGCAGCACAACGTGGACGTGGTGGACGGCGAGACCGTGCTCACGCACAGCGACCTGACGCTGCCCGGCGAGGGCCTGGACGACGGGCTCCAGCGCACCTGGAGCAGCACGCTCGCGGGCCGGGAGGGCGAGATGGGCAAGGGCTGGACGCACAACTTCGACCACTACGTGCGCAAGAACGCCTGCGGCCACGCCGTGGTGTACAGCGCCTCCAGCAGCCTGTGGTTCACGCCTTCCGCCGGTGGCGGCGGGCGCTACCTGCCGCCGCGCGGCTACAACAGCACCGTGACGGAGGACAAGGACGGGTTTGTTTTCTACGCGCTGAACGGGACGCGCTACTTCTACCGGCACCCCGACCACGGCCGGTTCCGGCTGACGGCGATCGAGGACATCAACGGCAACCAGGTCCGCTTGTCCTATGCCACGCGCGAGGGGCGCGAGGTGCTGAGCGAAGTCCTGCGCGCCAGCGGCGAGAAGGTGACGTTCCACTACCGTTCCCGCGCCCCCCTGCGCCTCGACCGTGTCAGCGACAGCATCGGCAATGTCGCGGAGTACTACTACGACGCGCAGGACAACCTGAGCAGCGTGCGCAACCCCTCCAGCGAGGCCTCCTACGAGTACCGCTACGACAGTCGCGACGCCCGCGGCGCCCCGCTGCTGACCGAGGTCATGGCGACGCCTCCGGCGGCGCCGCGCGAGCACCTGCTGCTGGCCTACGAGGAAGGGATCGTGCGCTACGCACCCGGGCAGGAGGTGCGCTACACGCGCGTGCATCGCCTGCAGGACGGCGCGACCCAGCCCATCGAGTTCCGCTACAACGAGGGTAATCCCATCGTCCGCGGCGAGGACGGCGGCACCCGCATCACGTTCGGGGAGGACAGCTGGCTGTCCTATCGCTACACCACCCCCTACGGGCTAATCACCACCAGTACCGACGAGCAGGGCGTCACGGACCGCACCGCCTGGGACCCGGAAATCCTGCGCGTGCTGGTGCAGGAACGCGGCGACGGCAGTGTGCAGCGCTACCGCTACGATGCCTATGCCAACGTCGTCGAGAAGACGGAGGACGGCGAAACCTCGTATTTCCGCTTCTTCGCGCCCGGCGCCTTCCGCAACCCCCACATCACCAACCGCGTGCGCTATGAGCTGCGCCCCGACGGACTGCTGATCACCTACCACTACGACGATGTCGGCAACCTGGTGAACCGTACCGGCACTCCGGCGGGCGCATTGCCGCCGGAGGCGGCGGCGGTGGAGTCCGACGCCTCGGTCTCGCGCATGTAGCCGCGCGCGTTCAGGCCAGCGCGGGATAGTCGGTGTAGCCTGCGGCGCCACCGCCGTAGAACGTCGCCAGCTCCGGCGTGTTCAGCGGCGCGCCGGACTCGAGGCGGCGCGGCAGGTCGGGATTGGCGATGAAGGGCCGGCCGAAGGCGGCCGCGTCGATCAGGCCCTGCGCCAGCAGGTCCTCGGCCTTCTCGCGGGTGTAGTTGCCGGCGCCGACGATCACGCCCGGGAAGCAGGCGCGCAGGGCACGGCGGAATTCGGGCGTGTGCGCGGGGCCACCGGCCCAGTCCGGCTCGGACAGGTGCAGGTAGGCAATGCCGCGGCGCGCGAACTGCTCCGCCAGGTAGAGGCCCATTTCCAGGCCGTCCTGGTCGTCCAGGCCGTTGAAGGTGCCGAGCGGGGAAATGCGGATGCCGACGCGGTCGGCGCTCCAGGCGCCGATGCAGGCGTCCAGCGCCTCCAGCGTGAGCCGGGCACGGTTCTCCAGGGAACCGCCATAGGCGTCGTCGCGCTGGTTGCTGGTGGCGGACTGGAACTGGTGCAGCAGGTAGCCGTGGGCGGCGTGCACCTCCACCATGTCGAAGCCGGCGGCGCGGGCATTGGCGGTGGCGCGGCGGTAGTCGTCGACAAGGCCCGGGATCTCGTCCGTCCCGAGGGCGCGCGGCGTGGGGCAGTCGGCGCGCTGCGGCTTGCCGTCGGGGCCGCGCACGCTGGTGCGGTTGCGGTAGGGCAGCGCCGAGGCGGACACCGGCAGGCCGCCGTCCGGCTGCAGCGAGGGATGCGAGACGCGGCCGACGTGCCAGAGCTGGGCGCACATGCGCCCACCGGCCTCGCGCACGGCCGCGGTGATGCGCGCCCAGCCCGCGACCTGCTCATCGCTGTAGATGCCCGGGGTATCCATGTAGCCCTTGCCCTGGGGCGATATCTGCGTGGCCTCGCTGATGATGAGGCCGGCGCTGGCGCGCTGCACGTAGTAGGTGCGCATGAGGTCGTTGGGCACGTCACCGGGATAGGTCGCGCGCATGCGCGTCAGCGGCGCCATGATGACGCGGTTGGGCAGGGTCAGGGCGCCGGCCCTGAGGGGAGTGAACAGCTTGCCGGACATGGAGGTCTCCGTCGGACACGGTGAAAACGGAAGGCTTCCATGCCTGCTGCTTGAAGGAAAGTGGACAGCCTTCGACCTTGGTCGAAGGCGGCGCTAGACCCCCTTGCCCTCGCCCTCCTGCAACACCAGGAAGCGGGCCGGGTCCACGCCCTGCGCGGCCAGGGCTTCGCCGAGGTCGGTGACGGGCTGGCCGATGGGCTCGTCGGTGAGCTGGAAGGTGTTGAAGTGGATGGCCAGCGAGGCGGTGGCGTCGAGGTCGCGGTGCGCCTTGACGGCGTCGCCCGGGTTCATGTGCACCGGTCCCATGAACCAGTACGGCTCGTAGGCGCCGATGGGCAGCAGCGCCAGGCGCGGCGTGCCGAGGCGCGCGCGGATCTCGGCGAAGTGCGGGCCGTAGCCGGTGTCGCCGGCGAAGAAGCAGCCACCCGCTTCGGTCTCGACCCAGAGGCCGCCCCACAGCGTCATGTCGCGGTCGCGGACGCCGCGGCCGGAAAAATGCTGCGCCGGCGTGAAGTGGATGACGAGTTCCTCGTGCCTGACGCTCCCCCACCAGTCCAGCTCGGTGACGTGGGTGATGCCGTTGGCGTGCAGCAGCGGCGCGTTGCCGAGGCCGGTGACCACATGCGGGCGATCGCGCCGTTCCAGGTACCTGAGCGTCGCCAGGTCGAGATGGTCGTAGTGGTTGTGGCTGAGCAGCACGACGTCGATGCGCGGCAGGTCCGCAAGGGCGACGCCGGCGGCGCGCACGCGGCGCGGCCCCAGGTTGCGGAAGGGACTGACGCGCTCCGACCAGACCGGATCGGTGAGCAGGTTGTAGGGGCCGATCTGCAGCAGGACGGTGGCGTGGTTGACGAAGGTCGCGCGCCAGTCGCGCAGCTGCGTGGAATGGCGGGCCGCCGGCGGCGGGAAGACGGCGTTGTCCACCCAGCCCGGCCAGCGCGCCGGCTTGCGCGTGCGCAGCCAGGTGAATACCTGCGTCAGCGCGCGCTCGGGATGGTGGTGGTTGAAGAACTTCTCGCCGTTGCAGTGGTCGGAGACGGGATAGCGGCGACCCGGGCGCGCCAGCAGGCGGTCACGGGGCGTCTCGGTGCGCAGGTGGGGTTCGTGGCTGCGCAGTTTTTCCTTGCTCATCGGGAAACGGGACTCAGGTGGTGGCGGGGCTGGCGATATCCGCCCCGGCGAAGCGGTAGAGGTTGCTGCCCCCGGCCTTGGCGACGCGCATGGCCCCCTCGGCCGCATGCAGGAGGGCGTCGGCGTTGAGGCCGTCGCGCGGATAGATGGCGATGCCGACGCTGGCGCCGACGGGGTAGCGGTCGCCGAACTGCGGCAGCAGGGCTGGCTCCAGCGCGGTGATCAGGCGCTCGGCCAGCACCGCCACCGACTGCGGCTCATTGCTGATGGCGGTGAGGATGACGAACTCGTCGCTGCCCAGGCGCGCCAGGACGTCGGACTGGCGCACGCGCTCGCGGAAGCGGCGGCCGGCGACGCGCAGCAGGCGGTCGCCGATTTCCTGGCCCTGCTGGTCGTTGACGCGGCGGAAGCCGTCCAGGTCCACGTAGAGCAGGGCAAGCTGGGCGCGCTCGCGCCGGGCCTGCGCCAGGGCGCGCTCGGTCCACTGCATGAAGAAGCGGCGGTTGGGCAGCCCGGTGAGATGGTCGTGGGTGGCCTCGTAGCGCAGGCGCTCGTCCAGGCGGGTGCGCGCGCGCACCTCGGCCACCAGCATCACCGCCGCGTAGGCGACCAGCGCGCCGCCCAGCCCGAGCAGCAGCCACAGGCGCTGCCACAGGCGGTCGCGCGCGGTGGCGACGGCGCCCAGGGCGCGGGCCTCGGCCTCGGCGGTGCCCGCGAGCAGTGCGTCCAGCGCGGGCGCGGCGGCTTCGGGACGCGCCAGGCCCGCCAGTTCGCCGCGGGCGCCGGCGTCGCGCGCCAGCAGGTCGGCCAGCGCGCGCAGGTGCGGCTGAGCCGCCGCGGCGCCGCGCTCGGCGGCGGGTGTGCCGGCCTCGAGCAGGGCCCGGCGCACGGCCTGCAGCTCGGTGCGCACGCGCAGCAGCCGCGACTGCTCCGCCACCGCCCCCTGCAGGGCGCGCAGGTCGTGCACATAGACCAGCGCGCAGGCCGCCAGGATCAGGAGGCCCGCCAGGAAGGGGGTGAGGACGCGCAGGTCATGGGACAGCTGTTTCATGGGTCACGCCGCAGGCAGGGGAACGGCAGGGACAGCGCCAGCCGGCCCTGCCCGTCCCGGGACAGTAGCAGAGGCCACGGCCGGGGCGTACGCCCCGGCCGACGGGTAGCGGCGGCGCGCCGGTCAAGGCCGCAGGTAGAGCACCAGGGCGTCATGGTCGGAGCTCGCCAGGGGGCTGTCGGGGGGCGTGTCGCGGCCGGTAGCGGCGCCGGCGTTGCCGCGGCTGACGGCCAGGCGGCTGACCGCGGGCAGCAGCGCCGGGCTGACCAGCACATGGTCCAGCGCCTCGGGGTCGCAGCGCCAGACATAGGTGTAGCGCTCGTCCTCGGGCAGCCGCCCGTCCAGGGCGCGCAGGCCGGTCGCCCGCACGATGCCCAGCACGTCGACGCCGCCTCGGGCATCGGGGGTGGCATTGAAGTCGCCGAGCACCACCAGGCGCCGCCCCGGCTGCGCCGCCAGCGCCGCCTTCAGCCAGGCGGCCAGCACCTCGGCCTGGCGCGCGCGCTTGCGCGCGATGCGCCGCGCCTCGCGGTCGCCCCGGTCGCTGCCGTAGAGCGACCTGAGGTGAACGTTGACGAACTCCAGCTCCCGGCCGCCGGGCGCGCGCAGGCGCAGGCGCAGCGGCGGCCGGTCGAACAGCGGATGGCGGTCCAGCTTCTCGCGCCCCAGCAGCTGCTCCACCTGCAGCACCTGCCAGTCGGCGCGCACCAGGAAGCCGACGTCGATGCCGCCCGGATCCTGTCCCTCGCGCAGCACCGGCCGCCAGTCCAGCCCGGTGCGGGCGCGTAGCGCGGCGGCCAGGTCGCCCAGCGCCCTCTCGTGCTCCGCCTCCTGCACCGCGATCACGGCGGGCCGGCGCAGCACCTCGTCGACCTGGGCGGCGAGGCGGGCCAGGCGCAGGCGGTACTCGTCGGGCGTGACGACCTCGCCGGCGCCATCGTCGACGGTATCGAAGAGGCGCCTGAGGTTCTGCGTCGCCACGGTCAGCTCGCCGGCCGCGGGCGCCGGCACGGCCCGCACCTCGCGCGTGCGGTAGGCGCAGTCGGGGCCGCGCGCCGCCGCCTGGGGCGCCACCGCCAGCAACGCGAGCGCGAGCAGGCAGCGGAGGCCGCGCGCGGACACAAGGGAGGGAACAGGAAGCGGCATGGATTCTCCGGGACCGGGAGGCGGCATGCGCCTCCTCCAACGCCGCAGGCTCGCAGGCGGCGGCGCCGGCGGCAAGCGGTCATCCGCCTGAGAGCGCGAACGCCCGGCACGGGGCCGGGCGCTCGCGACATCCAGGTAGGCTCGCGGGGATGTCAGCCGTCGCCGTCCTCACGCTCCCGCTCATGGGAATGGAGCTTGCGCTGGCGCTCGCTGCCGGGGAAGAAGCGGCGCACCACCACGAAGAACACCGGCACCAGGAACACCGCCAGCAGGGTGGCCGTGATCATGCCGCCCATCACGCCGGTGCCGATGGCGCGCTGGCTGGCGGAGCCGGCGCCGGAGGCGAAGGCCAGCGGCATGACGCCGAGGATGAAGGCCAGCGAGGTCATCAGGATGGGGCGGAAGCGCAGCTGCACCGCCTCCAGGATGGAGTCCCTGACGCTGCGCCCCTGCGCCTGCAGGTCCTTGGCGAACTCGATGATGAGGATGGCGTTCTTGGCCGACAGGCCGACGATGGCGATGAGGCCGACCTTGAAGTAGACGTCGTCGGGCAGCCCGCGCAGGGTCACGCCCAGCACCGCGCCGAGGATGCCGAGCGGCACCACCAGGATCACGGCGAAGGGAATGGACCAGGACTCGTACAGCGCGGCCAGCACCAGGAACACGGTGAGGATGGACAGCGCGTACAGCATGGGCGCCTGCGAACCGGACAGGCGCTCTTCATACGACTGCCCCGACCATTCGTAGCCGAAGCCCGGCGGCAACTTGGCGAACAGCGCCTCCATCTCGGCCATGGCTTCGCCGGTGGACCTGCCGGGCGCGGCGGTGCCGGACAGCTTGAGCGCGGGGAAGCCGTTGTAGCGCTCCAGACGGGGCGAGCCCATCACCCAGCGCGCGCTGGCGAACTCGCCGAAGGGCACCATGGTACCGGCGCCGTTGCGCACGCGCAGCTGCATCACGTCCGCGGGCAGCATGCGGTCTGGGGCGCCGGCCTGCACGATGACCTTCTGCACGCGGCCCTCGCGCACGAAGTCGTTGACGTAGCTGGAGCCGAAGGCGATGCCGAGGGTACTGTTGATGTCGGCGATGGCGATGCCGAGCGCGCGCGCCTTGGCGCGGTCCACGTCCACCTGCAGCTGCGGCGAGTCCTCCTGGCCTTCGGGACGCAGGCCGGTGACGACCTTGCTCTGCGCGGCCATGCCCAGCAGCATGTTGCGCGCCTCCATGAGCTTGTCATGGCCCTGGCCGCTGCGGTCCTGCAGGCGGAAGTCGAAGCCCGAGGAGTTGCCGAGCTCGGGAATGGGTGGCGGGTTGAGCGGGATCACCATGGCGTCCTTGACCGCGCCCATGAAGAAGCCGAAGGCGCGCCCGATCACCGCTCCCACCGACTGGTCGGGCTCCGTGCGCTCGTCCCAGGGCTTGAGCGTGGTGAAGGCGATGCCGCCGTTCTGGCCGCGGCCGAAGAAGCTGAAGCCGGCCACCGTCACCACCTTGTCCACCTGCTTTTCCCGCCCGTAGTAGTCCTCCATCTGGCGCAGCACCGTGAGCGTGCGCTCCTGCGTCGCCCCGGCCGGCAGCATGATGATGTTGAGGAAGTAACCCTGGTCCTCCTCGGGCAGGAAGGACGAGGGCAGGCGCGCGAACAGCAGGCCCACGGCCAGCACGATGACGCCGTAGATGGCCATGTAGCGGCCGGCGCGGCCGATGATGCGCTCCACCACGCCGCGGTAGCCCTGCGAGGTGCGCGCGAAGGCGCGGTTGAACCAGCCGAAGAAGCCGCCCTTCTCGTGGTGCTCCCCCGGGGCGATGGGCTTGAGCAGGGTGGCGCACAGCGCCGGCGTCAGGGACAGCGCCAGCAGGGCCGAGAACACCATGGACGCCACCAGCGACAACGAGAACTGGCGGTAGATGTTGCCCACCGAGCCGGCGAAGAAGGCCATGGGGATGAATACCGCGATCAGCACCAGGGTGATGCCGACGATGGCGCCGGTGATCTGGCCCATGGCCTTGCGCGTGGCCTCGCGCGGCGACAGCCCCTCCTCGCTCATGATGCGCTCGACGTTCTCCACCACCACGATGGCGTCGTCCACCAGGATGCCGATGGCCAGCACCATGCCGAACATGGTGAGGACGTTGATGGAGAAGCCGAAGGCCAGCATGGCCGCCAGCGTGCCGAGCAGCGCCACCGGCACCACGATGGTGGGGATGAGGGTGGCGCGCAGGTTCTGCAGGAAGAGGTACATCACCAGGAAGACCAGGATGATGGCCTCGACCAGGGTCTTCAGCACTTCCTCGATGGAAATCTTGATGAACTTGGAGGTGTCGTAGGGCACTTCATAGCCGACGCCCTGGGGGAAGTACTTCGACAGCTCCTCCATGCGCTCCTTGACCGCGGTGGCGGTGGCCAGGGCGTTGGCGGTGGGCGTGAGCTTGATGCCGAGGCCGGCCACGGCATGGCCGTTCAGGCGCGCCTCCACCGAGTAGTCGGCGGCGCCGAGCTCGATGCGGGCGACATCGGCCAGGCGCACCACCGAGCCGTCGGGGTTGGCGCGCAGGATGATGTTGCCGAACTGCTCCGGCGTGGACAGGCGGGAGGCCGGCACCACGATGGTGGCGTTGAGCTGCTGGCCCTTGATGGCGGGCAGGCCGCCGAGCTCGCCGCCCGCCACCTGCACGTTCTGGTCGCGGATGGCGCTGGTGACGTCGAGCGGGGTCAGGCGCAGGCCGGTGAGGCGCGCCGGGTCCAGCCAGATGCGCATGGCGTATTCGGCACCGAAGAGCTGCACGTCGCCCACGCCCTCGACGCGGCGCAGCGGGTCCAGGATGCTGGCCGAGGCGTAGCTGGCGAGGTCGGTGCGGTTGAGCGAGCCGTCGGTGGACTTCAGGATGACGAACATCAGGAAGTTGCGCGCGGCGCGGTCGACGCGCACGCCCTGGGCGCGCACCTCGGCGGGCAGGCGCGATTCCACGCGCTTGAGGCGGTTCTGCACCTCGACGCTGGCGAGGTCGATGTCGGTGCCGGGCTTGAAGGTCAGCGTGATGCTGGCGGTGCCCGAGGACTCCGAGGTGGAGTACATGTTGAGCAGGCCGTCGGCGCCGTTCATCTCCTGCTCGATGATGGCGGTGACCGAGTCCTCGAGCGTGCGCGCGGAGGCGCCCGGATAGGTCGCCGTCACCGCGATGGAGGGCGGCGCGATGGTCGGGTACTGGGCGATCGGCAGGCCCTTGATGGAGAGCAGGCCGGCCAGCGCGATGATGAGCGCGACCACC
The DNA here is from genome assembly GCA_036275595.1 of Moraxellaceae bacterium. Taxonomy (GTDB): domain Bacteria; phylum Pseudomonadota; class Gammaproteobacteria; order Pseudomonadales; family Moraxellaceae; genus UBA2031. The sequence goes on from DASUDN010000089.1 coordinate 17,312, forward strand.
CAGGCAAAGACCGGGCGGTCGACGAAGAAGCGTGCCATGGATGCGTCTCCTTACTTGCCGGGGACCGCCGGCGCCCCGGCGGGAGCGCCCGCCGGGGCGGCGCCGAAGGGCACGGCCTTCACCGGCGTGCCGGGCGGGGCCTTCTGCAGGCCCTCCACGATGACCTGCTCGCCTCCGGCCAGGCCGGACTGCACGATCCACTGGTCGCCCTGCGCCTCGCCCACCTCGATGGGCTGCACCGCGACCTTGCCGTCCTTGACGAGCATCACGTAGGCGCCCTGCGAATTGCGCTGCAGCGCGCGCTGCGGCACGGTGATGGCGTTGTCCGCCACCGCCTGCGCCAGGCGCACGCGCACGTACATGCCGGGCAGCAGCACGCGCTGCGGATTGGGGAACTGGGCGCGCAGGCTGACGCTGCCCGTGTTGGGGTCCACCGCGAGGTCGGAGAAGAGCAGGCGGCCCTTCTGCGGGTACTCGCTGCCGTCCTCCATCAGCAGGGTGACGGCGGCGTCGCCGGCGCGCTTGAGCTTGCCCGCGGCCAGGGCCTTGCGCAGCGCCAGCAGCTCGGTGCTGGACTGGCTGAAGTTCACGTAGACGGTGTCGAGTTGCTGCACCAGCGCCAGCGGCGTGGCCTCGCCCTGCCCCACCAGCGCGCCCTCGGTGACCAGGGCGCGGCCAATGCGGCCCGAGATGGGCGCGCGCACGGTGGCCAGCGCGAGGTTGAGCTTGTGCATCTCGGCCGTGGCGCGGGCGGCGGCGACGTCGGCCTCAGCCTGGCGGAAGTTGGCCTGGGTCAGGTCGAAGTCCTGCTGGCTGATCAGTTTGCGGCCCACCAGCGCCCGCGCGCGCTCGGCCTCGGCACGGGTACGGTCACGCTGGGCCTCGGCGCGCGCCTGCGCGGCGACAGCGTTGTCGTAGGCGGCCTGGAAGGGGCGCGGATCAATCTGGAACAGCACCTGCCCCTCCTGCACGTCGCTGCCTTCGGCAAACACGCGCTTGAGCACGACGCCGGCCACGCGGGCGCGCACCTCGGCGCTGCGCACCGCTTCCAGGCGGCCGGGCAGCTCCGCGGACAGTGCCAGCTCGCCGGGCTTGACCGTGACCACGCTGACCTCGGGTGCGGGCATGCCGCCCGGTCCCCCGGGACCGCCCTTGCCGGGGGTCTGGTCGCCCCCGCAGGCCGCCAGGGCCAGGGCGAGCGCGCAGATGAGGAAGGTGGGGCGAAGGGTCCTGGGGCAGTGCATGGGGAGCTCCGGTGAGTCCTGGAATGTCGACGGCCAAAGCCCGCCGTGGCGCTCTCTCTAAAGGGGTAGAGGGCGCCGGTGCGATGGCCGGAAAGCAAGGGACGCTAGCAGCAACCCCGTTCTAAAAAAAGCGGACAGTGGATACGCGCCCCGTATTACGCGCGTTCGTGCCCGTCAGGCATCGGCATGAGGCAAGGATAGTCCGGGGCCGTGGCACTCAATGGCCGTGGTGATGGTGGCCGCCGGGTGGCGCCGCCGGACCGTCCACGGCCAGGGGGCGCACCTCGGCCTCCACGGTCACGAGACCGGCATGGCGGAAGCGCAGCGTGAGCGGCACGCGCTCGCCCGGCTTCAGGGCGCGGCGCAGGTTGATCAGCATGAGGTGACGGCCGCCCGGGGCCAGCTCCACCACCGCGCCCGGCGCCAGCGCCAGGGTGGATTCCTGCTCCATGCGCGTGAGGCCCTGCTCCTGCGTCGTGGCGTGCAGCTCCACGACCTGCGCCACCGGCGTCTCCACCGCCAGCAGGGCATCGGCGCGGGCGCCGTTGCGCAGGCGCAGGTAGGCGGCGCCATGGCGCGCGCCCGGCGGCGCCTCGCCGATCCAGACCGCTTCGACCACGGGGCGAGCGCTGCGGCTGGCCTCCCCATGCGCCGCCGCGGACATGCCGCCGGAGGCGGCTCCGGCCGCCAGCGTCGGCGCGGCCAGGCCCAGGCACAGCAACGCGACGGGCAGGGTCAGGGCGTTACGGGGCATGGCGGCATCCTCGCGGTCAGTGGAACAGGCTGCGGTCGTCGGCCAGCAGCAGGCGCACATCCGCGGCGATCTCGTCGGTGCGCGCCTGCGTGTCGTAGAGCTTGCGCACGTGGCCGTCGCTGTCGAGCAGGTAGATGTAGTCGCTGTGGGCGAAGCCGTAGCCCGACGCGGAGCGGCTGTTGCTGCGGATATACACCACCCCGTAGCGCGCCGCCACCGTGGCGATCTCGGCGTCGCTGCCGGTCATGCCGATGAAGTCCGGATGGAAGTGCTCCACATAGGCCTTGATGCCGGGCAGCGTGTCGCGGGCGGGGTCGAAGGACACGAACACCACCCGCACGTTGGCGGCATCGGGCCCCAGCGCCTTCACCGCCTGGCGCAGGCGGGCCAGCACCAGCGGACAGACGTCGGGGCAGGAGGTGAAGCCGAAGTTGAGCAGCACCACCTTGCCGCGCAGGCTGCGCGTGTCCAGGGGCGCGCCGAGGGTGGAGGGCAGCGTGAAGTCGCCTCCCATGCGCGTGTTCACCGGCAGCTGCTGCAGCGCCTGCCGGTGCGCCCGCCAGTCGAGGGCGAGCCAGGCGGCGAGCGCGATGGCGGCGCTGCCCAGCAGGGGCAGCAGGATGCGGCGGGAGAAAAGGGCTTTCATGTTCTTGTTGTCCGTGGGCAGGCGGCGTCAGGGTCCCTCGACGGGCCGGGGGTTGCGGGGCGGTATGGAGCCGAGGCGCGCGACCAGCGACATGCGTCCCTGGCCGAAGGTCATGCCATAGTGCACGGCGTTGGTCATGACCTTCTTCACGTAGTCACGCGTCTCGCCGAAGGGAATGCTCTCGATGTACAGCGGCGCCTCGAGGTTGAGGTCGGGGTGCTGCCAGTCGCGGGCCCGGTTGGGGCCGGCATTGTAGCCGGCGGTGGCGAGCACCGGGTTGCTGGAGAGATTGTCCAGCACGTGGCGCAGGTAGTAGGTGCCGAGGCGCACGTTGAGGCCGGCGTCGTTGACCATGTCGGGCTTGTAGGGAATGCCCAGCTTGCCGGCCACCCAGCGCGCGGTGCCCGGCATGAGCTGCATCAGGCCGCCGGCGCCGACGCCGGAGCGCGCGCCCGAGACGAAGCGGCTTTCCTGGCGCATGAGGCCAAACACCCAGGCCTCGTCGAGGCCGGTCTGCTCGGCATAGTCCTTGACGATGTCGCGGTAGGGGGCCAGGTAGCGCAGCTCGTAGTTGTGCAGCTTTTTCGTGCGCTCGGCCGCATAGATGGCGCGGTCGTACCAGCTGGCATCGCGCGCCACCTCGGCGGCCGCCAGCAGCAGGCGGTCATCGGCACCGCGCAGCGCCCAGTTCCACTCGCGCACGGCGTCGAAGCGCAAGCCCATCTCGTTGAGCAGCAGCGCGCGCTGCAGGGCCGCATGCGCGGCGACGCGGCGGAAATCCTCCTCGGTGACCTGGTGCAGGCCCTGCGCGGGCCCCACCACCGGCCCCAGGCGTTCGCGCGCCAGCAGGCCGTAGTAGTCGTCGTCCAGGCTGAGCCCGGCGAAGAGGCGCTGCGCCTCGGCCTTCTCCCCCCTGGCCTCGCGGGCGCGCCCCAGCCAGTACTGCCAGGCCCGCTCCTGCTGCCCCGCCGCGTCCATGAGGCCGATGGCGGTGGCGACGGTGTCCCAGTCCTGCATGCGGATGGCGATGCGGGCCCGCCACTCCAGCGCGTAGTCGCTCCAGGGCAGCCCGGCGCTCCTGCGGAACCAGTCCTCGGCGCGGCCATCGAGGCGGAAAGCGGCGACCGTGGCCAGCCGGCGCCAGGCGTAGGGCTCGACCTCCGCGCCCAGGCGCGGCTGCCACTCGCCGAGCGCGGAGGCGGCGGCGTCCACGTCGCTGCGCGCCAGGCGGGCGATGGCGAAGGCCGCCAGCTCCTGCCGCAGGCGGCCGTCCCCGGTGGGGGCCTTGAGCCAGGCGGCGGGGCTGGCCGCGGCCTTTTCCAGGTCCTTCGCGGGCAGCTCCGCATCCAGGCGCCGCGCCAGGGCCCGGGCCAGGCCCTGGGCATTGTCCTCCAGCGCCAGGCGCAGGCGCGCCCAGATGTCGTCGCGGGTCACGGTGCCGGTGGCGAGCAGATGCTCGATGACGGGGTCGCAGGCGGCCGGCAGGTCCTTGGCGGTGAACCAGACCAGGGCGCGCGCATTGCCCGGGGCAGTCTTGTCGCCTTCGGCCAGACGGCCCTGCAGGCTGTAGCAGAGGAGCTCGGTGGAGGGGGCGTCGATCAGGAGGCGGTACTGCTCCCGGAAGCGGGTCCAGTCGGCGTTGCGACCGAGCAGGGCCAGCCATTCGCCGCGCAGCTTCTCGGCCAGCCAGCTGCCCTGGTAGTAGTTAAGGAAGGGCAGGAGCTGGTCGGGGCCGAGCTGGGGGAGCTGGCGCGACAGCAGCCAGTAGCGCGGGTAGATGCCGAGGGGGTCGCGGGAGAGCGCCTCGGCACGGGCCGCCACCTCCCGGAGGTCGCTCCGGGCCAGGGCCTCGCGCGCGGCGAGGAAGTCGTCCTTGTTGTCCGCCCGGGCCACCGTGGCCAGGAACAGCCACACGAGGGCGGTGATGAGCTTCTTCAAACTGCGGTTCTCCCCATGCAAGGGCGGGAGCATATAGCGACCCCGGCCCCGGGAAAACCTCGGATTTGTAGGGGCGTGGCCGCGCGTCCGCCTCGCTGTCGCCGGACCGCCGCCGCCGCTATAATCGCCGGCCTTTATCGCCACCCCCTGCCCCGCCATGGCCAAGAAGCTCTATATCGAAACCCAGGGTTGCCAGATGAACGAGTACGACAGCTCGCGCATGGCCGACCTGCTGGGCGAATCCCACGGCCTGGAGCTGACCTCCAACCCCGAGGAGGCCGACGTGCTGCTCCTCAACACCTGCTCCATCCGCGAGAAGGCGCAGGAGAAGGTGTTCTCGGAGCTCGGCCGCTGGCGCAAGCTCAAGGAAAGCCGTCCGGACGTGGTGATCGGGGTGGGCGGCTGCGTCGCCTCCCAGGAGGGCGAGGGCATCCGCGCCCGCGCGCCCTTCGTGGACGTGGTGTTCGGCCCGCAGACCCTGCACCGCCTGCCGAAGATGATCGACGAGCGCAAGGCCAGGAAGATCTCCGTGGTCGACGTCAGCTTCCCCGAGATCGAGAAGTTCGACTTCCTGCCCGAGCCGCGCGTGGAGGGCCACAAGGCCTTCGTTTCCATCATGGAAGGCTGCTCCAAGTACTGCACCTTCTGCGTGGTGCCCTACACCCGCGGCGAGGAAGTCTCGCGCCCCTTCGACGACGTCATCGCCGAGGTGGCCGTGCTCGCCGCCAAGGGCGTGCGCGAGGTCACCCTGCTCGGCCAGAACGTGAACGGCTACCGCGGCCCCTTCCATGACGGGGGCGTCTGCTCCTTTGCCGAGCTGCTGCGCCATGTGGCGGCAATCCCCGGCATCGGCCGCATCCGCTACACCACCTCGCACCCGCTGGAGTTCAACGACGACCTCATCGCCGTCTACACGGACACGCCCACGCTGGTGTCGCACGTGCACCTGCCGGTGCAGTCGGGCGCCAACCGCGTGCTGGCCGGCATGAAGCGCAACCACACCACGGCCGACTACCTGGAGCGCATCCGCAAGCTCAAGGCGGCGCGCCCGGACATCCACATCTCCTCCGACTTCATCATCGGCTTTCCCGGCGAATCCGATGCGGATTTCGAGGAGACCATGGACTTCATCGCCGAGGTGGACTTCGACCACTCCTACAGCTTCATCTACTCGAAGCGCCCGGGCACCCCGGCCGCGGAGATGCCGGACGACACGCCGGACGAGGTGAAGAAACTGCGCCTGCAGATCCTCAAGGACCGCATCACCGAGCACACCGCGCGCAAGACCCGCGCCATGGTGGGCACGCGCCAGCGCGTGCTGGTGGACCGCGTGTCCGAGCGCCTGCCCGGCCACCTCATCGGCATCTGCGAGAACACCCGCCTGGTGCACTTCCCCTGGCCGGACACCAGCCTCATCGGTCGCTTCGCCGACCTCGACATCGTGGACATGGCCAGCGTGAACGCGCTGCGCGCCGGCGCGCCGGCGTGGGTGGAGGACTGAGGCAGCGGCGGCGCCGTCCCGCCCGGCGCGCCGGCGCGGGCGGGGTCAGCCCGGGCCGGCGGCCGGCCCCAGGGTGCCGATCCAGGCCTTGAACGGCGGAGAGGCCCACAGCTCCCGCATATAATCCAGCGAAGGCTCCTTGGTGCGCGTGAAGTCGTAGCGGAAGCGTTGCGTCAGCACCTGCAGCGCCAGCACCGCCGTGTCGAAGTCCTTGCGCCGGCATGCCTCCTCGACAATCACCCAGTAGGCCGGCTCGAAGCCGTCATCGGACTCCAGCAGGCGGGCGATCTGCCGCGACAGGCCGGCCGCCGAGCCCGAGCGCTGCTCCGCCACCACCCCCAGCATCAGCACCGGCACGAAGCCGGGCGCCCAGCGCTCCACCTCGCGGCTGGCACTCAGCAGCCGCGCCCTGTCCTGGGTCATGTAGTAATGGTCGAAGAGGATGAAGGCATAGCCGGGATCGTCCTTGACGACCGTGGACAGCCGCCCCAGGTACTCCCGGTACAGCGCATCGTCGCTGCGCAGGGCCCCCAGCAGCCGCAGCAGCAGCGCCGGCTCGTTGCGCGCCGACTCCGGCAGCTCGTCGAAGCGGGCGCGCGCGGCGGCCATGTCGCCGGACTGGATCGCCCGCACGAAGGCCATGACCCGCTGCAGGCGCGCGTCGTCCAGGGCCGAAGGCGCCGGCAGGCCCTGGGCGCCGGACAGGGCGCCCGCCGGGCTCCGGCCCGGCGCGGCGGCGCCCGGACCGTGGCCGGTGGGCACATCCGGACGGTACTGCATCAGCGAGGGCATAACGTAGCCATACAGGCCGCGCAGGGCATCGCTGCTGCGCTGGCCCATGGAGTAGTCGCGCAAGTCGACGATGACCAGCCCCTCAGGGCGGGTCTCGATGAAGAAATCCACCGCCCGCACGCCCGCCTCCGACGAACTGCCGACCGTGCAGCGCAGGTCCACGCCCTCGCGCCCCTGCAGGCGCGGCTGCCAGGCCGCCTTGTCACGCACGAATATGTTTTCCAGCGAAGAGCGGATGCTGCCGCGGCCGCCTTCGACGAAGGAGCTCACGAGCGCCGGGCTCATGCCCGGGGGAAAAATGCGGGCGAACAGCGCCGGGAACGACAGGTGCCGGTCCAGCACCGCCAGCCGCTGGCGGCTGAAGTCCGCCGCCAGGTCCGCGCAGAGGTCGGCGGCGCGGTAGTCATGGAAGGCATCGGCGCCCAGCGGCGCTTCGGCGGCCAGCGCCGTGGCGCAGAGCAGCACCGCCGGCAGCGGAATGAGGCGCTTCATTTGACCTTCCCCTTCTTCTGGTACAGCGTGCGCAGCCGGCCGATCTCGGCCTGCCCCGCCGTGGCCGGATCGCGGAAGGACAGGGTGAAATCCATGTCCTCGCGCACCTTGCGCAGGCCCGAGAGATAGGCCGGGACATCGGCGGCCTCGATCCAGGGCGCCAGCACGCTGAGCTCGGCCTGGTGGTAATAGGTCTTGTCGAAGTAGCGATCCTGGTACACGTAACGGAAACCCGGCGCATCGATCACCACCGGTCCCTCGTCCAGCCGCAGCATCACGTTGGTGGGAAAATGCACATAGGTGCGGCTGCTGATGTAGCGCCGGGCCGACAGCAGGAAGGGGGTCTTGCGGGTCACCACCTGCGGCTTGTCCAGAACGCCCTGGAAGGCGAGCAGCAGCAGGTTGATGCTCACGACGCCCGGCTTGCGCCGCCAGAACTCGGGCAGGACATAGCTCTCCTGCAGCGTGACCACGTTGGCATCCGCGTCATCCTCGACGCGCAGCGGCTCCGGCGCGGTGATGCCCTCGTAGTACTGGCTGCGATAGTCCAGCAGGCGCTGCTTCAGCTTTTCCGGATCCATGTTGCGGACCTGGTAGCGGTAGAGCTCGGCCACGTTGCCGTGGCTGCGGGTGGTGATGACGAGGCGGACCGGCTTCTCGAAATCCTCGACGTAATAGTGCTCCTCCACCTCGGTGGAAGGCTCCAGCGCCATGTCGGGATACATGCGCGTCACGCCGGCCTGGCCCGGCGCCAGCACCAGCGCATGGCCGTAGTCCACCTTGCCGATGCGATCCAGGCGCCCGTCCTGGTACTGCCGGGTGCCATCCAGCCAGTAGGTCGTGCCGTCGAGCACGACGCGGGCGATGACGTGGTCGAACACGCCCGGGCCGGGCAGTGCCGCGGCAACGCCGTCCCGGTAACCGGTCGCCACCAGCGCGGGCGCCGCCTCGATGCCGTGGCGGCGCAGCAGGCGGACGAAGAGCAGGGACTTGTCCTTGCAGTCCCCGAACTTGCGGTTGATGACCACGCCGGGCGGGCTCGGCCGGTGCGAATCCTCGCCGAATTCCAGCCCGAGGTAGCGGATCTGCTCCTGCGTATAGCGCAGTGCGCGGCGGACAAAGTCGGCCTTGTCGACCGCTGCCGCCGCCAGCGACGCGTAGGTCGCCTCGAAGGCCGGCGCCGACGCGTCCTCGGCCGGGGAGTAGAGCTGCAGGCCCCACTCCACCACGTCCTTCCAGCTGCCGTACTCGGAGTATTCGAGCCAGTTGAAACCGTTGCGCCAGGCCGGGGCCTCCGACTCGGGATCGACCGCCTTCACCCGGCGCAGCCTCACGCTGTATTCGACGCGATCGCCGACCTTGCGCTGGCTGACCGGTACCGGTGCGGTGTGGGCGCGCACCTGCAGCGCCCGCCCCGGCGCCGCCAGCAGGCGGATGCCGAGCTCCTCCACCGGATAGGGCGCCTCGACGGGCAGGAAGCCGAACGAGCGCCCGCCGAAGATGGGATTGATGCCGACCACGGAGTAAGCCAGGTCAAGCACGTCGCCCACCTGCACGTCCTCGAGGGACACCAGCGCAGTGACCACGCCGTCCTGGATGCCCTGGTCGAGCTCCTGCTCGCGCTGCACCAGGCGCACGGCGACGCCGGTGGTGACATCGCGCACGGTGCTGCCGCGCATCAGCGCGATCCGGTGCAGCTTCAGCACCTGGAAGGCGGGATTGAAGGCGATGGAGATCTCGGACACGGCGCCGATGCCCGAGGTGGTCAGGGCGCGCCGCACCGAGCGGGTGTAGCTCACCGGCGTCTCGCCCAGCAGGATCTGGCGATCGTACAGCAGTGCGTCCGCCGGCAGCATCGCAACGCCGGGCGCCGGCGCGGCGGGCAGGGCCCGCTCCTGCACCCACGCCGGGACGGGCGCCACCTCGTAGCCCGGGGCGGCGGCACGCGCCAGCACGGACGCCAGGAGCAGGGCAAGCAGCAGGAGGGCGGCGACGGGACGGCGCGGGCGAAGCGAGCGGGGCATAGGAACCGGAACCAGGGGCAGGGCGGGAAAAACGGGTGGCCGGGGCCTGCGGCCCGCCGACACCCCCGCGGAATCGCCCCTTCTAGCGCGCGGCGGCGGCGCTGTCCATACGGATCAGCCGCAGCGGCGGCCTGTTGGGGTTTGGTTGCGCGACTTGCCGCGGACGCGGCCCTCTTCTGGACTGCAGGAACCTTCGCCGCCGCCGCGCCCCGCCCATGCCCCAGGAACTGCCCTCCCTCGCCCTGCGCCTGGCCGTCGCCGCCCTCTGCGGCGCCGTGCTCGGCCTCAACCGCGGACGCCGCAACAAGCCGGCCGGCCTGCGCACCCATGCACTGGTCGCCATCGGCGCCGCCTTCGCCGCCTGGATCGCCTTCCAGCTCGAGAACCATGACGCCAGCGCCATCACCCGCATCATGTCCGGCGCCATGACCGGGGTGGGCTTCCTGGGGGCCGGGGTCATCCTGCACAACGAGGCGCGCGGGCGGATCGAGGGCCTGACCACCGCCGCGACCATCTGGATGGCCGCCATCCTGGGCCTGGGAGCGGGCGCCGGGCTCTACCTGGACTGCCTGGTCACCCTGGCCGTCATCATGCTGCTGCTGCAAATCAGCGCCCGCCTGCAGGCGCGCATGGCGGGCCTGCTGGTGCCGCGCCTGCCCGGCGCCCGGAGCGGGCGCAGCCACGGGCGCCGGCAGCCTCCTCCGCCGCGGGAGCCCCCCCCGCCCGGCGGGCCGCCTCCGCCGCGGGAGCCGCCGGGCCCCGCCTGAGCCCGTGGCGTGCGCCGGCCACCCGGCCGGCGCGCGGCTTTCCCCCCTTGAAACCGGGGTAGCGCGGCTCCATCTCCCCGGGACAAGGCGCCCCGGGGCGGGGCCGCCGCCGCCATGGCGGCTGACGGCCTGCCGCCCTTTACGCTATCCTGTCCCCCCGATTGGAGCCGTCAGTCCCAGCTTGAACACCAGTGCCCTCTCCCGCCGCCAGCTGACGCTGGAACCCAACGATCACCGCCGCCTCAGCGAGCTCAGCGGGCAGTTCCACGAGCACATCAAGCTCATCGAGCAGCGGCTCGGCGTGTCCGTGCACAGCCGCGGCAACCAGTTCCGCGTGGAGGGCCCCGCCGGCCCGGTCAACTCCGCCGTCAATGTCCTCGAGACCCTCTACGCCGAGACCGGCCAGCGCGAGCACCTGGACGCGGAGGCCGTGCACATGCTGCTGGCCACCCTGGATGACGACGACGCCGGCAGCGCCAGCGCCGAGGGCGCCGACGGCGAGGTCGCGCTGTATACCAAGCGCGGCGCCGTGCGCGCCCGCGGCGAGAACCAGAAGCGCTACGTCGAGGCCCTGCTGGCCAACGACATCAGCTTCGGCGTCGGCCCCGCCGGCACCGGCAAGACCTACCTGGCCGTGGCCGCCGCCGTGCACCTGCTCGAGAAGGACGAGATCCGCCGCATCCTGCTGGTGCGCCCCGCCGTGGAGGCGGGCGAAAAGCTCGGCTTCCTGCCCGGCGACCTCACCGAGAAGATCAATCCCTACCTGCGCCCGCTCTACGACGCCCTCTACGAGATGCTGGGCTTCGAGCGCGTGGCCAAGCTCATCGAGAAGCAGGTCATCGAGGTGGCGCCGCTGGCCTACATGCGCGGCCGCACCCTGAACAACGCCTTCATCATCCTGGACGAGGGCCAGAACACCACGCCCGAGCAGATGAAGATGTTCCTGACCCGCCTGGGCTTCGGCTCCAAGGCGGTGATCACCGGCGACATCACCCAGGTCGACCTGCCGCGCGGCCAGGAATCGGGCCTCGCCCATGCCCTGCGCGTGCTGCACGACGTCAAGGGCATCCACATCACCCGCTTCAGCTCGCGCGACGTGGTGCGCCACCGCCTGGTGCAGGCCATCGTCGAGGCCTACGAGGCGCACGACGCCGCGAAGACTCGTCCCGTGCGCCCCGCCGCCCCCGTGACCCTGCCCACCCCCGCCACGCCGCCCGACCTCGCCGCCGACAGCGGCCTGGGCGACGAGCCGCAGGCGTGACCCGCATGCAACCCGCCAGCACCACCCTCATCGACCTTCAGCTCGCGCACGAGGCGGCCGACCTGCCGGGCGTGGACGATTTCACGCGTTGGGCCGACGCCGCGCTCGAGGAGGCGGGTCATGCCGCGCCGGTGGAAATCACCGTGCGCCTGGTCGACGCCGCCGAGAGCCGGCAGCTCAACCGCGACTTCCGCGGCAAGGACAAGCCCACCAACGTGCTGTCCTTTCCCAGCGAGCTGCCCGACTTCCTCAAGGACCAGCTCGAGGTGCTGCCGCTGGGCGACCTCGTGATGTGCGTGCCCGTGGTGGTGGCGGAGGCGGCGGAGCAGGGCAAGGCGCTGCGCGACCACTGGGCGCACCTGACCCTGCACGGCGTGCTGCACCTGCTCGGCTTCGACCATCTCGACGACCGCGAGGCGGAGGACATGGAGGCGCGGGAGATCCGCGCGCTGGCCGGCCTCGGCATTGCCAACCCGTATGAATAGAGAGCCCGCACGAAGCGGACCGAAACGAGAGACAGAGGGAACACCCCCATCATGAGCGAAGGTCGACCTACGGGCGAAGCGCCCCGATCCTGGCTGAGCCGCCTCACCCACGCCCTGAGCGGCGAACCGCAGAACCGCGAGGACCTCGCGGAGCTGATCCAGCACGCCGGCGAACGCGGCCTGCTGGACCCGGACGCGCTGCGCATCATCGAGTCCACGCTGCAGGTCTCCGAGCGCCAGGTGCGCGAGATCATGATCCCGCGCGCGCAGATGGTGGCGGTGCGCTCGGACATGCAGCCGAAGGAGTTCCTGCCCATCCTCATCGAGTCGGCGCACTCGCGCTTCCCGGTGCTGGACGCCGACAACTCCGACGAGGTGGTGGGCATCCTCTTCGCCAAGGACCTGCTCAAGCTCGTCCACCCCGAGCGCGCCGAACGCTTCGACCTCAAGGACTTCCTGCGCCCGGTGTTCTTCGTGCCGGAATCCACCCATCTCGACCGCCTGCTCAAGGAATTCCGCTCCAAGCGCAACCACATGGCCATCGTGGTGAACGAGTACGGCGGCATCGCCGGCCTGGTGACCCTGGAGGACGCGCTGGAGCAGATCGTCGGCGACATCGACGACGAGCATGACTTCGAGGTGGACGAGGACGTGCTGATCCGCGAGATCGCGCCGCGCGAGTTCTCGGTCAAGGCCATCACGCCCATCGCCGAGTTCAACGAGCACTTCGGCAGCGAGTTCAGCAACGATGACTTCGACACCATCGGCGGCATCCTGATGAATGCCTTCGAGCGGCTGCCGGAGCGCGACGAGGAGATCACCCTCGGCGACCTCAAGTTCACCGTACTGGCCGCCGACTCGCGCGCCATCCGCCTGCTCAAGGTCGAACCCCGGAAATAAACCCGCCCCGTCGGCGGCGGCGACCGCCGCCCGCGCGGTGCGGGCGGCGCCGCTCCCGACCGGCAGACGACGACGCCATGCCCCGCTTCCACGACCTGCTCGAACAACTCCGCCGCCACCCCCAGCTGCCCTGGGCCATGCTCGCCCTGGGCGTGCTGACGCCCTTCGCCTTCTCTCCCTTCGACCTGTGGCCGCTGGCGCTGGTGGGCATCGGCCTGGCGGGCGAGCTGCTGCGCGGCCACGACGTGCGCCGCACCGCCTTCCTGGCCTGGTGCCACGGCTTCGGCCTGTGGGGTTTCGGCACCTACTGGCTGTACGTGTCCGTGCACGACTACGGTTACACGCCGCCATGGCTGGCCACGCCCATGGTGGCCGGGCTCGCCGCCTTCATGGCGCTGTTCTACGGTCTGCTGGGCTGGGCCTTCGCGCGCTTCCGCCTCGCGCGCGCCCCCCTGCTCGCGCTGCCGGCGCTGTGGGTGCTGGGCGAATGGATCCGGTCGTGGCTGCTCACCGGCTTTCCCTGGCTGTTCACCGGCTACGCCTTCATCGACACGCCCCTCGCTGGCTATGCCCCCGTCACCGGCGTGTTCGGCATCAGCCTGATCGCCGTCTTCACGGCCCTGGCGCTGGTGCGCACCGCCTCCGACCGGCGCGCCTGGCCGGCACTGGCAGTCGCCGCCGCGCTCTGGGCCGCGGGCTTCGCCCTGCAGCAGGTGCAGTGGACCCGTCCCACCGGCGAGACGCTGTCGGTGAGCATCGTGCAGGGCAACATCCCGCAGGAATCCAAGTGGCAGCTGGAATGGCGCGACAAGACCGTCGACATCTTCCGCCAGCTGTCGAAGGCCGAGTGGGGCCGCGACCTCGTGATCTGGCCGGAAGCGGCCGTGCCGATGTTCTACCACGAGGCCGTCAAGGACATGGAGGAGATGGAGGACAACGCCCTCGCCGGCCACAGTGCCTTCGTCACCGGCATCCCCTGGCTGGAGGTCGACGACGTCAGCCGGCAGTTCTGGATCTATAACGCCATCTACGCCAGCGGCGAAGGCAGCGGCGTCTACTTCAAGCAGCGCCTGGTGCCCTTCGGCGAATACATCCCGCTGGAGGCGTGGCTGCGCGGCACCCTGCCCTTCTTCGACATGCCCATGACCAGCTTCACCGAGGGCCCGCCCGAACAGGCGCCGCTCACGGTGCAGAAGATGGCCCTGGGCCCCATGATCTGCTACGAGGTCGCCTATCCCGACCTCGTGCGCCACATCGCCGCGCGCAGCGACGTCCTCGCCACCATCTCCAACGATGGCTGGTTCGGCTCCACCATGGGCCCGCACCAGCACTTCCAGATGGTGCGCATGCGCGCCCTGGAGAACGGGCGCGAGGTGATCCGCGCCACCAACAACGGCATCTCCGCCATCATCGACGCGCGCGGCCGCGTGCGCGAGCAGGCGCCGCAGTTCGAGCGCCTGGTGCTGCGCGCCGACGTGCACGGCTACCGCGGGCACACGCCCTTCATGCGGGTGGGCAGCCTGCCGGCGCTGGCGCTGTGCGCGCTGCTGCTCGTCGTCGCTGCGCGTCGCCGCGCCACGCCGGCGGCCTGACTCAGGCGGCGCCCGCGCCGCGGGCCGCCAGCAGCGCCGCCTCCAGCGCGGCCCAGTCCAGCGGCGCCGGCGCGATCACCTCGAGGCGGCTGTCGCCGCGCGGCGCCTCGCTGTTGACCGCGGTGTCGTGGCGGGTGGCATTGAAGAAGATCCAGCCCTTCTCCGTGTGGAACACGCCTTTCACGCGCAGCGTGTCGCGCAGGCCGAACAGCGCGTCCAGCAGGGCATCGTGCGCGAACACCCAGTCCGGCGGAAACACCCAGCCCGCCAGCGCCGCCTCCGGCAGCTGCTCGCTGTAATGGAACGGTGGCACGATGCCGGGCGCCGCCACTTCCGCCCCCGCCGCCGGCGGCACATGCAGCAGCGAGCGCCGCGGCGGCAGCGCGCGCCCGGGCAGGTCCAGCCACTCCCCCCGCAGCGCGCCCCGCGCCATGAACACCACGTGCGCCTTGGGCGGCAGCAGGCCGGCCGCGAACTCGCGCGCGCGCTCCCGCTCCGCCTCCGACAGCACGTCGTCCTTGCTGAACACCAGCACGTCCGCCGCCTCCACCTGCGCATTGAAGGTCTCGTGCGCGCGCACGCGCGGGTCGGCCAGCTCGCGCGCATCGACCAGCGTCAGCGTGGCGCGCACGTCCAGCGCCTCGCGCCAGTGCGCCTCGCGCAGCGTCTCCAGCACGCGCGCCGGATGCCCGAGCCCGGTCGGCTCGATGAGGACGCGGTCCGGCCGCGCCCGCGCCAGCAGCTGCGACAGCGCCACCTGCAGCGGCAGCTGGTTGGCGCAGCAGAGGCAGCCGCCCGGCACTTCCTTGATGGCGATGCCCTCGCCCCCCAGCACGGCCTGGTCGATGCCGACCTTGCCGAATTCGTTGACGAGCACGGCCCAGCGCTCACCCCCGGCGCGC
>DASUDN010000090.1:0-5101 GCA_036275595.1 Moraxellaceae bacterium
GTCATCGGCCTGGGTGGCCGCGACCTGCGCCAGGACTGGAAGAACGCCTCCGAGGCCTATCTCGGTACCACGGTCACCGGCTTCCCCAACATGTTCCAGCTGGTCGGCCCCAACACCGGCCTGGGCCACAACTCCATCATCTTCATGATCGAGTCGCAGATGAACCTGATCATGGACTGCATGAGGCTGGCGGCGCAGAAACGTGCCGACTATGTCGACGTGAAGCCGGAAGTGCAGCGCGCCTTCAACGCGCAGGTGCAGCGCGACATGCAGGGCACGGTGTGGACCTCGGGCTGCAAGAGCTGGTACCAGCAGGCCGACGGCAAGAACACGGCGCTGTGGCCCTATACCACCGCGAAATTCTGGCTGGACACGCGCAAGGCGAAGGCCGCCGACTATGTGTTCGGCATCGCCTCGCAGCGCCTGACCTCGCCGAAGAAGACGCTGGAGACGGCGTGAGGCGCTGAGTGGCGCGCCGGCCTCGTCCCCTGAAAGAACGTGGCCGGCGGCGTCCGTGCCAGGACGGCAAAGCAGCAGTGGAAAACGGCCCGCCTTGCGGGCCGTTTTTATTTGTGAGTTCGAAAAAACTTTTCAGTATGCCAGCAACAGGTGCCAGAAATCCGTCAGTTCGGGCCGACTCTGCTGTTTGTTAGATATGGATCAAATGCGTTTTGCATTTTATTGGCGAGACTCGCTTCTCCAAACCGATCACATGGAGAAGACGACATGACCAGCAAGGCCCCGATTCATCCCAAGATACAGCGCGTGGAAGTTGCCATCCTGGGCGCCGGCTTCGGCGGCCTGTGCCAGGCCATCAAGCTGCGCGAGGCGGGCATCGACGACTTCGTGGTCCTCGAGAAGGGCGAGGACATCGGCGGCACCTGGTATTTCAATACCTATCCCGGCGCCGCCTGCGACGTGCAGTCCCACCTCTATTCCTACTCGTTCGCCACCAAGGCGAACTGGACGCACCGTTACGCCGACTGGCGCCAGATCCACAACTACATGCTGGACGTGACGGACCAGTACGGCCTGCGCCCCTTCATCCGCTTCGGCCAGGAAGTCTGCGCGGCCCACTTCAATGACGACACCGGCCGCTGGACGCTGACCACCAAGGCGGGCGACACCATCGACTGCCGCTACTTCGTGCTGGCCTCGGGGCCGCTGCATGTGCCCGCCATTCCGCCCATCAAGGGGCTGGAGAGCTTCAAGGGCAAGGTCATGCACTCGGCGCAGTGGGACCACAGCTACAACCTGCACGGCAAGAACGTGGTGTCCATCGGCACCGGCGGTTCCGCCATCCAGTACTGCCCGGAAATCGCCCCGGACGTGAAGCAGCTCTACGTGTTCCAGCGCACGCCGGCCTGGGTCATCCCGCGCGACACCCGCCGCTACGGGAAGATCGAGCAGTCGGTGTTCGAGCGCTTCCCGCTGCTGCGCAAGCTGCACCGCGCCCGCCTGTACTGGACCAACGAGTCGCGCGTGTGGCCCATCATCCATCCGTCCCTGGCGCGCTTCTTCCAGGGCATCGCCGAGACCTTCATCAAGCTGCAGGTCAAGGACCCCGTCCTGCGCCGCAAGCTGACGCCGGACTACACCATCGGCTGCAAGCGCGTGCTGATCTCCAACAAGTGGTATCCCATGTTCAACCGCGAGAACGTGGAGCTCGTGACCGAGGGCATCAAGGAGGTCCGCGAGCACAGCGTGGTCACCCGCGACGGTGTCGAGCGCCCGGCCGACTGCATCATCCTGGGCACCGGCTTCGTGGTCGACCCGCGCGTCTACATGAAGGACTTCCCGGTCACCGGCCTGGGCGGTCGCCGCCTGATCGACGACTGGAAGGACCTGGCGACCTCGCACTATGGCGTGTTCACCGCCGGCTACCCCAACCTGTTCCAGCTGGTCGGTCCCAATACCGGCCTGGGCCACAACTCCATCGTGTTCATGATCGAGGCGCAGGCGAAGATGATCATGGAGGCGATCCAGACCGTGAAGGACAGCGGCGCCGACTACATCGACGTCAAGCAGGAGGCCCAGGACGCCTTCAACCGCAAGGTGCAGGACGGCTTCGCCGGCACGGTGTGGACCACCGGCTGCAAGGGCTGGTACCAGAGCGCCGAGGGCGGCAACTTCGTGCTGTGGCCGTTCTCGACCTGGAAGTTCTGGCTGGAGACGCGCAAGCTCAATCGCGACGACTACAACGTGGTGCGTTGCGCCGCGGCCCACAAGACCCGCGCCGGCGCGCGCAAGGCGACGGCCGAGGCCTGAACCTGCTTTCCGGGCGACGTTCGCCCTCCCCAATGAAAAAGGCGCGAAGTTCGCGCCTTTTTCATTGGGGAGGGCGGCTGTCGCTGCTCTTCATGGGGGTAAGCCGCTGTCGCGGCGTATGTCAGCCCGCTTCCTTCAGGAATTGCAGGGTGAAGGCGTGGTCGTCGTGGAAGGACTTCTCGATGAAGGACGCCACCATCTGCTCGGCCTTGCCGCCGACCAGGGGCACCGGCACGCGCACGTCGAAGGTGATGGACAGGCGCGAGCTGGCCGGCCCGGTCTGGCGCAGTTCGCCGGTGCCGGTGATGTGCAGGGGCAGGCCGGGCGCCCTGATCTCCAGGTCGAAATCGGCCAGGCCGGCCGCGTCGCGCCGCCAGTGCGAGATGTAGTGCAGCACCTGCTCCGGGTGCAGCAGGCGGCGGGCGAAGGAGGGAATGCGCTCCGGCGGCACCGAGAGGGTGCGCTCCAGGTCCAGGCTGATGCGGTCGGGACTGGCGTCGAACTGCACCACCTTGTAGGCGGTGATGCCCTGGGCCTTGTACTTGCGATGCGGATAGTCGGGCTGGCCGAAGACCTGCCACAGCCTGTCGGGCGTGGCGGGATAGTCCTGGGAAAAGCCGGCTTTCATGCGGGGCTCCGTGGCAGGGGTGGGTTCAGTGCGCCTTGACCTTCTGCTCGCCGCAACGCTCGCACCGGTACACGGTGACGAGCCGGCCCTGCTGCACGTCGAACTGCTTGTCCTGGCGGATCTTCCACTTGTGGAAGCCGTGCTGGCAGAGCCCTTTCTCCTTGACGGGCTTGCGGAAGGGAAGAATGGTGGCCATGGCGCCTTACCTGACATCGATGCGAGCAGCCTAGCATGCCGCGCGGCGAAGCCAATGGCCGGCGGGCGCGGACTGGCGGCGGCGCGGTCAGGGCCGGTCGAAGCCGATCTCGTGCAGGAAATCCTCCATCTCGAGCAGGTAGCGCCCCTGGTCGAAATGCAGCAGGTGGTTGCCGGGGAACCAGTGCAGGCGCGGGCGGTTCCAGTGGTCCCAGAGCAGGCGCACGTGCTTGGGCGGGGCAAAGCGGTCGCCGGCGCCGCCGATGAGCAGCAGGCGCTCGCGCGGCAGCAGCGGCGGGTAGGTGAGCGGGTTGGCCACGGCGTTGGCGTGGCGCAGCGTGCGCAGGTCCAGGCCCGACATGCGCAGGCCGATGCGCACCAGGGCGCCGATGGGGAACCATTCCATGAGCAGGTCGGGAATGCTGGCCACGGGCACGTTGGGCACGGCGAAGTGCAGGCGGTCCTCGACGGCGGCCAGCAGTGCCGCGGTGTAGCCGCCCAGGGAGATGCCGGTCACCCCGAAGCGGGGCGTGCCGGTCATTTCCAGGTAGTTGAGGAACAGGCGGAAGTCGTGCACGGCGTGGGCGATGGTCTCGTTGACGTGCGCCAGGCCGTAGGAAAAGTAGCCATGTCCGCTGAAGGGCGCGTGCGGCCCCGCGCGCGGGCCGTGGAAGGGCAGGGTGTAGAGCAGCACGTTGTAGCCCATCTGGTAGAAGCGCGGCAGCGCCAGGACGCGCGCGTTCAGCCAGTAGGGGTCGGCGATGAAGCCGTGCACCAGGCAGATGGTGGGGCGGGGCGGCCCGTCGTGGCGCCAGTGCTGGGCCCAGGCGACGCGGTTGTGCTCGTGGCGCAGGTAGTCGGCGCGAAGGGCCGGGTTGACCGGCTCGAAGTGGCTCTCGAAGGACAGGACCTCGACCGCGCCCTCGCTGGGCCGGTAGTCCAGGCGCCCGGCCAGCCGGCTCTGCATGGTCACGGCCTGCTGCGGCCGCGGGAAGAACAGGGCCGGGTTCCGGCGCTCGGCCAGTTCCTGGTAGAAGCCCCACTGCGCCATGTCGCGTCCGAGGCGGCCCTCGCGCAGGATGAGCGGGAGGGCGGCCCCCAGCACGATGCTGGCGCTCACGGTGCGGATGGCCTTGTCCACCCGGGCGGTGCCGTTCACCAGGAACTGCGTGGGCAGGTCCAGGTAGAAGTCGTCGGGGAACTTGTAGAATGAGGGGTCCAGGGTGTGCCACCAGGGCTGCTCGGGCATGATGCGCCGCGACAGGCCATAGGTCTCGTTGGCCACCCGTGACACGTACTGGGCGGTCTGCGCCATTACTCCCTGTGCCATGGACTCCGGCTCCCGCTGGTGTGTCCTCCACCCTAGCGGCGCCCTCCGTCCGGCCTCAATGCATCTCCCTGGGCATTTTTGCTACCAAACGGTGCCGGCGCCGCCCCCGGCCGGGACGGGGCGCACCCGCGGGCGTGACCGCCGACGCATCGTCGCCGTTTGCCGCTTCTGCCGGCTGGCCCCATTCGCTACGATAGGCGTTCTTTTGGCCCGCCCTGGGCCCTGTCTGTCCGGGAACTTCCCATGAGCTATCAGGTTCTTGCCCGCAAGTACCGGCCCCGCAGCTTCCGCGAGCTGGTCGGCCAGGAGCACGTGGCGCGCGCCCTCATCAACGCGCTGGACCAGGACCGCCTGCACCACGCCTACCTGTTCACCGGCACCCGCGGGGTCGGCAAGACCACCATCGCCCGCATCCTGGCCAAGTGCCTGAACTGCGAGACCGGCATCAGCTCAGAGCCCTGCGGCGTCTGCCCCACCTGCCGCGAGGTGGACGAGGGCCGCTTCGTCGACCTGATCGAGGTCGACGCCGCCAGCCGCACCAAGGTCGAGGACACGCGCGAGCTGCTCGACAACGTGCAGTACGCGCCGACGCGGGGCCGCTACAAGGTCTACCTCATCGACGAAGTGCACATGCTTTCCAACAGCAGCTTCAACGCCCTGCTGAAGACGCTGGAGGAGCC